>JALYLX010000109.1 GCA_030773995.1 Chloroflexota bacterium
GCGCCCGACGGGTTCCATCCGCTCGGCCTCGCGGCGTTCTTCCACCACACCGCCGTCGTCTCGTTCCTCATCGCGGCCGGCGCGGAGGTGTCGGCACCGTCGCGCAACCGGATGAAAGTGACGGCCCTGCACAGCGCGATCGCAGGCCAGGATCGCGAGAGCTCACTTGCACTCATCGCCGCGGGCGCGGACGTGAATGCGACACAGCAGGACGACTTCACCGCGCTCCACGAGGCCGCCCAGAACGGCGACCGCGAGATCGTGGACGCGCTCCTCGCCGCCGGCGCCGATCCGTCACTCACGCTCAGCGGCGGCGAACGGCCGGCGGACCTCGCTCGCAAGCACAAGCATCCGGATATCGCGCAGGTCCTGGAGCAGGCGCCGGCCGCGTCGGGCTAGGCCGCGAGCTAGAACCCGAAGCTTCGCCAGCTCATGCCGCGGCGCACGGCGTCCTCGCGCTTGCGATGGTCCTCGCGCTCGACGCGAAGCTGCAGCTCCTTGCGCTCGTCGCGTCCAAAGGCGAGGAGGAGCGCCTGCCACGGCTCCGTCGCGAGCTTCCACTCGCTCCACGCGACGACGACGTCTCCGCCGGAGCCGAGCTGGCTCGCACCCGCGCCCTCGAGCTGCGCGGCGAACGAATCGATGAGCTCGCGTGCGGTCAGCTTGGTGTACGCCGCGCCGCCCGTGGTCCACGAGCCCCCGCCGCCGCCGTAGCCACCACCCGGCAGGAGGTCCACGCCCTCGGGAGCGTCGAGTGGCGGGATCACATCAGGGAACGAAGTGCCGTGTGAGCGCGGCGCGCAGGGACCGGCGCCGGCCGCGGGGCCGTTCCACACGACGACGCCTTCCGATCTACCCCCGCCGACCGCCCGTCCGCTGCTATGGATCCACGGTCCATCCTCGCCACGACACAGCACGCCGCCGCTCATTGACCGCATCCCCGCCGAGCGAAAGCCACCCATCGGCCCGCCTTGCGGCGGCGCGGGCATGTACCCATCGGCTTCGTACAGGCGGCGAACGGCCTCGCCGAAGGCCTTGGGGTCGATCGCGGATTCCACGTAGGCCCCGACGGAGGCGATCTCGCCCGTCGGACGCCGCACGATCGTCCCCACGACGCGCGTGCCCTCCGGCAATCGGATCCGGCCGTCCAATTCCGGCGACGACCCATCGAGCGTCAGCGACAATTCCGTGCCGTGCGCGCTGCGGCCGAGGACCCGCTCGGCGAGATCGCGGTAGCGCTCAGCGTCGGTCACAGAATCGACTGCCCTAGCGCGCTCGCGATGAGCTCGACCGCCAACGTGGCGGTGCGATTCTCGCGATCGAGGATCGGGTTCACCTCGCACACCTCTATTGAGCGCAGCTTCCCCGACGCGTGGAGCATCTCCATCGCGAGCTGCGCCTCACGATAGGTGAGCCCGCCGCGCACCGGCGTGCCCACGCCGGGCGCCTCGTCCGGATCGATCGCGTCCATGTCGAGCGAGAGGTGGATGCCGTCGCCCTTGGAGACGACGGCGATCGCGTTCTCCATCGCTTTCGCCATGCCCACGCGGTCGATGTCGGCCATCGTGATCGGCGTGATGCCCGCGCGCCTGATGTTGTCCTTCTCGCCCGGATCGATGTCACGGATCGCGAGCAGGACGCCGTGCTTGCCATCGGTCGTGCCCCGGAGCGTGCTCGGGAAGGGATCCTCCGCGATGCCGAGCGCGACCGCGAAAGGCATGCCGTGCACGTTGCCGGACGGCGTCGTGTCCGGTGTATTCATGTCACCGTGCGCGTCCATCCAGATGACGCCGACGCGGTGGCCGGCGCGCGCGAGCCCGGCGATCGTGCCCATGCCGATGGAGTGATCGCCACCGAGCACGACGGGCATCGCGCCGCGCTTCGCGATGTCGGCGACGACCTTCGCCAGCTCCTCCGCCGCCCGAACGATCTCGTCGGAGTGGTGCGCCTGCCGCGCGCCGTGGGCGTACTCGATCTCCTCGCCTTCGTCGCGGTCGGCGACGCGCACGTTCCCGCGGTCCCGGACGTGATAGCCGAGCTCCGCGATGCGCCGGCGCAGGCCGGCGTAGCGGATCGCGGACGGGCCCATGTCGACGCCGCGGCGGAAGCCGCCGAGGTCCATCGGCACGCCGACGATCTCGACCGCTTTGATCACGGAACGCGGGCCTCGAGCTCGGGCTGCAGCACGACGCTCTCCTGCTCGTTCGGGTCAGTGCGCGCGATGATCGCGACGAGGGGCTCGGTCGCGCTCACGTTCACGGCGACGTGTGGCACGTTGGCCGGAATGTAGATGTACTCGCCCTGCCCGGCGGTGTCGCGGGCCGCGAGGTCGGGTCCGGAGTACACCTCGCACGCGCCGGACAGGATCAGGATCGCCGTCTCATGACGCTCGTGGAGGTGGGCCTTCGTGCGCCCACTCGGTCCGATCGTCACCTTGCCGAACCAGAGGCCGCGACTGCCGACTGTCTCCGCGCTCACGCCGCCGCCGTAGCGCGGTCCCTGCGCGCCGGTGTACTCGGTGACCGCACGGACCACGGTGGCGCGATCGCTCACGGCGCGACCTTCGCGGCCACGTCCTGCTCCGTTCGCGGCGGCTCACTGTGGGCCAGGGCCCGATCTGCCTGGGCCAGCGCCGCGCGGCCTTGCTCGATCGCGGCGCGGTCACGTGCGGGAACTCGGTTGTCGGATGCGCTTGGGCCGAGGGCCGCGAGCATCGTGACCGTTGCCTCGCGGAGGGCCCGGAGCGCGTCGAGCATCTCGGCATGACGGATGTCACGCCAGAGGGCGTCATTCGCGGAGCGGAACGCCAGCGACCTCGCCGCCTTGGACAGCGCCTTGCTCACCTTGTCACCGGTTCCTTGGCCTCGCGCGGCTGGAAGAGCGCGAGGATGACGCCTTCGGCGGCGAGCTCGTCGCCAACGTGCGTGGTGACTCTCGCGCGGCCGAAGCCGCGGCGCAGCTTCTCGAACACCGCGGTGAAGCGGGCCGTGTCGCCCGGCCGGACGATCCGCTTGAACCGCATCTCCTCGATGCCGGCGAAGAGGCCGAGCCCCTCGCGGTAGTCGGGGTGGCTCATCGCCGCGACCGTCGCGGCCTGCGCCATGCTCTCCGTCAGGATCACGCCCGGCACGATCGGATTCCCCGGGAAGTGGCCCTTCAGGTACCACTCCTCGCCGGTGAAATCGTGCTCGGCGACCGCGCGGACGAGCGGCTCGAGCTCGACCACGCGATCGATGAGGAGGAACGGGTCACGATGCGGGATGAGCGCCTCGATGCCCTTCCGGTCGAGGACGACAGTCAAGCGGTGAGCGCTTCGATGCCGACGGTGTCGATGAGATGTGTCGTCACCTGCCCCGCCTTGAACGCCTCGCTCGAGAGGATCTTCTTGTGCGCGTCGATGTTCGTCGTCACGCCCACGACGGTGAACTCGTCGAGGGCGCGCTGCATCCGCGCGACGGCCTCCGGCCGGTCTCTGCCCCATGCGATGACCTTCGCGAGCAGCGAGTCGTAGTACGGCGGGACCTCATAGCCCTGGAAGCAGTGGGAGTCCAGGCGAATGCCGGGCCCGGCCGGCGGCAGCCACGTCGTGAGCACCCCGGTGGACGGCGCAAAGTTCGCGTCCGCGTCCTCGGCGTTGATCCGGCACTCGATCGCATGGCCATTCACCCAGATCTGCTCGTCCGAGAAGCTGAGCGGCTCCCCGGCGGCGAGCGCGATCTGCTCCTTCACCAGGTCGATCCCGGTGACCGCCTCGGTGACGGTGTGCTCCACCTGGATGCGGGCGTTGACCTCGATGAAGTACGGGTTGCCGGCCGCGTCGACGAGGAACTCGAACGTGCCGACGCCGCGGTACCCGAAGCGCTTCGCCGCGTCGACCGCGTACGTCTTGATGCGACGGCGGAGCTCTTCGTTGATCGAGATGGACGGCGCCTCTTCGAGCATCTTCTGGTTGCGGCGTTGGATGGAACATTCACGCTCGCCGACGCAGATCGCCTCGCCGCGATCGTCGACCAGGATCTGCGCCTCGATGTGCCGGACGCCCTCGAGGTTGCGCTCGAGGTAGATGCCGTCGTCGCCGAAGCTCGCCTTCGCCTCGCTGCGGGACTGCTCCCAGAGCCGCTGGAGGTCCTTCGCGGATTCGGCCTTGCGCATCCCGCGTCCACCGCCACCCGAGCGGGCCTTGAGCATGACCGGGTAGCCGATGGACTCGGCGATGCGCAGCGCCTCCGATGACGTCTTCACCGGACCTTCGGATCCGGGGATGACCGGCAGACCCGCGCGCCGCATTGCCGCGCGCGTCGCGGACTTGTCGTGGAACCGCGCGAGCACTTCCGGCGGCGGGCCGATGAACACGAGCCCGTGCTCCTTGCAGACCTCGGAGAAGTCCGCGTTCTCGGAGAGGAATCCGTAGCCGGGATGGATCGCCTGCGCGCCACTGATGAGCGCGGCCGAGATGATCGCGGGGATGTTCAGATACGAGTCGCGCGAGTTCGCCGGGCCGATGCAGATGGCCTCGTCGGCGGAGTGGACCGGGAGGCTGTGCGCGTCGGCCTCGCTGTACACGACGACGCTCTGGATCCCGAGCTCGCGGCACGCGCGGATGACGCGTAGCGCGATCTCGCCCCGGTTGGCGATGAGGATCTTATCGAACGAGATCGAGTGCCTCCTTCAGCGTTTCGGGGTCCGACACGTTCGCGGTCCGCGCCTCAGGGAGGATCCGTTTGACGAGGCCGGTGAGGACATTGCCCGCGCCGAACTCAATGAACGTCGTTGCGCCCTCCCCAGCGGCGCGCCGTACTGAGGCGACCCACTGTACGGGAGAGTGCACCTGTTTTTCGAGCAAGGTGACGAAATCGCTCGAATTCTCGTGCAGCTGCGCATCCACATTTGCGATCACTTGGTACCTGAGCGCATTGAACGGAGTGGCGCGGATCGCCTCGGCAAGCTGCGGAGCGACCGCCCGCATCGCGGGCGAGTGGAATGCCCCCGACACCTTCAGGGGGATGACGCGCTTCGCGCCCGCGGCCTTCAGCTTTTCGGTCGCCGTCGGCAGCGCGGCGAGCGGTCCGGTCACGACCACTTGACCCGGCGCGTTGTCGTTCGCGACGACGATGCCCGTGCCGTCGATCGCCTTCGCGACGGCGTCGGCGTCGAGTCCGAGCACTGCTGCCATGCCGCCGGATGCATCCGCGGCCTGCATGAGCTCGCCGCGCTTGCGCACGAGCCGGAGCGCGTCAGCAAAGTCGAGCGCGCCGCCCGCGACGAGGGCAGTGAACTCGCCGAGCGAATGACCGGCGAGGATCGGGGCTTCGGCAGACGGTCCTTGCGCCATGAAAGCGCGGTGCGCCACGATGCTGGTCGCCAAGATCGCCGGCTGCGCATTCGCGGTGCGCTCGAGCTCCGCTGCCGGTCCGGCCCAGCACAGCGAGCGCAGGTCGAATCCAAGGGCGTCGTTCGCCTCTTCATAGGTCCGCGCTGCCTCGGGGAACGCGGCGCCAAGTGACTTCCCCATTCCGACGGTCTGCGATCCCTGACCTGGGAATAGCCATGCGACAGCGGATGCCACGCGGGGAGCATACGAATCGTGCTGGAGATGCTCGCCTGGCGGCCATCCGAACTCCCGACGGTATGCGCGGTGATAGCCTGCGACCAGCGGTGAGGGAGGTCGTGCGATGCGGCAGCGGCTGAGCGTCATCGGTGCATCGATCCTGAGCGTGGTCATCGTCCTCGGGGCGTGCGCGCCGGCGGGACCGGCGGCTCAAGGGTCGGGCGGCGGCCAGCCGAAGCACGGCGGGACGCTCATCCTCGCGCGGCAGGGCGAGGTCACGAACCTCGACCCGCACAAGGTGCCCGCATTTACGTCCGCCCGGGTCTTCGAGCTCGTCTACAGCTACCTCATGCGACTCGATGAGAACCTCGGCGTGCAGCCCGACCTCGCGGAATCGGCGACGACGTCGACCGACGGAAAGACGGTCACGATCAAGCTCCACACGGGCGTGAAGTTCCACAATGGAGATCCACTTACGAGCGCGGACGTGAAGTACACATTCGACCGGATCCTCGACCCGAAGACAGCGGCGGTGGCGCGGTCGTTCTTCACCGATTTGGACACGATCACGGCACCCGATGCGACCACAGTGGTCTTCAACCTCAAGACGCCAAATGCGGCGCTGCTCGCGTACATGGCCCACCCGAACACGGGCATCATCTCGAAGAAGATCGGCGAGGCGAACGCGGACCTGTCGAAGAAGGAAACGGCCATCGGCAGCGGGCCGTTCAAGCTCGCTGAGTGGGTGCCGGACAACTTCATGCGGTTCGAGGCGAACAAGGACTACTACATCGCCGGCCAGCCGTACCTCGACGGCATCCGGATCAACGTCGTCCCAGACGAGTCGGCGATCACGGCCGCCCTCCGCACGAAGTCCACCGACATGGGCATCGTCGTCGACGCGAAGGTCGCCCGCACGATGCGCGGCGAGAGCGGGATCACGCTCGATGCCAAGCCGAGCCTCAGCTACAACCTCCTGTTCGTGAACACGAAGCGGAAGCCGTTCGACAACCTGAAGGTTCGGCAGGCGATCGCGTACGCGATCGATCGGAAGGCGATCATCGACGCGGTCGCGTTCGGCGAGGGTGAGCAGACCGGACCGGTCGCGCCCGCGCTCACGAACTACGCCCTCCCGACCTCGCAGTACCCGCTGTACACGCGGGACATCGCGAAAGCGAAGCAGCTCCTGCAGGACGCGAACGTCGGTCCGATCGAGTTCACGATGCTGACCCAGACGACCGAGCCGACGTATGCGAAGGACATCGCGCAGCTTGTGCAGGCGCAGCTCGCTGAGATCGGCGTGAAGATGAACATCCAGAGCCTCGAGTTCACCCAGTGGGTCGACCGCTGGCTGAAGGCCGACTTCGACATGGCACCGGGGCTCAATGGCGGCGGGCCGGATCCCGACTTCTACATCTTCCGGTACTTCACCGACGATGGGAACCTGAACTTCGTGACGAGCTACAAGAACCCGACATCGAGCGACGCCATCAAGCAGGCCCGGGCGACGACGGACGTCGCGAAGCGGAAGGACCTCTACACGACGGCGCAGAAGGAGCTCGTGAACGGCGTGCCGTTCATCTGGCTCTACGTTGGGCGCGACTACATCGCGACGCTCCCGACGACGAAGGGGTTCATCCACCTTCCCACCGGGTCCGTCATCTACCTGCGGCAGACCTGGCTGGACAAGTAGGGATCGTGGGAGGCTACGGCCTTCCACGCGCGAACGGTTGAGGCGTGGGCCGGTATCTCGCCCAGCGGCTCGCTGGCGCGATCCCGACGCTGCTCGGGGTGTCCGTGCTCACATTCGCGTTCATCCGGCTCATCCCGGGTGACGCGATCGCGGCTCGGCTCGGCACGTCGACCGCGCTCACTCCCGAGCAACTCGCGAGCCTGAGGGCGTACTTCGGGCTCGATCAGCCGCTGCCGGTGCAGTTCTGGACCTGGCTGACGTCACTACTGCACGGCGACGCCGGCTACTCGATCCGCACCGGTCGCCCGGTGCTCGTCGAGATCGCGCAGCGGCTGCCGGCGACGCTCGAGCTGGCGTTCGCCGCGGCGATCATCGCGATCGCCGTCGGCATCCCGCTCGGTCTTGTCTCGGCGCTCCGCCCGGGCTCGCGCCTCGACGTCATCGCGCGCATCGGCGGCCTCGTCGCGCTCTCCCTGCCGAGCTTCTGGCTCGGGACGCTCGTCATCGTGTTCTTCTCGCTGTACCTCCGGTGGCTGCCGAACACGGGTGGATATGTCGAGTTCGTGCAGGATCCGCTCGCGAACCTGGGGCTGCTCCTCTTTCCGGCGATCACGCTCGGTCTCGGGCTGGCCGCAGCGACGATGCGCATGACGCGGTCGGCGATGCTGGACGTCCTCGGCGCGGACTACGTGCGCACCGCGACCGCGAAGGGCCTCTCGCCGCGGGTCATCGTCCGGCGGCACGTCCTGAAGAACGGACTCGTCGTTGTCGTCACCCTCCTGGGTATCCAGGTCGGCCAGCTGCTCGGCGGTGCGGTCGTCGTGGAGGAGATCTTCTCGGTGCCGGGCGTCGGGCGAATGCTCCTGGCCGCGATCGTCCAGCGCGATTACGCGCTCGTCCAGGGCGCCGTTCTTGGGATCGCGATCCTCTTCGTGGCCGTGAACATCTTTGTGGACCTGCTCTATGGCTACCTGGATCCCCGGATCCGCGTCGGCTAGCCCCGCGGCCGGCGGTGCGTACGGCTGGGGCGCGGTCGCCAGGGCATTCGCTCGCGAGCCGGTCGCGCTGCTCGGCCTTGCGATGGTGGGCCTCTACGCGCTCGTCGCCCTCGGCGTCGATCTCCTGCCGCTTCGTGATCCGCTTGCTGTCTCGACGCAGCGGCTTGCCGCGCCGAGCCGCGAGTTCCCGTTCGGCACCGACGCCCTCGGGCGGGACCTCTTCAGTCGCGTGCTGTTCGGCGCGCGCCTCTCGATGGAGGTCGCCACGCTGTCGGTCGCCGGAGCCACGCTCGTCGGCGGCGTGCTCGGGCTCGCCGCCGGATACGTCGGCGGGCTGCTCGATCAGCTCGTTGGTCGAGTCATGGACGTGTTCTTCGCCTTCCCCGCGATCCTCCTCGCGCTGGGCATCGTCGCCGCGCTCGGGCCGGATCCGGCGAATGTGGTGATCGCGATCGCCGTCGTGTACACGCCCATCTTCGCCCGGGTCGTGCGCGCCCCGGTGCTCGCGATCAAGGCCCGCGACTTCGTGGAGGCCGCCCGCGCGATCGGCGCGACGCCCGTGCGCATCGTCCTGCGGCACATCGTGCCGAACCTGTTATCGACGCTCGTCGTGCAAGTCAGCCTCGCGCTCTCGTGGGCCGTGCTCACCGAAGGCGCGCTCTCGTTCCTCGGCCTCTCGGCACAGCCGCCCGCCCCGTCGTGGGGCGTCATGCTGAACGATGGCCGCCAGTACCTCGAGTTCGCGACGCACCTGGCGATCTTCCCCGGTCTCGCGATCATGATCGCCGTGCTCGGCTTCAACCTCCTTGGTGACGGCCTCCGCGACGCGCTCGATCCGCAGCGGCGATGACTGTCGCTACCGCTTCTCGATCGCGAAGAGGGCCTGGCCGTACTCCACCGGGGCGCCGCCGGCGACGAGCACGTCGCGCAGGACTCCGTCGATCGGAGCGACCACGTCGGTCATCGCGCCGAGCGACTGCACGGCGCCGAGCACGGTCCCCTTCGCAACTGTGTCGCCGGCGCTCCAGTCCTTCGACGCGCTGAAGATCCCGACGCCCGACGAGTGCACGCGCGATGCCTCGGGGGCCTTCGGTGGGGCGGCGCGGGCTTCGGCGGCGGTCTGGGCGGGAACGATCGAGGGGACGCGCACGATCGCTGCGGCCATCCCCTCGGCCTCCACTTCAATCGTGGTCGCGCCCGAGCCCTCCGCCAGGCGGAGCAGATCGTCGAGCAGGGCGAGCACTTCGTCCTTGTCGTCGGTCATGTGGGCCGAATGATGCGCCGCCAGAACGGCTCGGCCTTGGGCGCGGGCGCCGTTCCGGGCACCGGCTCGACCACCACGCCGATGTGCCGGTACCGCTCGTAACGCGCGAACAGCAGATCGGCGATCGGCACCCGACCGAGGCGATCGAGCTGGACGATCAGCACGGACTTGATCGCGGCGATCGTGGCTTGCGGGTCAGTGTGTGCACCGCCGGCCGGCTCCGGGATCAAGCCGTCGACGATGCCGAGCTTCAGCAGGTCGCTCGCGGCGAGCTTCAGCGCGTTCGCGGCCTTCTCCGCCTCGGTCGCGCTCCGCCAGAGGATCGCTGCCGCGCCCTCGGGTGAGATGACCGAGTAGATCGCGTTCTGCAGCGCGAGCACGACGTCGCCGACGGCGAGCGCGAGCGCCCCCCCGGAGCCGCCCTCGCCGATGATGATCGCGACGATCGGGGTCTGGAGGCCGGTCATCGTCGCGATCGACTTCGCGATCGCCTCGGCCTGCCCGCGCTCCTCGGCCTCCGGTCCGGGGTACGCGCCGGGCGTATCCACCAAGGTGACGAGCGGCAAGTGGAACTTCTCGGCCATGCGGTAGAGGCGGATCGCTTTGCGGTAGCCCTCCGGGTACGGCATCCCGAAGCTCCGCGCGATGTTCTCCTCGGTGGTCGCACCGCGCTGCTGCGCGACGACGACGACCGGCCCAACGCCGTCGAGCTCCGCGATGCCACCGACGACCGCGGGGTCGTCGCGGTAGCCGCGGTCGCCGTGCAGCTCCTGGAATTTCTCGAACAGCCCGTCGATGACCTCGATCGAATGCGGCCGCTTCAGCTCGCGCGCGAGCTGCACCGACTGCCACGGCGTGCGCTGCGTCGTCAGCATTGCGGTGTCGGTGATGAGCCCGGCATCCTCGGGGATATGGCCGTTGCCATCGGCCGTCTTCTTCCCGCCGAGAAGGCGATCGACGACGTCCACTAGCTCAATCTCCGCTGCGCGGAGACACGCTCAAGGCTGGTGGTCTCGCTCGTCGCGGCAGAGCCACTCCTCGCTCGTTTCACCTAAAGGCTCCACCGCAGATCGCGGGCGCTCGGGCGGAACGCGTTGAGGAAGTACGCGACCCGCTCGCGGAGCTGCGCGCGCGGCACGACCTGGTCAACGAACCCGTGCTCGAGGACGAACTCGGAGCGCTGGAAGCCTTTCGGCAGCTTCTCGCCGATCGTCTCGCTCGTCACGCGCGCGCCACTGAATCCGATGAGCGCGTTCGGCTCGGCGAAGATGATGTCGCCGAGCGACGCGAACGACGCGAGCACGCCGCCCGTCGTCGGGTCAGTGAGGATGCTGACGTACGGGAGGCCCGCCTCATCGAGCTGGTGGAGCGCGCCCAGGATCTTCGCCATCTGCATGAGCGACAGCGTGCCCTCCTGCATCCGCGCGCCGCCGGACGCCGACACGATGAGGAGTGGCGTGCGGTTCGCGAGCGCGCGCTCGGCCGCGCGGGTGAGCTTCTCGCCAACGACGCTGCCCATCGAGCCGCCCATGAAGTCGAAGTCCATGACCGCGAGCTCGACGGCGTTCTCGTCGATCGTCGCGGTGCCGCAGATCGCCGCGTCCTTCTCGCCGCTCTTGGCCTGCGACTGCTGGATCCGCTGCGGGTATGGCTTCTGATCGCTGAACGCGAGCGGGTCCCCGCTGGTGAGCTCGGTGTCGTGCTCGGTGAAGCTGCCCTTATCGACCAGCAGCTCGATGCGCTCGCGCGCGCCGAGCCGGAAGTGGTGGCCGCACTTCGTGCAGACGTTGTGATTCCGGACGAGCTGCTTGTTGAAGAGCATCTCGCCGCACGTCGGACACTGCGTCCAAAGGTGCGACGGGAACTCCTTGCGCTGGCGCCCGAACGGCATCCGAAGCCTCATTACGCACCATGTTCCTCTTGGTACCAGCCGAGCGCCACCGCTCCCGGCCCGGCGTGCGCCGCAAGGACCGGACCGGCCTCATCGACCCAGTACTCGACGCAGTGATACCGCTCCTGGACCCACTCTCCGAGCACCCGCGCGCGGTCGGGCGCGTTCGCGTGGAGGATCGCGGCGTGGATCCTCGCACCCGGCGGCGTGCGGGCCTCGATCAGCCCCTGCAGCGTGGTCATCCCCCGCTCGCGCGTCCGGACCTTCTCGACCGCGTCGGCTTTGCCGTCGGCGAGGTCGAGGATGACCTTCATGGAGAGCAGCGAGCCGAACGCCGCCGCCGCACCGGAGATCCGGCCCGAGCGGCGGAGGAAGTCGAGCGTGTCGATGAGCGCGAGGAGGTGCGTCTTGCCAGCCAGCTCACGCGCCAGCGCCGCCGTCTGGTCGAGCGAGCGGCCTTCGCGGCGCGCCTTCGCGCACGCGGTCGCCATGAGCCCGATGCTGCACGCAGTCGAGCGCGAATCCACGACCACGATGTTCGTGTCGATGATCTGCTGGGCCGTCGTGGACGCGACCGAGAACGTGCCGGAGAACTCGGTCGCGACCGTGAGAACGAGCATGTCCGTGTACCCATCTCGGACGGCCTGCTCGTACACGTCGCGGCACTCGCCGATCGAGGGCTGCGACGTCGTCGGCTTCGCCTTCGGGTCCTTGATCTTCTCGTAGAACTGCTCGGCGGTGAGATCGACGTCAGCGGTGTACGACTCCGCACCGAAGCTCACGTGCAGCGGCAGGGTGCGCAGATCGAGCTCGCGCCGCATCGCATGCGGCAACACCGTCGTGCCATCGATGATGATGGCGAAGGGGAATCGCCCGCTCATCCCAGCACCCTCACCTCTCCCGCGATGACGCGCTGCTGACCATACGGTGTTTCGACCACCAGCGCGCCGTCGTCGGCGAGGGCGATCGCTTTTCCACGGAACGGCGCGCCACCGGCGTCCGTGACCTCGACGTCTCTCTTGAGCGTGATCGAGCACTTGCGCCACTCGGCGAGCGCTACGTCGCGGTTCGCGGGGTCCGCCACACCGTCGAGCTCCGTCGTGAGCCGCGCGAGGAGCGCAAGTCTGTCGATGTCGTGCCCGGCGCGGATGAGCGTCGTCGCGATGTGGGCGAGGTCGCGCGGCAGCTCACGCTGCGACACGTTGACCCCGATGCCGACGACGAGGTGATCCCCGGTCGCGTGCGCGAGGACGCCCGCGATCTTGCCGTTCGAGAGCCACACGTCGTTCGGCCACTTGAGGCCGAGGTCCGCGACGCCGAACGGGCGGAGCGCCTTCGTGACCGCGACGCCCGCGAGCAGCGTGAAGAGGCCGGGATCAGCGGGTGCGGGCCGGAAGGTCCACGACGCGAGGAGCGACGCGCCGGGCTCGCTCAGCCACGCCTTGTCGCCGCGCCCATGACCGGCCGTCTGCTGATCGGCGACGACGACCATCGGCACCATGTTGCGGGCGAGCTCGCGGGCGCGGTCCTGCGTCGAAGCGATCGAAGCGTGGTACTCGACCGCACGCCCGATCTCGCGCCCGAACGCGGCGCGCACGGCCGGATCGGCGAGAAGCGCGAGACGGTCCATGGGGTGCCAGTATCCGGCCTCTGTTGTGCGATGCTGCTGATCGAGATCTCCGGCGAGCACCGGGCCGCGACCTAGCGGAGCGTCACCGAGATCCGGACGATCTCGTCGATGTTGCCGTCCTTCGCGCTGCGCGAGAACACCTCGATGAACGCGACGGTGCGGGTCGCCACCGTGTACGTCGCGCTCACCGAGTAGGTGCCGCGTCCAGGCGCGCCGAGGCTCGCCGTCGTGTTGCCCTCGACGATCACGCGGCCGGCGGTGTCGGTGATGCGCCACGCCAGGGCGGCTTCGAACACGCTCGCATCACCGCTGATCGTCACCGGTGACGTGAGACTCGCGTAGGCCGTCGGCGTCGTCAGGGAGATCGCGCCCTTGGCCGAGACGACCGGCGACGGGGTCGGTGGGCAGCAGGCCGTCGCGAGTGGCGTTGGCGCCTGGCCGGGCGTGCCCGCCGATCCGCACGACGCGATCAACAGGACTAAGAGAAGAGCCGGGAGGCGGCCCACGTTCACATCAACGTGAACGTTGGGCGAGCGTCACTGGTTCCGGACGAGCTGCGCGCCGGCCGCCCGGACGCGCAC
>JALYLX010000110.1 GCA_030773995.1 Chloroflexota bacterium
CGATGTAGTCATCCGCACCGCGCTCGAAGGCGTCGAGCTTCCCCCGCAGATCGCTGCGCCGGGTCAGCGCGATGACGCCGATCGGACCGCCGGCCCGCGCATCGTCGATGAGTTGGATCCCCGCACCCGCCCCGAGGTCGATGTCGAGAAGCAGGAGATGCGGCTTCCACTCGGCGATGGCGGCCCTGGCAGCTGTCACCGTTCCTTCGGACCGGCGGACGTAGCCGCCATGGCGGAGGGTGAGGTCGACGGTGTTGGCCAATGCCCGGTCCTCGAGCACCACGAGCACGCGGACTGCGCGCTCCGGAGCTCTCGCTGCGGGTACGGCGGCAGGTGCTCGGGCCATGTTCAGGATTTTACACCCGGCCCTCGTATATCCGGACGCCCAGGGCGCGGCTGAAGGGCAGCGGCCAGCGGCGCGGATCGGACCTGACGTTGTCCCGATCGTCGCTGCCGAGAAGGATCAGCAGGCCGGCGTACGTCCCGAGCGGTGCACCGATCCACATGAGGCCGAGGGGGGCCGAAGGCCCGGCTTGGGGCACGCCCTGGGCGATCGCCGGGAGCGGTTCGGGCTCGGCGTTGTTGATACCGGATTCGGTCACCGCGAGCCGATAGTACGAAGGCGGACGCTCAGCGCGCTCGGCGACCCGCGGCCCGTACTGCTTGAGAGGCTGCCAGCTCGCTACGAGCGGATCGAGCGCGGCGCGTTGCGCAGGGGCCCCGTCCGCTGTCTCGCCGGTATGCAGCGCGCGGACGGTCGCGACGTCGCGTGGGTCGTCGATGCTGGTCAGCAGAGGCACCGCAGGTTCAATCCCTCCGGAGAACGCCGCAACGATACGCGCAGCCTCGCCCGCGGTATCCGCGGCGTGCAGCCTGAACTCCTGGAGCACGACGGCATTGATCGGGTCGTTGGTGAGCATGCGCTCACTGTGACCCATGTGAGCGTTCGCAGCATGACCTGACCGTCATGCGCCCCACGACCCGTCGGACATCTTGCCCGATCGGCTGGCGGCCGGCAGCACCTCGAGCCAGGCGGCGGCGGAGGCGGGGCGCCCCAAGAGATACCCCTGGCCGGTCGTGACCCCGAGCGAGACGAGCGTGGTGAGCTCTTCCTCGGTCTCGATCCCCTCGGCAACGACCGTGATGCCGCTCTTCGCGGCGAACGAGGCCAGCGCTGAGGCCATCGCCTGGCGCGCCACGTCGGTGTCGATGTCCCGTACGAGGCTGAGGTCGAGCTTCACGAAGTCGGGCGCCAGGCTCACGACGTGGCGGAGGCTCGCAAACCCGGCCCCCGCGTCATCGACGGCGAGACGTACCCCGCGGCGGCGCCATCCCGTCATCGCAGCAAGCAAGGCGGGGTAGTCCTCGACCTCGGCGTGCTCGGTGATCTCGAAGACCGCCGCTGAGAGGTCGTGATCCGCCAGCGCCGGGACCAGGCGCTCATCGGCGAGGGTCTCGGGGGACATGTTCAACGAAACGAATGCGGTGCGGCGGAGCACTGCACCGACCCTGAGCGCGCGCTCGATCGCCGCGATCTCCAGCTCGAAGCCACGACCGAGCTGCGCGGCGTCGTGGAACCACGCGTCGACCGCACGGGCGGGCTCTGCCCCGAACCGGGCGAGCGCCTCATAGCCACAGCTCAACCGCGACGCGAGATCCACGATCGGCTGGAACACGATCGTCGGATCGCCGACCGCGAGCGCCCCATCGAGGCGGGCGGCCATCGCGCGCTGATCGCGGTCGCGCGACCGCTCGCCCTCGAGACGGCGGGTGAGCTGCCCTGCCAAAAGGCGCATCACGCGCGCGTCCTGGTCCTGGAGGAGAGGCTCGCGCGCGCCGCGGAAGCAGGAGAAGGTGCCGTAGAGCTCGCCGTCCGCCCCGTAGATCGGCACGCCGATGTACGCGCCGATACCGAGCTCGCGGGTCACCGCCAGCGCCTGGGCGGCCGGGATCGCTGAGACGTCCGGCATGAGCTCGGGCATCTCGCCGGCGACGATCCGCTTGCAGTACGTTTCGTCGAGCACGGTCTCGCTCCCGTCGGCAAACGGCGCCGGCTTGCCGCCGCACTCGACGAATCGGTTGATCCGAACGCCTTCGCGGAACTCGCCGATGAACGCGACGTCCATGGCGAGGTGCTCGCGTGCGGCGCGAACGATCTCGCGGACCTCGACGGCGTCCGCAAGGAGCATCGCTGGGGTTGGGCCGGGACCCCGAGGGGTCAGGGCCATCTGGATGTCGCCTCTCATTCGCTCCCACTTACGAGCCGGCTTGCGCAACGGATCGACGGCTCAGGAAATGAATACTGATGCTGTAACGCCGCCAGCGGATGACGCTTTGGTCACCTCGCAGGGCGGCTCCTACGGGCTCGGTTGCGCGCGCCGGCCGGTCACGGCGCGAACAACGGCGACGATGAGGGCGGCGAGGAGCACGAAGAAGATGATGGCCAGGATCGTCGCGATCTCGACAACGGGTGTACCGGTAGGTTGCGCGAAGACGCCTCGGAACGGGGCAATAAGCGGCTCGGTCACACCGTAGATGGCCGAGACCAACGACTGATCGGCGTTCGCTCCGAACAGCTTGAGCGTGAATCGGATCAGGAGCAGCACCTCGACCACGGTGAACACGAGCGCAATGACGCGCGTCGCCGTCCAGATCGAAGTACCCGGTGCGGGCGCGGCCGAGACGTTGACCTTCGTGCGGCTGTCACTCGGAGGCGGCGTCGTGTCGGGCGGTCGGCTGGTCGTCATTGCTCGATCATCTGCGCGAGGGGCAGGGCGAGCACGAAGGAGGTGCCGGCGCTGCTGGTCGACTCCAACCACAACCGGCCGTGATGCTGTTCGGCGATCCGCCGGCTAATGTGAAGGCCAAGCCCGGTGCCGGGGATGTCCCGCGTCCGCGAGGTCCGATAGAAGGGAGCGAAGATCCGATCGCGCTCGTCATCGGGCACACCGATGCCCTGGTCGCTCACGCGGATCTGGGCTTCGTTGCCGACGACGGTCAGCGATACGTCGACGGCCGAGCCGGGCGCGCTGTACTTGAGCGCGTTATCCAGCAGGTTGCCAAGCACCTGGGCGATCCTCTCGGGATCGCCCTGGACGCGCGACGGCGTCGACGTCGTGAAGGTGATACGCGGAGGATCTTCGTGCTCATGCAGCCCGATCGTGATCGCGGTGGCGACACCGAGATCGAATGTCGCCACCTCAAGGCTGAGGGCGCCGACGCTCACCCGCGCTTGGTCGAGCAGGTCACCGATCAGCCGGTTCATGCGCTTGCTCTGCTCGCGGATCCGGGCCAGCGAGTCAGCCGCACGTTGGGGGTCCTTCGTGAGGAACCGCTGGGCGAGCTGGGCGTGACCGTCGATCGACGTGAGTGGTGTGCGGAGCTCGTGGACCGCCATGCTGAAGAAGTCGGCGACACCCCAGCTGGCCGACGCCGGTCCAGCGAGGTCCGGGAACATGCTGATCGCCTCCGAAGCGAGCCCCTTGCCGTCGTGCTGTGTCGCCGACTGCGTGTCGACAGCGTGCTTCAGCGTGGCGAGGAACTCGACCACGAGGAACGGCTTGTCGATCACGCCGGCGTAGCCTGCCGCCCTGCTCCGGGGGGTCGTGCCGGAACGAGCTTCAGCCATGGACGCTGGATCGGCGGTGAACATCAGCACCGGAAGCTCAGGATGCGCGCGACGGATGGCCGCAGCGTCGGCCCACGAGCGCTCGTGACCGGCCGAGCCGGGGTCGCTGTCGAGGATGACGCACCGGGGCTGCCACCGGACGATCGCGGCACTGATCTCATCGTGATCGGCGATGGAGGCGTGCTCGTAGCCGGCCTCGTCGAGGAGCTTGCCCACGAGCTTGCTCAAACTGGGCTCGTCTTCGACAAGCAATACCCATGGTTTTGTCGATCGTTCTTTCGTCGCTGTCGTTTCCGGTTGCGTAGCCACGACGCCTCCCCGGCCATCCTCGTAGCCGGCCAATCCCAGGGAAGCATGGTCGTGCGACCTTGCGAGCGTGTCATGACGGTTTCGTAACGCTCTGCGTCCAGGCTCGGGGCGGCAACCGTACGACCCCGTTGCTGCCGCGATCGCGATCGGGCCTATTCCCGCCGATACACCCCCAGGGAGGACCGCTGCGGTTTCCGTAGGCGAACGCCGCGGCGGACGGTTATCGGACGTCGCGTACCGCGCCGATACACCTAATGCGGCGCCCCCGGCGGCACCGAGTCGGCAAGCGGCAAGGCCAACATGAAAACGCTTCCCGGTGGTTCGTCCGTGCTCGTCTCCAGCCACAGCCGCCCGCGGTGCTGTTCGGCGAGCCGCCGGCCGAGGTGCAGACCGAGGCCGGTACCCGGGACAGCTCGCGTCCTCGAGGATCGGTAGAACGGCGCGAAGATCCCATCGCGCTCGTCAGGAGCGATGCCGACCCCGACGTCTTCGATCCGTACCTGCGCTTCATCGTCCACGACCGCGAGCGCTACGGCGATCGGCGATCCGCCCGGACTGTACTTGACCGCGTTGTCCAGCACGTTGCCGACGATCTGCGCGATGCGGTCGGGGTCGCCACGGACCTGGACCGGCTCGGGCGGAGGCTGGAACGTGATCCGTGGAGCGTCTCCGTATTCGTACTGGCGGATGGCAATGGCGATCGCGAGGCGCAGATCCAACGTCACGACCTCGAGGCTCAGGGCGCCAGCCGTCACGCGTGCGTGGTCGAGAAGCTCACTGATCAGGCGGTTCATCCGCCTCGCCTGCTCGATCGTGTGCGAGATCGCATCGCTTGAACGGGCGGGATCGCGTTCGGCCCGATTCTGGACGCGAACCTGAATTCGGCTTCGGCCGACGAATAATCTGGCGGCGCGTCAACCGGACGCCATGCATCACCGCCAGAGGGAGCGTCACATGCCAGACGAACCGCAGACGTGGCACTACGGCCTGGTGGCCCGATGGTGGGCGGAGTTCAACGTGGCGAAGCCCGAGGAGCTCGCGTACTACCGGGCGTGCATCGAGCGCTATGGGCAACCTGCGCTCGACCTCGGGTGCGGGACCGGTCGGATCTTGCTGCCGCTGCTGGAGACCGGGCTCGACGTGGACGGCTGCGACGTGTCGCCCGACATGCTCGCGTTCTGCCACGCGCGAGCCACGCGCGATGGCCTCAAGGTGCGGCTCTATGCGCAGGCCAGCCATGAGCTCGATCTGCCGCGCGCATATGGGACGATCTACATCTGCGATTCGTTCGGGATAGCCGGGAACGCGGAGGCCTTGCGACGGTGCCATCGGTATCTCGTTCCCGGCGGAGCTCTGGTGTTCAACACTTCCGTCCCGTACAAGGACGCGGGCAACTGGCGGTACTGGTTGCCGGAAGAGCGGCGCAAGCTGCCTGAGGCATGGCCGGCGACCGGAGCTCGGCGGACGGCGTCAAACGGCGATGAGATCGAGCTTCGATCGCGCCTCGTCGACTTCGATCCGATCGCGCAGCGAGCCACGACGCAGATGCGCGCCATCCTGTGGCGCGATGGCACGGTGGTGGCGCAAGAGGAATACACGCTTCATCAAACGATCTACTTCCGAAAGGAGCTGCTGGCCTTGTTGGCCCGAGCCGGCTTCGAGGATGTCGAGGTCACTGGCCGCTTTGGCGAAGCCGTGAAATCCGACGATGTCGACATCGCGTTCGTTTGCCGCAAATGAGCGCTCGTTCTCCACCACGGCGTCGGCGTTTTCAGACGTGTTCGACGCGGCGTTGGAATCGAGTCGTCGTCGTTATTGTTGGAGGATCCTGAGAACCGATGCGACCAGCAGCAGCGTCGTCCGAACAAGGCCGTCTCATGGTTGACGACCCGGTAGCGTTTCCGAGCCTCGACAGCACCGAGATCGCCGCTCTCGATGCGCTTGGCAGTCGGCGGTCGGTGGCCGAGGGCGACTACCTGTATCGCGAGGGAGATGCCACCTACGACTTCTACGTGGTCGTGTCGGGCGCGGTCGAGATCGCGGTCCGAGCTGACGGCGAGGAACGGGTGGTCACGCGCCACGGGCCGGGGAAATTCCTCGGCGAGCTGAATCTGCTCACGGGCCAGCGTGTCTATCTGTCGGCCCGCGTCGTGGAGCCCGGTGAGGTCATCGTGCTGCCGGCCGCGGCGCTGCGGCAGGTGTTCGCGACCAGACCGAACCTCGCCGACAAGATCCTCGCCGCCTTCCTCGCCCGGCGGTCGGCGCTGATGACAGGCGCGGCGGCGGCGATCCGCGTCGTCGGCTCACGCTTCTCGCCCGAGTCGCTCCGGCTCAGGGAATTCTTGGCCCGAAACCTCATCCCGCACGAGTGGGTGGACGCCGACCGCGACGCGCATGTCGAGCGACTGCTGCGCGAGTTCGGCGTGGCTCCAGCGGACCTGCCGGTGGTGATCGCGTCGGGATCGGTCATTCGACACCCAACACCGGGTGAGCTCGCGTCGTACCTGGGGCTGACCCTCGATACCGTGAGCGAGCGCCGCTTCGACCTCGTCGTCATCGGCGGGGGGCCAGCCGGGCTGGCGGCAGCGGTGTATGGCGCTTCCGAAGGTCTCGAAACGCTGGTGGTGGAAATGGTCGCGGTCGGAGGCCAGGCTGGAGCCAGCTCGCGGATCGAGAACTATCTCGGGTTTCCGACCGGGATCTCCGGCGCCGACCTCACTCAGCGAGCCGTTGTGCAGGCGGAGAAGTTCGGCGCTCACCTGACCAGCCCGTGCGCGGCGGTGGGGCTGCGCGAAGCAGCCGGTCACCTCGTGGTCCGCCTCTCCGACGGAACCGACCTCACCGGCCGCGCCGTGATCGTTGCCAGCGGTGCCCGCTATCGCCGCCTCGACGTTGCCCGTCTGGAGGAGTTCGAAGGCAACGGCGTGTACTACGCGGCTTCCGAGATGGAGGCGCGCATCTGCGCCGGATCACCGGTCGTGGTCGTGGGTGGGGGCAACTCGGCCGGTCAGGCAGCATTGTTCCTCGCGGAGGCCGGCAGCCACGTCTCTGTCGTCATCCATGGGCCAGACCTCGGCAAGAACATGTCGCGCTATCTCGTCGACCGGATCGAAGCCGATGCCCGCATCGATGTGCGACTCAACACGGAGATCGCCGGCCTCGAAGGCGACCGGACGCTCAACGCGGTACGGCTTAGTACCGTCAATGGCGAATCCGCGTTGCAGTGCGTCGCGCTGTTCTCGTTCATCGGCGCCGAACCGGATGCGGATTGGCTCTCGGGCTGCGCGGCCCTCGACGAGCGCGGATTCGTGCTCACCGACCGGTCTCTTCGCGCAGAGCACCTGGGCGGGCGATGGAAGCTGTTGGGCCGCATGCCGCTCCCGTTCGAGAGCAGCCATCCGGGGTTGTTCGCAGTTGGCGACGTACGAGCCGGCTCGATCAAGCGAGTCGCAGCCGCTGTCGGTGAAGGGTCGGCCGCCGTGCGCTCGGTCCACGAGTATCTCGCGACAAATCAGAGTGCGTAGACCGGTAGCCCGTACCGGATTCGAACCGGTGGTCTCTGCCTTGAGAGGGCAGTGTCCTGGGCCGCTAGACGAACGGGCCGGAGTCCCGCCATTCTAGGAGCGTGACGTCCGCGCAGCACGTCGCGCCGGGCGTCCGGCGCATCGTGCTCCCCCTCCCGCTCGCTCTTCGCAACGTGAACGTCTACCTGATCGAGGGCGACCGCACCTGGTCGATCGTCGACAGCGGCATGCACACCCCGGAGGCCGAGGCGGAGTTGCGGACTGGGCTGGCCGACGCGGGCGTCGCGCTCGCGGACATCCGCACAGCGTTCATCACCCACCTCCACCCGGACCACCTCGGGATGGCCGGCATGATCCGCGACGCCGGCGCGGAGCTGCTCATGCTCGGCCCCGAGATCGCGCGGGCGCGCGAGGTCTGGGCCGCCGACCACCGCCTCATCAACAGGACGTATGAGTTCTTCGAGGAGCACGGCATGCCCCGCGACGTCGACGAGGGGATGCGCGCGGCGTGGGTCGGCATGAATGAGCGCGTCGATCCGTTCGAGCCGATCCATCCCGTCGCTGACGGCGAGGTGCTCGATCTCGGGGGTCGGGCGCTCACGGTCGTCTGGACGCCGGGACACACCGATCACCACGCGGTTCTGTTCGAGGAGTCTTCGGGCACACTCCTCGCGGGCGATCACGTGCTGCCGCGGATCACCTCAAACGTCGGCGTGTACCCAGACGGCCGGCCCGACCCGCTAGGCGACTTTCTCAGCGCGCTCGAGAAGATGAAGACGCTCGGGGTGAAGCGCGTGCTGCCCGCGCACGGCGATCCCTTCGACGACTGCGCCGGACGCGTCGATGAGATCCTCGCGCACCACGCGCAGCGGCTCGATGCGGCGATGGACGCCGCGGCCGGCGCACCGCGGACCGCGTATGCGATCTGTCGCGTCCTGTTCCCGGTGTTGCGCTCACCGCACGAGGAGCGCTTCGCGCTCGCCGAGACACTCGCGCACCTGCGCTATCTCGAATTGCGCGGTCGACTGCGGCAGGTCGATGGCCGACCGATCACGTGGAGCGTCGTCTAAACTGCCTGTCGAGCGCGCGGGTGTGGTGTAGTGGCCGCATGCGAACCTTCCAAGTTTGAGGTGCGGGTTCGATCCCCGCCACCCGCTCAGCCCTTCTTCGCGATTCGGCGCGTCGCGGTCGTGCGCTTCCTGGTCGCAGTCTTCCTCTTCGCGCCGGTCCGCTTCTTCGCGGTCGTCTGCTTCTTGCCCGTGGCGCCGGCCTTAGGCGTCACGCGCTCGGGAAGCTCCTTGCGCCCGGTCGAACGGTTCCACTCTTCGTACGTCTGATCCGAGATCTTGCCGTTCACAAGCAGCTCGGCGAACTTACGGCGTTGAGCTTTGCTCTTGAACGGCATCTCAGCTCTTCGCGCGCATGCGGTTGTTCTTCGGGTTGTGCTCCACCTCGGCGAGGCCGAGCGCTTCGAGCAGCGGGGGCATGTACATCCCGAACCGGCCGCGCAGGCCCTTCTTCAGACCGTACCAACCCTTCACCGGATTCTTCGACGACCGGCCCCACGCCTCGACGGTGCCGTCCGCGGCTGCCTTCTGCTCGTCGGCGCTGCCGAGCAGCATCCAGTCACCGTGCTTCTTCAGCATCGCGTGCAAGTCCTCGATCGCCCGTGCCTGATAGCGGAGCTCAGTCTTTCCGACGACGCACACGATCGCCGGCGGATCGGCTGTGTCGTCGCGGTACGTGACGTACTCCGACGACCCGCTCGGCGTCTTCAGCGTCCACGGCTTCTCCTTGGTCCCGAGTCCCGCGCTCTTCGCCGCCGGCATCTCGCCCCTCCATCGCGCGCTGGGCTGCAGGCTAACCCGACGCCGGGAACCGTCCTTCGATCCGCACGCGTGCGTCGTATCGATAGCCGCGCGGCGTCCGCGCGATGCGAAGCTGCACGCCGTCGCACACCGAACAGCGGAGGACGATCCCCGGCGCAGATTCGGCGACGTAACGCCAGCGCGCGACGTACCCGTTCGAAGCCACGCGTACGCAATTGGCGGATGGTCGCCTTCTCTGGTGGTGCCGTTTCACCGCCCGGCCGGCTGAGCGCAGAGTTACACGGCGTCGGCGGTGGGCGCTGATCGAAGGGATCGCAACGGCGAGAAGATGAGAAATGCGATACCAGCGAAGGATCCGACCACCGAAATCCAGATCGCCGTACGGATGCCGAACGCCTCGGCGAGCAACGCGCCGGCGAGCGCCCCGATGGGCCCCACTCCTTCTTGTAAGACGTGGAGCGTCCCGTTCACCCGGCCGAGCAGCCGGCGAGGCGTGACCTGCTGCCGGACGGTCAGCTCGTCGATGGTCCCGATCGTGGCCAGCCCGTCCCCAAAGAGCTGCGGGATGAACAGGAACGCCGCGGCGACGAGCGGCGGCCCGCCGGCGAGCGGGATCAGGATGCCGAGGACGGCCCCCGCGGCACTCGTCCAGACGATCGTCGGCCCGTAGCCAAGACGTCGTGTGAGGGGCCCGACGATGACGGTCGCCGCGAGGTCTCCGACCCCACCGGCTGAGATGACCACGCCGAGAAGGAATGGCGATAGCCCGAGCTCGTCGAGCGCGTAGATCGTGTACAGGGCGGCGAAGAAGTTCCCGAACAGCGCCCCGGTCACCGACGCGAGGGCCATCGGTCGAAGGAGCGGGTGGTGCGCAACGGCCGCGAATCCCTCCGCAAGCTGACGCCGCAGGCCGGCGGGGCCCTCGACGTGCTCGACGATGCGCTCCGGCATGCGGATCGCAGCGATCGAGATCGCCGAGACCACGAACGAGACCGCGTCGACGAGCATCGCCATCGGAGCGGTGATGAGCTGCACGAGGAGCCCGCCGAACCCAGGTCCGCCTATCTCGGCGATCGCGCCGGTCATGCCGATCTTGGCGTTGCCTTCGAGGAGCCGATCTTCAGGAAGGAGCGACGGAAGGTACGTGCGGTACGCGATATCGAAGACCGAGCCGAACGCGGCTTCGACGAACGCGACCGCGTAGAGCTGCTCGATCCGGAGAGTGCCGGCGATCGCGGCCGCGGGAATAGATAGGACGACGAGGGCGCGGATCGTGTCCGCGACGATCATCAGCGGGCGGCGACGCGAGCGGTCGACCAAGGCACCGGCAAACAGCCCGACCAGGAGCACGGCCGTCGACGCGGACGCCACGAGGATGCCGACCTGCAACGCGCTCGCGTGCAGGGTGATGACCGCAGCGATCGGAATGGCGGTCCGCGTGACGACGGATCCGAGCTCGGAGACGGTCTGACCGGTCCAGAGCTTCATGAAATCGCCGTGCCGCCACAGCGACGGCTCGGTCACGTCCACGGGAGCGCAGCGTGACACACTTGATGGGATGGCGGTGAAGAACAGCTACCGGGCGGAGGACGATCCTCTCGATCCGCTGGTGCAGAACGAGGCTGAGCCCCCCTTCTCGTGGCGGGCGGCGCTCGAGATCATCCAAGCGCTCGCGCTTGCGGTCATCATCTCGGTCGTCCTGAACCTGTTCGTCGTGCAGGTCACCGAGGTCCGCCAGCGGAGCATGGAAACGACCCTCCTACAGGCCGACCGCGTGCTCGTGAGCAAGGTCGACTACCGCTTCGGCGCGCCTCAGCGCGGCGACATCGTCGTGTTCCAGCCGACGACCGACTCCACCATCCCGTACGTGAAGCGTGTCGCCGCGGTGGCGGGCGACACCGTCGACCTGCGCGACGGCGATGTGTACATCAACGGCATCAAGACCGATTACACGGGCGCGCACGGCGCGACGACGCCGCAATCGCCGGCCATCGTCTTCCCGTTGAAGGTCCCCTCCGACTCGTTCTTCGCCCTCGGTGACAACCGCCTCGCCTCGAGCGACTCGCGATCGTTCGGCCCCCAGCCGGATGACCGGATCATCGGCAAGGTCATCCTCCGGTTCTGGCCGTTCGACCGGCTCCGCTTCTTCGAGTGGTGAGGCACGCGTAGCCGGTGGCCGACGTGTTCCACCGGGCGGCCGGCTGGCGGATCCTCCCCGAACGGCGTGTCTTCGAGGTGACGTGGGACGACGGCCAGGTGTCCGAGTACGGGTGGGAGCCGTTCCGCCGTGCGTGCCCATGCGCCTACTGCGCCGGGGAGGGCGGCTATAAAGGGAATGTCTCCGCCGACACGACGTTCTCGGAGAAGCAGACCGAGCTGAAGGAGGTATATGCGGTCGGGCGGTACGGGCTGACCCCCGAGTGGGGCGACGGCCACGACACCGGCATCTACACGTTCAAGATGCTGCGCCGCGCCGCGGGACTCGAATGAAGTTCTTCACCAAGAAGGCGGACCTGCCGGCGGAGAAGGCCGAGCGCGTGCCGCCGGGCCAGTACCTGACCGAGAAATGGCCGGTCCTCCACTACGGACCGGTGCCGACGTTCAATCCGAAGACCTGGGATCTGCGCGTCTTCGGCAAGGTGAAGAACGAGCTGCGCTGGACCTGGGACGCGTTCCAGGCCCTCGACAAGGAGGTCAACACCCAGGTCACCGCCGACATGCACTGCGTCACAACGTGGTCGCGACTCGATCAGAAGTGGGAGGGCGTGTCGTTCGCCAAGATCGTCGAGCTCGCGCAGCCAACCGCTGAGGCGAAGTTCGTGATCGCGCACTCCGAGTACGGATTCACTGCGAACGTCCCGCTCGAGTACTGCCTGCGCGACGACTGTCTCGTCGCGCTTCGGGCGAACGGCGAGCCGCTCGCCGCGGAGCACGGCCAGCCCGCGCGGTTGGTGGTCCCGCGGCTCTACGCGTGGAAGAGCGCGAAGTGGCTGCGCGGCATCGAGTTCGCGGCGAGCGACAAGCCCGGCTTCTGGGAGCGGAACGGCTACCACAACACCGGGGACCCCTGGAAAGAGGAACGGTATTGGGGCGACTGAAACCCCGCTAGCTCACCAGGCCGTGCCGGGCTCCGGAGCCTCCGTCGAGTCGTAGTGCGCCTGGATGAACTTCTGCATCGAGACGGTGTCGACCGTCTGCAGATCGAGGTGGTAGCGCCACGCGGTGATCACGATCTTCGCGCGGGTCAGATCGGCGTACGGCTCGTCGAGGACCTTCTTGTACGTCCCGGCCGTCGCGGACTTGACGAAGCTGTCGAGCTTGGTCACTTCGTCGGCTGAGAGGTTGTTGTAGACGATGACGATGCCGCCGTGCTCAAGGTTGTGCACCGTCGCCTCGAACGGGATGTGGGTCGTGTACACGCCGGCCTTCACCGGCGCCGCGGGCCCCGGCCAGTGGCTGCCCGAGGTCGGCGGCAGCTCCACGTACTGGACCGGCGTCCCCGAGTTCACGTGGGCGTTGCTGTAGTCGGCGTCGTGGATGCCGCGCGCGGGATCGTCCGCCGCGACCGGGCTCTGCGTCGGGAGTGGCGACGGCGATGGCGTCGGCGATGGCAGCGCGGTCGAGAAGATGCCCGCCTGGCGCAATCCGAAGAGCGCAAGTACGACGAGCACGAGGACCGCCACGCCGATCACCCAGCTGCGACTGCCGCCACCGCCCCCACCGGTCGGATGGCCGCCGCGCTTCTCGCGCTGCTTGCGGCGAAGCTCTCGCTCGCGGCGCTCACGGCGCGTCGTCACTGTCATCACCATCAAGTTTACGGTCTCTAGACTCAGACGAAATGAGCGTGCGGGTGCGATTCGCTCCGTCTCCCACTGGGTCGCTGCACATCGGCAGCGTGCGCACCACGCTCTACAACTACTTCATGGCCCGCCAGAACGACGGCGGGACGCTCATCCTGCGCATCGAGGACACCGACCAGGACCGCCTCGTGCCCGGCGCGATCGACAGCATCTACGACGGGCTGCACTGGATGGGCATCGAGTGGGACGAGGGGCCGCGCGAGGGCGGGGCGTACGAGCCGTACGTCCAGTCGGAGCGCCTTCCCTTGTACCAGGAGCACGCCGCGACGCTCGTCGTCGACGGCGCGGCCTACTTCTGCTTCTGCACGAGGGAGCGGCTCGCGCAGATGCGCGCCGCGCAGCAGGCGCGCGGCGAGATCACCCGCTACGATCGCCTCTGCCGCAGCATCCCTCCGGCCGAGGCTGCCGAGCGCGCGACGACCGAAGCGCACGTGATCCGATTGAAGGTCCCGGAGGACGGCACGATCGCGATCGACGATCTCGTGTACGGGCACGTCGAGTGGCCGCTCCGGTCCATCGAGGACCAAGTGCTCCTCAAGTCCGATGGCTTCCCCACGTATCAGCTCGCGGTCGTCATCGACGACCACGTAATGGAGATCAGTCACGTCTTCCGTGGCGAGGACTGGCTGCCGTCGACACCCAAGCACCTCCTCGTATACCGCGCGTTCGGCTGGGATGTGCCGCCGCATGCGCACCTGCCCAACGTGCTCGGCCCCGACGGGAAGAAGCTCGCCAAGCGTCACGGCGCGACGAGGGTCGAGGAGTTCCGCAAGGAGGGGTACCTCCCCGAGGCGATGACGAACTACCTCTCGCTCATCGGGTGGTCGCCGGGGACGGAGGAGGAGATCTTCACGCTCGATGAGCTCGTCCGGCGCTGGCGGATCGACCAGGTCCAGAGGGCCGGGGGTAAATGGGACCGCGACCGGCTCAACTACTTCAACGGCGTTTGGATCCGACGGCTCTCGGACGACGAGCTCGTGGGCCGTCTCGACACCTTCCTTCCGGCCGAGTGGGATCGGGCCGTCGTCCGGCGGGTCGTGCCCTTCATAAAGGAGCGAATGGTGACCCTCGCTGAGGCGAAGGACCAGATCGCCTTCCTCTTCACCGACGCCTTGGAGCACGACCGGTCGCTGCTCGTGCCCAAGAAGCGCGAGCCCCACGAGACGGTGACCGCGCTCAGCCGGGTCACCGTGGCGCTGCGGTTCGTCGAGCCGTTCGCCGCCGATCGGATCCAGCAGGCCATCGCCGCGGTCGCGGCGGACGTGGGCTGGTCGGTCCGGGACCTCACGATCGCGATCCGTGCGGCCGTCACCGGGCGGAAGGTCGGTCCGCCGCTGTACGAGTCGCTCGCGCTGCTCGGGAAAGAGCGCGCCCTCGAGCGCCTGGAGAAGGCCCAGGAGCTCATCGAGGGATAGGGCGATCGAAGCTAGCGGTTCCGCTCCGATCGGACGAAGAAGAACGTCCCGACGACGAGGCAGACGACGAACGCCGGGACGATGACGGCGAGGTTCGTGGCGGGATCCTGCAGGACGACGTGCGGGTAGTCAGGCGACCCGACGTAGAACACGCCGCGGACGAAGTCGACCGCGTACCGCAGGGGTGCGATCCGCGAGGCGATCTCGAGGTACCACGGCAGCACCTGGATCGGCGTGAACACCCCGGCGAGGAAGAACTGCGGTAGGAAGATGAACGGGAACACCTGATTCGCTGCGCGCTGGTTGTTCAGGAAGGCGAGGACCAGCACCCCGAACGCGCCGCCGAAGAACGCGACCACCAGGCCGGTCCCGATGAGCGCGACGAGCTGCCCGAGCGAGATCGAGATCCCGATGACGAGCCCGAACGCGATGATCGCAAGCGCCTGTGGCAGGGCCACGAGCGTCTCGCCCAAGATGCGGCCGGCGATGATCGTGTACCGCGAGACCGGCGCGATGAAAAGCTCCTGGCTGAAATCGTTCTCGCGATCGATGACGAGCGAGATCATGCCCATGGCGGTGCTCTGGAACAGCGTCTGCGCGTACACGCCGGTGAACGTGAGCGTGAGGAAGTCGAAGCCGGGCGCCCGGCCGAAGTTCGCGGAGAGCGTGCCGCCGAGCGCGCCGATGAAGATGAACGGGAAGATGATCGTCGTGATGAGACGTGCGCGGTCGCGCAGCAGCTTCGTCAGGTCGCGCTGAGCGAGCGCGAAGATCGAGTGGAGCTCCCCGGCGGCGATCACGATCGGGCCAGCACCTTGATGTAGGCGTCCTCGAGCGACGGCGCGACGGTCCGCACGGTGGTGAGCGGCGTGTCGATCGACTTGAGGAGCGCGTGCGCCGCCAGACCGTCGAGCGGGATCTCGAACAGCGGCGTCTCGCGGTGGGCAACACCGTGGGCGACGAGCTCGCGCCGTAACGCGTCGCGATCGGCGGCATCCACGACGAGGTACTCGTGGGTGAGGTCCTGCTTCACGCCGGCCGGCGTGCCTTCCACGACGATCTTCCCCTTGTCCAGGATGCAGATGCGGTCGGCGTCCTCGGCCTCGTCCAGGTAGTGCGTGGTCAGGTAGACGGTCGCCCGCGTCTCGGCGCGCACCTCGCGCAGGTAGTCCCAGAGCGCGCGCCGGCTCGCGGCGTCGAGGCCCGACGTGGGCTCGTCCAGGAACAGGACGCGCGGCCGGTGCATGAGGCTTCGGACGATCTCGAGCTTGCGCTTCATGCCGCCGGAGAAGGTCTTGACCGGTTTGAACATCTCACGCTCGATCCCGAGGATCGCCGAGAGCTCGCGGACGCGGTCGCGGTAGACGACCGGCATGAGCGAAAAGAACGGCCGGTACGGAAAGAGGCCGTAGAGGATCGCGTGGAGCCGAACGTTCTCCTCGGCGGTGAGGTTCAGGTCGAGGCTCGGATTCTGGAAGATGATCCCGACCGTGCGCCGCACCGCGTTCGGCTCCGTCGCCAGGTCGTGCCCGCCGATGAGGGCGAGGCCCGACGTCGGCGCGAGCGTTGTGGTAAGGATCGAGATGGTCGTCGTCTTGCCGGCACCGTTCGGACCGAGCAGGGCGAAGAGCTCCCCCTCCCGCACGTTGAAGCTGATGCCGTCGACCGCGTTCAGCTCCGCGCCCCTGTAGCGCTTCACGAGATCGGTGACGACGATCGTGTTCGAGGCCGTCCGCAGGTCGATGCGCGGCGGTGCCGCGGCGGTGAGCGTCATCCGGCTCGCGCGGCGGCGATGGCCTGGGCGAGGGTGAACCGGCCCATGTAGATCGCCCGCCCGACGATCACACCGCGCAGTCCACGATGTCTGAGCCGCGCGAGCGCCGCGACGTCGTCGACCGAGCCGACGCCACCGGAGTAGATGAGATCGCCGCCGAAGGCGCGCGCGACCGTCTCGGTCGAGACGAGGTCCACGCCCTGGAGGGTGCCGTCAACGGACACGTTCGTGTAGATGATCGTCGGGACGCCCTGGATCGCGAGGGCCCGTGCGAGATCGGCCGCGCGAACGTTGGTCGTCTTCGTCCAGCCCGATGCCGCGACCATGCCGTTGCGGGCGTCCACGGCCACCGCCATGCCGTCGGCGTGGCGATCGACGAGCCGGTCGATGAGCTCCTTGTCCTGGATCGCGGCGGTGCCCACGACGATGCGGGACACGCCGGCCTCGGCGAACGCCTGGGCGGTATCGAAATCGCGGATGCCCCCACCCGCCTGGATGTTGACGGTGAACCGGTTGGCGATCGCGCGGATGTGCTGCAGGTTCGCCGGCGTGCCGGTGCGCGCGCCGTCGAGATCCACGACGTGCAGCCACTCCGCCCCTTCGGCGACGAGCCGCTTCGCCGCCGCGAGCGGTGACGCTGCGACCTGCTCCACCGTCGCGAAGTCGCCGCGGGTCATCCGCACGACCTGGCCATCGAGGATGTCGATCGCGGGATAGACGATCACGCGCTCATGGTACGGACGGGAGCGCCGCGATCAGCCGGTCGACGCTGCCGCTCAGCCGGTATCGCTCGCCGAGCGCCCGCGCGCGCTCCGGATCGCGCGGCGCCGCGGGGATCGAACCGTCGCCGCCGTGGACGGGCGTGTCGGCGACCGGCGCGACGACCCGCCGCGCGGCCGCGAGGTACTCGGCGGACCGCTTGAGCTTCAGACGGATGGTGGGGTTGAGGTCCGGCGCGGCGAGCACGGCGTCGAGCGACCCGTATCGGCGGACGAGGTCGCTAGCGGTCTTCTCGCCGATCCCCGCGACGCCCGGCAGCCCGTCGGATGGGTCGCCCCGCAGGAGGGCGTAGTCGAGGTAGCGATCGCCGGGGATCCCGTACTTGGCGGTGATCCACTTCTCGTCGACTTCAGCGAGCTCGCTCACGCCTCGCAGCGTGTACAGCACCTTCACTCGCGGGTCGCGCACGAGCGCGAACAGGTCGCGGTCGCCGGTCACGATCTCGACGCGCTCGTCGGTCCGGGCGCTGAGCGTGGCGATCACGTCCTCGGCCTCGAAGCCCTCAGCTTCGGCGAAGGACAGGCCCACCGCGTCGAAGATCTCCTGCAGGATCGGGAACTGCAGCCCGACGTCGTCCGGCGGGTCGTCCGGGCCGGCAACACGCTGCGTCTTGTATGTGGGGAGCGCCTCGACCCGGAACGCCGGCCGCCAGTCGTTGTCGAGTGCCGCGTAAAAGCGGCCCGGCTTCCGGTCGGGCAGGAGCCGGCTGACGAAGTTGAGGAAGCCCATCGCCGCGTGGACCTTCGTCCCATCCGGCGCCAGGAGCTCGGGGACGGCGTGGTACGCGCGATAGAGCAGGCTGGCCGCGTCCAGCAGGAGGAGCGGCGGCCGGTCGCTCATCCGCATAGCCTGCCACACATGCGACGCATCGCTGTGCTCTGCGGTGGCGTGGGCGCCGCGCGGTTCCTCGCGGGCCTCGTCGACGTCGTGGACGCCGCCGACGTGACCGCGATCGTGAACGTGGCCGACGACGAGGAGTTCCATGGCCTCCACGTGAGCCCGGACATCGACACCGTGCTCTACACGCTCGCCGGCGTGGTCGACGACGCCCAGGGCTGGGGTCGACGCGATGACACGTTCCACGCCCAGGAGGAGCTCGCGCGATTCGGTGCGGACACGTGGTTCCGGCTTGGCGATCGCGATTTCGCTGCGCACATCCACCGGACCCGGCTGTTGCGCGGCGGCGCCTCCATGACCGACGTGGTGGACGGGATGCGCCGGGCGCTCGGCGTCGGCGCGCGGATCCTGCCGGCCACCGACGGCCGCCAGCGGACCATGGTCCGGACCGCGGACGGCTGGATCGCCTTCCAGGAGTACTTCGTGAAGCGCCGGACGGCGGATGCGGTCCACGAGCTGCGGTTCGAGCCAGACGCAGCACCGACCGCGTTCGTTCGAGAGGCCATCGCCGGCGCCGACGCGATCGTCATCGCCCCGAGCAACCCCTTCGTCAGCATTGGCCCGATCCTCGCGCTCTCCGGGATGCGCGACGCGATCCGCGCGGTGCGCACCAAGACGATCGCGGTGAGTCCGATCGTCGGCGGTGCCGCGATCAAGGGCCCGGCCGCCGCGATGCTCGCCGCGCTCGGTCACGAGGTCAGCGCGCTGGGGGTGGCCCGGATCTACGCCGACCTCGCCGGCGCGTTCGTGCTGGACGAGACGGATCGGGCCCTCGAGCCGGCCATCCAGCGGCTGGGCCTGCGCACCACCGTGGCCGCAACGATCATGCGCGATGCTGCGTCGCGCGCGGCGCTGGCCCGCGCGGTGATGGCCGCCGCGACCGGATGACCGTCGCCGTCGTGGTCCTTGTGCGCGATCCGCGTCGCGCGAAGACGCGCTTGCGATCCGCGCTCACGCCGCGGCAGCGCGAGGCGCTCGCGAGCGCGATGTGTGACGACGTTGTGCGCGCGGCGATGGCCACGGGTTGGCCGGTCCTCGTCGTGACCGACACGGCGGCGGTCGCGAGGAGCGCGCGGGCGGCGGGGGCGGGGGCGCTCGTCGTACC
>JALYLX010000111.1 GCA_030773995.1 Chloroflexota bacterium
GCACGAAGGACGGGGCCGCGCGCCTAGTCTTCCGGCGTGGCGGACCAGATCTACAACGCGGTCTTCATCGGGAGCATCTACGCGCTCTTCGCGCTGGGATTCACCCTGGTCTTCAGCGTCCTCGACATCCTCAATCTCGCGCACCCGGCGCTCTTCACGCTTGGCGCCTTCGCGGCGCTCTTCGCGATGCAGCAGGGCGTGCCCGCGGCGCTCGCCGTCGTCGTGGCCTTCATCGTCTGCGGCGTCGCCGGAGTGCTCCTCGATCGGATCGCGTTCGCGCCGCTCCGCCGGCGGAACGCTCCGCCACTCTCGGCGATGATCTCGAGCATCGGCGTCTCGCTCATAGTGATCCGGCTGATCCAGCTGAAGTACGGGCCCGACCTCCAGGCGTACCCGGCGGGCTCGCTTCCGGCGGCGGTCTTCTCGGTCGGGGGACTGCAGCTGGACACGCTTCGCACGGTCATCATCGCCCTCGCGATCGGGCTCATGATCGCGCTGACGTACCTCGTCCGCAACACGCGCCTCGGCCGAGAGCTCCGCGCGCTCGCGGAGAACCCGCGTGCCGCGCGGCTGCTCGGCATCGATGTGGACCGCGCGATCGCGGCGACGTTCTTCCTGTCCGCCGGGCTTGGTGGGGTGGCCGGCGTTCTGTACGGGTTCGCCACGAACGCGCCCTATTCGCAGATGGGCCTGGGCTTCGAGCTCAAGGCGTTCGCGGTGATGATCGTCGGGGGGATGGGGAGCATCCCGGGCGCGGTGCTGGGCGCGTACCTCCTCAGCTTCGGCGAGATCGCGAGCCTGACGTTCCTCCCGAGCGAGCTCCGCGACGCGTTCGCCTTCGGGCTCCTCTTCGTCGTCCTGCTCGTGCGGCCGCGCGGCATCCTCGGTCAGGCGGCGGTGGACCGCGTCTGATGGACGACCTTGGGCAGTTCTTCGAGGCGTACCAGACGACGATCGGCTTCATCGGGCTGAACGCGATGCTCGCACTCTCGGTCTGGCTCACCCTGTACACCGGCCAGCTCACCCTGGGCAACGCTGCGTTCGCCGGCATCGCCGCGTACAGCTCGGCGCTCCTGACGATGAAGGCCGGCTTCCCGTTCCCGTTTGCCCTCGCGTCCGGGGCGCTGCTCGCGGCGCTCGTCTCGCTCCCGCTCGGCGCGACGGTGTTCCGGCTTCGCGGCGTCTACCTCGCCATCGCCACGCTCGCGTTCGGGGAAGTGGTCCGCGTCGCGATCCTCGCGATCCCCATCACCGGCCGCGGCCAGGGGCTCGTGGGGATCCCGCCCAAGACCGAGCTCTGGCACATCTTCCTGTCGCTGGTGGTCGTGGCGTACGTGTGCTCGCGGCTGCGCATCTCGAGCGTCGGCCGCGCGTGGGCCGCGATCCGCGAGGACGAGGTGGCCGCGGCGAGCCAGGGCATCCCGGTCCGCCGCTACCAGCTCGCCGCCTTCGTGCTCGGCGCGCTCATCGCGGGCTGGGCCGGCGGCCTCGCCGCGCACTTCGACTTCGCGATCCAGCCCGACGAGTTCGGGTTCGCGCGCGCGGTGCAGATCCTCGTCTTCGCCGTCGTCGGCGGCATCCCGAACGTGTTCGGGCCGATCCTCGGCGCACTCCTGTTCACGGCGCTGCCCGCGGTCCTCCAGCCGCTACAGGAGTACCGCGACATCTTCCAGGGCGCGATCCTCGTTCTCGTCATCGCCTTCCTCCCGCGCGGGCTCACGACGCTGCTCGAGCTTCGGCGCACCGCGCGGCTGCGCACGGTGGGGGCCCAGGATGTTGCTTGAGACGAGCGGCCTCACCAAACGCTTCGGCGGCGTCGTCGCCGTGAACGCCGTCGACCTCGCGGTCGCGGAGGGCCAGGTCTTCGGGCTCATCGGCCCCAATGGCGCGGGAAAGACGACGCTCATCAACCTGATCTCGGGTCACTTCCGGGCTGACGGCGGTGCGATCCGTCTCGCCGGAGCCGACGTCACGCGGCTCCGGCCGGATCAGCTCGCGCGGCGTGGCGTCGCCCGCACCTTCCAGGCGATCCGGCTGTTCAAAGGACTCACCGTCCTCGACAACGTCCTCGTCGGCCGCTACGTCCGGAGCCGGTCGGACGCGCTCGCGAGCCTCGTCCCATTCCGGGATCCGGCAGCGGCAGAACGCGATCGGGCGCGCGCGCTGCTCGTGCGCGTCGGCCTTGCGACGCGGGCGAACGCACTCGCGGGTGAGCTCGCCTACGGCGACCAGCGACGATGCGAGATCGCTCGCGCGCTCGCGTCCGAGCCGCGCCTGCTCATCCTCGACGAGCCGGCCGCGGGCATGAACCCGACCGAATCGGCCGCGCTTCGCGAGATGCTGCGCGCGCTCGCGGGCGAGGGCATCACGATCATCCTCATCGAGCACGACGTCCGTCTGGTGATGGGCGCCTCCGAGCGCGTCGCGGTGCTCAACTTCGGGCGAAAGATCGCGGAGGGCACACCGACCGAGATCCAAGCGGACCCGGTCGTGCGTGAGGCGTACCTCGGAGCCGCGGCCGATGCTTGAGGTCGACGGCCTCGTCGTCCGGTACGGCGCGATCGAGGCGGTGCACGGCATCAGCTTCGAGGTCCGCGAAGGCGAGGTCGTGGCGCTCATCGGCGCGAACGGGGCAGGGAAGACGAGCACGCTGGCGGCCATCTCCGGGCTGGTGCGTCCGTCGCGCGGCGCGGTGCGGCTCGCGGGACGCGACCTGGCCGGCGCCGCGCCACACACGATCGTGCGTGCCGGCCTCGTGCAGGTGCCCGAGGGGCGGGAGATCCTCGCGCGCATGTCGGTCCACGAGAATCTGCTGCTCTCCGGTACCGCGGATCCGTCCGCGATGTACGAGCGTTTCCCGATCCTCGCCGAGCGCCGCGCGCTGCCGGCCGGCAACCTCTCGGGCGGCGAGCAGCAGCTCCTCGCGATCGCGCGCGCACTGCTCGCGAGGCCGCGCGTGCTGCTGCTCGACGAACCGTCGCTCGGTCTCGCGCCGAAGATGGTCGCGACCGTCTTCGACGTCCTCACGGAGCTCAAGTCGAGCGGAACGACGATGCTGCTCGTCGAGCAGAACGCGCTTCGGGCGCTGAGGCTCGCGGACCGGGCATATGTCCTCGACCTCGGCCGCATCGGCCTCACCGGCACCGGCGCCGCCTTGCTGCGGGACAGCGCCGTGGCTCGCGCCTATCTGGGTTCGTGATCCAGCGGTCGTCCGAATGGATGGCCTCGCGTAGTCCGTTTGGCTGATGAGCCATCGCGTAACAATTTGTTGACCAGAGCTGTTACCGCGACGACGCGGCGTCGCACGGGGCCGTCGATAAGGTCAGTGCGTGCTCCATGTGCCGGTCCGACGCGATCGCCTTCCGTGGATCGACGCGTGGAGGAAGGCGTCGCGCTCGCGCACCGTCGTCATCGTCACGACGCTCGCGTTCGTTCTCGCCACGACCGGAGCGATCGCGCTCCTCGTCGCGTCGCCCGCTCAGGCGCACTCGAGCACGGTCACCGTTCTCGACGGCCAGGTGCTGGTCCGACACGGCAACGGGCTGTACGTGCCGATCACAGATGGCGACGCGGTCGGGACCGGCGACTCGGTACACACTGCCGCCGGAAGCCACGGGGTGCTCACGCTGTTCGACGGCACGACGATCGAGCTGGAGCCTGACACCGAGCTGAGCATCGACAGGCTGCTGGCGAGCGCGACCGGCGACAAGGTCGTGGTGATCAGCCAGGTGCTCGGGCGCACCTGGAACGTCGTGACACACCTCGTGAGCCAGAACTCGCGGTACGAGATCAAGACACCTGCGTCGACCGCCGCCGTCCGCGGCACCGCATTCGAAGTCGTCGTCTTCGCCGACGGGTCGACGATGACGGCCACGACGGAGGGCGACGTCGCGACGAGCGCGCAGGGGCGTGAGGTCCACGTGCTCGCCGGGCAGGTGGCATCGGTGACCCAGGGCTCGCCGCCATCAGTGCCGCGACCCGCGCCCGAGCCCGCCACGACCGTCAGGGTCACGGTGGATCTGACGCAGAACGCGATCGTGACCGATGCGAGCGGACGCGCGGTGGGTGTCCAGAACGGCCTGCCCGTTCGCTACATCCCGGGTTCGACTGTCGAGACAGTCGATGGGAAGCTCGTGATCACGATCCCGAACCCATCGCTGGGCCTACTCAGCACGTTCGTCAGGCCTGACGCTCCGTCCTTGGGCGAACGCAGCCCGAGCAGCGTCACCGTTCAGACCCAGGTCATCGTCAAGGACGCCGGGATCGTTGCCGACGACAGGACGTCGCGGCCGGTCCAGAACGGCACGGCGAAGGGCGCGGTCGTCGTCACCGACGGTGGCCTGCTCCTCGTGCCGGACGGCGATGCGCCGAGCGCTCCGGCCCCCCACATCGGCAAGCTGCCGCCGGGCCCGACCGGGATGCTGCCGGCCGTCGCTGCCGGCACCGTGCAACCGCTGGCGGCCGTCGCCTCAGCGACCGCCTCGATCGTCCCGACGGCGCCCTCGTCGACGGCCGTCGCCACCGGCGTCGTAACTGCGACCGCAGCGCCGACCGCGACGGTCCAGACACCGCTCCCGACGCCGACCCCGGCCCCCACGAGCGGCGGCTTCGTTCCGTCGACGATCGGGCTCGTCCCGACGCTGCCCACTCCCTCGCCGACCCCAACGCCCACGCTGGCACCCGTGCTCAGGACGATCGACCCCATCATCGCGATAGCGACGCCGACACCAAGTCCGGCGCCGAGCCCGACAGCGACGGCGACCCCGCTCCTCAAGACGCTCGACCCGACGATCGTGCCGACCGCGACGCCGACCGCTGTGCCGACGACCTCGCCAGCGAGCCCGACTCCGACCCCGACCCCCGCCCCGACGCAGGCGCCGCTGATCTGCCTTCCGCTCGTCGGCTGCCTTTAGCCGCAAACTGACGCGCGCATGCCGCGCGCGCTCGCCATCGTCAACCCGGCGGCCGGCGGTCGGACCGCGCGCGAAGAGGTCGAAGCCGTCCTCGACCTCCTCCGGGAGCGCTTCGACACGATCGACGTCGTCGAGACCCAGCTCGAGCACCCGACGGCGACGGAGCTTGGCCAACGTGCGGTCGCGGAGCGGTACGAGGTCGCGATCGCCGCGGGTGGGGACGGGACCGTCGGCGGTGTCGCTCGGGCGCTCGTCGGGAGCGATGTGACCCTCGGCATCCTCCCGTTCGGCACGTTCATGAACATCGCCCGCACGCTCGAGATCCCGCGTGACGATCCGCGCGCCGCCGCGATGGTCATCGCGCGCTCGACCATGCGCAGGATCGATGTCGGCGAGGTCGCCGGCCAGGTCTTCTTCGAGGCGGCGGGTATCGGCCTCGACGCCGACGCCTTCAGCGCCGGCCGGGCGATCCAGCGCGGCCAGCGGGCGCTCGCCATCGCTGCGTTTGCCGCGTTCCTCCGCCGGCGCAGTGTGCGAGTAAAGATCGAGATCGACGGCCGGGCTCGCTGGCAGCGCATCCTGCAGGCGGTCGTGAGCAATGGGCCGTGGTACGGGTGGGGGTTCGAGGTCGCGCCGGGGGCGGACGTCGACGACGGCAAGCTCGATCTCGTGATCTTCGGTGACAGCAAATGGCGCGTCCTTCGCGAGCTCGCCGCCGCCGCGATCGCTCGCGATCGGCCGGCGCGGGGCCGCCGCTACCGGGGCCGGCGCATCACGTTCTCGGCCACGCGCGAGGTCCCGGTCCACGCCGACGGCGTCGTCGTCGGCACGCTGCCACAGACGTTCACCGTCCGCCCGAAGGCGCTCCGCGTCTATGCCCCACGCGCGAAATGACGGTTGTTAAGGGCCTGTAAGAGCCGCGTCCGGGGCGCAACTCCCTGCGTGCCCGTCCGATAGCACTCAGTAGAACGCCCGCGACGCGCGGGCAGCTTTTTGGGAGAGATGACATGAACGCAGCCTCGATCCTTCGCTCGAAGACCGTGGCGGCCGTGACCGCGGGCGTCCTCGGCGCCGGCCTCCTTGGCGGCATCGCCTTCGCGGCGGTCCCGACGACCACCGACAGCGTCGCGACGACCGCGCCCGGCACGAACACCGCGATGGCGACCGACGAGCGGGCGAAGGGCAAGCTGAAAGCCGCGCTCGACGCGCTCGTCGCGAAGAACGTGATCACCCAGGCGCAGGAGGACGCCATCGTCAACGCGCTGGGTAGCGTCGCGACGCACGAGCACCCGCGGCTCCGCGAATTCGTCGGCGACGTGGCCAAGGAGAGCGTCAGCTATCTCGGCCTCCCCGCGGACCAGGTGATGCAGCAGCTCCGCTCCGGTAAGAGCCTCGGCGAGATCGCGAACGCCACCGCCGGCAAATCGCGCGACGGCCTGCTCAGCGACCTCGACGCGAAGGCAGCGGCGAAGATCCAGGCCGCGGTCGCGGCCGGCACGATCACCCAAGCCCAAGCCGATCAGCTCACCCCCAAGGTGAACGACGGCATCGTGAAGATCGTCGACCACAAGGGTTCGCCGAAGCCGACGGCAACCAACTAGACCCCACCACCCCTCCTCCTTCACGACAGGCGCCGCATCCGGGCGGCGCCTGTCGCGTGCTAGTCAGGCTCGAGGACGGCGGTCGCGGCGCGATAGGTTCCAAGCACCTGGACCCACGCGCAGCAAGTCTTCATGAGGGCGATCGCCTCGGTCGCGGGGCTACGCACCGGATCGCCTTCGAAATCGAGGTAGAACACGTAGTCCCACGGTGCCGCACGGCTCGGCCGCGACTCGATCTTCGTGAGCTGCAGGCCGGCGGTGGCGAACGGCTGCAGCGAGCGGGTGAGCGCGCCCGGGGTGTTCGCCGTCGCGTACGCGAGGCTCGTCTTCCGCGGACCGGCCCGGAGCGCGTCCGGCACGCGCCCGCCCGGGTACTCATCGCCGCGCCGCGCGAGCGCGAAGAAGCGTGTGAAGTTGTCAGGCGTCGTCTCGATGCCCTCGGCCAGGATCGTCAGGCCGTACTCACGCGCGGCGCGCTTGCTTGCGACCGCAGCGACCGTCGCGTCGGTCCCAGCGGCGACCTCGGCCGCTGCACCGGCGGTGTCGTACGCGACGACCGGCTCGATGCGTCGCGCGCGCAGGTAGTCGTCGACCTGGGCGAGGGCCTGCGGGTGCGAGCGCGCGCTCGTGATGGAGTCGAGCGTGGCCCCGGGCCGTGCGAGCAGGCAGTGGCGCACGCGCACGACCGCCTCGGCGATCACCTGGAGTCCGGCGTGTCCGCGGAGCAGGTCATACACGTCGACGACGGAGCCGACGTGGGTGTTCTCCACGGGCACGACGGCCGCGCCGACGGCGCTCGACTCGAGTGCCGCGAAGACATCGCCGAACGTCCGCGACGCCACGGGCGTGTCCTCCGGAAAGAGCGCGACCGTCGCCGCCTCCGAGTACGCGCCGGCCAGGCCCTGGTAGGCGACCTTCATCGATACACGGGGGTGCGCCATTCGGCGTGCGCGGCGTCGTCGCCGCGCGCGAGCGCGAAGTACGCGTCGCCGATCGCCTTCGCGACGGGCCCGATGGCGCCGTCGCCGACCGGCCTCCCGTCGACCTTCACGCACGGCGCGACTTGCGCCCCCGTGCCGCAAAAGAAGATCTCGTCGGCGATGAACAGCTCGGTGCGATCGATCGGCCGCTCGACGATCGGATACCCGAGCTCCCGCGCGAGCTCGACGATCGTCTGCCGGGTGATGCCTTCGAGGATGTCGTCGGTGACCGGCGGCGTGATCAACGTACCGTCGCGCACCATGTACAGATTCGAGCCGCCGCCCTCGGAGACGTGGCCGCCGCTCGTGAGGAAGATCGCCTCCTCCGCGCCGTGATCGCCGGCCTCGTCGACCGCGAGCGCGGTGTTGATGTAGGCGCCGGTCACCTTCGCGCGCGCTGGGATCGCCTCGTCGGAGATGCGCCGCCAGCTCGTCGTGTGCGCGGCGAGCCCACCGGTCGAGAGGTACCCGCCCATCGGGAACGCGTAGATGCCGAACCCGTCGCGTACGCCATGCAGCGCGACCTTCACGACGCGCGCGGCCTTGTACGCGAGCGGGCGGATGTAGACGTCGCTCTTGAATGCGTTGCGGCGGAGAAGCTCGATCACGATGCCCGACAGCTCGTCGACATCGCCCGGGAGCTCGATGCGGACGATGCGGCAGGAGCGGGTCATCCGCTGGAAGTGCTCCCGCAGGCGGAAGACGTAGAGCTGCTCGGCGGCCGGGTTCCAATAGGCGCGGATCCCTTCGAAGACGCCGGTGCCGTACTGGAGGGCGTGCGTCGCGATGCTCACCTTCGCGTCCGCGAACGGCACGAACGCACCGTCCAGGTACGCGGTCCCCGTCTCGGGGATCTCGGTTGCCGGGCTGGGACCAGCTTTCACAGCCGCGCCACCGCCTCTTCCCGGTCCCACAGTCGCCGCGCGAGCTCGAGCGCGACCAGGTCCGAGATCACGACGGCGACGAGCACGCCGATCACGATCTCGGGCGCGAGGCTCAGGATCGCCGCGCCGAGCGCGCTCAGCGTCACGATCGTGCCCGCGAGCACGAAACCCGCGATCTGCTGTGCCGTCCGCTGGCTCCCGACGCGCGCCGATACGACCATCACCCACGCGCCGATGGTGAGGATGAGGAAGACCGAGAGCGCGAACAGCCCGTAGAGCGTCGCGGGGCTGAGCACGCGCGCCACCCGGTCCGCTCCGTGCACGGCGGACGCCGCGATGTCGAAGGCGATGATGGAGACCGCTGACAGCGCGGCCGCCGGCGCGAGCACGGCGAGGAGCTTCCCGGCGACGATGTCGATGTCCCGCACCGGTGTGGCGAGGAGCGGCACCAGCGTCTGCGCCTCCTTCTCCGCCGCGAACGAGCCTGCGGCGGCGTTGATCGCGGTGGCGGCAGGCAGCAGGGCGGCCTGCAGCGCGAAGATGAGGATCGTGAGATCCCCCGTGCGGCCATTACCGCGATTGACCACGACGAGCGCGATCGGCAGGCCGACGAAGACCAGCGCGCGGATGACCGCTCCGCGATCGCTGTACTGCTCGATGATCTCGCGCCGCGCGAGGAGCACTGCCCTCCTCATTCCCGGCTCTCCTTGATGATTGCCAGGTACGCGTCCTCGAGCGACCGCGTCTCGGCGTTCACGCTGATGACGCTCGCGCCGGCGTCGAGGAGCGCCCGCAACGCGCGGGTGTTGGTCTCCGCGGGATCGTCGGTCGTCCAGCGGAGCTCGAGACGGCCGTTCGTGGCGCTCATCTGGTCCACGGTGACGCCCACGGTCCGCAGCGCCGCCAGCACCGCGCCTTCGTCAGCGACCAGCTCCGCGCGGAAGGAGGGCCGTCCGGCGGAGCGCAGCTCCGCGGTCGGACCCTCGCGCACGATGCGGCCCCGGTCCAGGATCACGACGCGATCCGAGATGCGCTGCGCCTCGTCGAGGTCGTGCGTGCAGAGGAGGGTCGCGCGGTGCTGCGCGCGCAGCGAGACGATGAGCTCGCGCAGCGTTTGCGTCATCTCGGGATCGAGGGCCGTGGCCGGCTCGTCGAGGAGCAGGACCGGCGGCTCGTGGACGAGCGCCCGGGCGATCGCCGCCTTCTGCTTCATGCCGCGCGAGAACGACGCAAGCCTGCGATCGAGCACAGCTGTCAAGCCCATGAGGTCCACCAGCCCGGCGATGCGCGTCGCGGGCGACGGCACGTCGTACAGGCGCGCGAAGTAGGTGAGGTAGGACCGGAGCGACATCCGCTCGTACAGGGAGGGGGAGTCGGTGACGAGGCCGCACCGCGCACGCACGCCATTCGCGTTCTCGCGGACCGAGAGGCCGTCGACGATCGCGTCGCCCTCCGTGGGAGCGAGGATGCCGCCGATGATCCGGCTCGCCGTCGTCTTGCCGGCGCCATTCGGCCCCAGCAGCGCGACGATCTCACCGCCGCGGACTACGAACGATGCGTGGGTCAGCGCGGTGAATGAGCCGAAACGGCGCGTCACGTCGCGGACCTCGATCACGGTGACGTCGAGGATATGGGTTAGCCTGCGAGGGTGGATGTCGTGCTTTCGCTGCACGGCCGCATCGCGACGGCGCTCGTGCTGTACCTCTCGGTCGTCGGGCTCTGGGGGCTGTTCCTCGGCGTGCGTGGCTCCGGACCGACGCCCAACTTCATCGGCGCGCTCGTGATCTTCGAGGTCGCTGCGATCGCTCAGGGTGTGCTCGGCATCACGCTCCTGCTGTCGCGGCCGCCGCAGCAATCCCTGCACGTCCTGTACGGCTTCGCGCTGGCCCTCGCGCTTCCGCTCGCGGCGACGTTCGTCCGGCGGCGGGAGCCGCGCGCGGCGTCGTTCGCGTTCGGCTTCATGGCGCTCTTCGCCGCGGGCCTCGCCCTCCGCGGGATCACCACCGCATGAGCTTCGTCGACCCCCGCCCGGACGTCAGCGTCGAGGCGCTCCAGGCGCTGAACGACGACTTCGTCTACTTCAACGTCGCCGGCTCCGGGCCGACATTCCCGGTCGCGCAGCGCGCAGCCGAGGCCTACCGGACCTGGATGAACGGGGTCGGGATGTTCTCGCACGTCGGCTACGACTCGTATAACGCCGAGCTGAACGCGACGCGGGCGGAGCTCGCGGCCTTCTTGAGCGACGCGGACGGTGCCTCTCGTATCGCGCTCAGCCAATCGGCGACCGACGGCTTGAACACCCTCATCGCGTCGCTGCCGCTCGGGCCCGGCGCGCTCATCGTCACCACGGCCGAGGAGCACCCCGCGGCGCTGCTCCCCGTCTACCGGCGCCAGGATCGCGGAGACCGGGTGCGGGTCGTCACGCTGCACGACGACGACCGCTTCCTCGCCGACGTCGCCCAGGCGTTCCGCGACGGCGCGCAGGCGATCGTGCTGTCGCTGGTGTCGTGCCGTACCGGGCGGCTCCTCCCGGTCGCGGCTGCGTGCCGGCTCGCGCGCGAGGCCGGCGCGATCAGCATCGTCGACTGCGCGCAGGCTCTTGGCCAGATCCCGGTCGACGTCCACGCCCTTGGTGCGGACGCAGCCGTGTTCCTCGGACATAAGTGGCTGCACGGTCCGCTCGCGACCGGCGCGGCGTGGATCGCCGACCCGGGCCGGTGGACGCCCAGCCGGGTCGGCTGGCGGTCCCGCGCCGACCACGATCTCGAAGGTCACATGACCTTGACTGACGACGCGACACGGTTCGAGATCGGCACGGTGGATGTCGCGGCGTTCGTCGGCATTCGGCAGACGCTCGCCGTGCATCGGGCGCTCGGCGCGCGCGTCGGCCGGCGGGTGAAGGAGCTGCGCGCGCGGGTGCTTCGCGTTGTCAACGAGCTGCCGCTGGATCTGCTCGGTCGCGCGGACGATCCGACCGGCATCGTGGTCGTGCAGCCGCGGGCCGGCGGCGCAGCCGAGATCGTCCAGCGCGCGTGGGACGAGGACAAGATCGTGATCAAGCACGTCGGGGACCAGTCGATGGACGCGATCCGCATCTCGTTCTGGGCGCTCCATCGCGACACCGACGTCGACCGCCTGGGCGGGGTCCTTTCCAAGCAGCTGGCGGTCAGGGCGTGACGAGCGCCCTCCTGGCGAAGCAGGTCGCCATCGTCACCGGCGGAGGGCGCGGCTTCGGCCGCGCGATCGCCGAAACCCTCGCCGGGCTCGGTGCGAGCGTGGTCATCGCGTCGCGGAACGCGCCCGAGCTCGATGAGGTCGCCAGCGCGATCAAGAAGCAGGGTGGGAAGGCGCTCGCCCAGACGGCCGACATCGCGGACGAGCGGCAGGTCGAGGAGCTCGTGCTCGCGACCGAGCGGTGGGTAGGACCGCCGACGATCCTCGTGAACAACGCCGGGGTCCTCGACCCGATCGGGCCGCTCGTCGAGACGAGCGCGGCATCGTGGCTGCGGAGCATCGCGATCAACGTCGGCGGCACGTACCTGGTGACCCGCGCCGTCCTCCCGGGGATGCTGGACCGCGACTACGGCCGGGTCGTGAACATCTCGAGCGGCGCGGCGGACCGCGCGAGCGCGGGGTGGAGCGCGTACTGCGCGGCCAAGGCCGCCGTGGACCAGCTCACCCGCGTCCTCGCGCTCGAGCTGGAGGGAAGCGGCGTGTCGGTGGCCGCGTTCCATCCCGGCCTGATGGAGACCGCGATGGCCGAGCGCCTTCGCCAATCCTCGCTCGAGGACTTCCCGCGGGTCGAGGAGTTTCGCGAGGCCCACCGCACGGGTCTGACGAAGGACCCGCACGATCCCGCGCGAGTGGTCGCGTATCTCTGCCTGCAGACCACGGAGCGCAGCGGCGCGATCCTCGAGATCGGCGACACGGAGATCGTGGGCGCCGCAGAGGCGGCGCTCCGCTAGGCGCGGCTAGCCCTTCCCTGCGGGGCTGTACCCGCGCCGCTTCGCGATCGCATTCGCCAACAGCTTGTCCACGCGCTCGGGATCCGTCGCCGCGCGGCGCTCGAGCTCTTCCGCGGGCCGGCCGATGAGGCCGCACGTTGCGCAGTCGCCGTTCCCGTCGAGGCGGGCGTGGCAGTGCGCGCAGTGGACCTCGAATGCGCCGTGCGGCCGGAAGAGCTCCAGGCCCTTGGCTTCGGCGACGAGCGCAGCGGTATCGGCCATCGTCTAACCCGCCGAGAGCACGACGGACTTCTTCTCGAGATACCCGTCGAGAGCTTCGAGGCCGTGCTCCTTGCCGAACCCGGACTGCTTCGAGCCGCCGAACGGCAGCTGGTCGTACGCGACCTGGATGTCGTTCACCCACGTGTATCCGGCCTGGATCAGCTCGATCGCCTTTCGGGCCTTCGCGAGATCCTTCGTCCAGATCGACGAGCCGAGGCCGTACACGCTCGAGTTCGCCTTGGCGATCGCCTCGTCGAGGTCGTTCACGATGACGATCGGGAGGGCCGGCCCGAACACTTCTTCGGTGAGCATCCGTGAGTCCTCGGCCACGTCCGTGAGGACCGTCGCCTCCATGAACCAGCCGCGCTCGAACTCCTTGCCCTGCGGCCGGGTGCCGCCGGCGAGGACCTTCGCGCCTTTGTTGACGGCGTCCGCGACCTGCGACTCGACCTCCGCGCGCTGATGCTCGGTGTGGAGCGGGCCCATCTTGACGCCCTCCGCGAGACCGTCGCCGACCTTCCACTCCTTCTTCGCGCGGTCCGCGATCTTCGCCATGAACTCTTCGGCGACCGACGCGAACACATACACCCGCTTGACGGCGAGGCAGGCCTGTCCGGCGTTGAAGAACCGGCCGATCGCGGTGGCCGCGGACGCCCGGCGGATGTCGGCATCGTCGCAGACGATCATCGGGTCGCTCCCGCCGAGCTCGAGCGTGATGCGGGTCACGTTCTCCGCGGCGAGCTTCATGATCCGCTTGCCGGTCTCGGTCTGGCCGGTGAACGCGATCTTGTTCACCTTGGGGTGCGACACGAGCGCGTCGCCGATCTCGCTCCCCGACCCGTGCACGATGTTCAGCACGCCCGGTGGCAGGCCCGCCGAGTTGATGATCTCGACGGCCCTCTGGGTCGCGAGCGGCGTCGTGGAGGCCGGCTTCAACACGACGGTGCAGCCGGTCGCCAGGGCGGGGCAGATCTTGTTCGCCATGAGCGTGAGCGGGAAGTTCCACGGGGTGATCGCCGCGACGACCCCGATCGGACGGCGGATGGTGAGGCCGAACTTCGCCGGGTCGTCGAGCGGGACGTAGTCGCCGCGGATCTTGTCCGCGAGACCGGCGTAGTACTCCAGGTTCTCCTGGACCCGCGATGCCTCGAGGACCGCGTGCGCGAGGGGCTTGCCCTGCTCCTGCGAGAGGAGCTTCGCGATCTCGGGGACCGCGGCCTTCATCTTCTCGGCCGCGGAGTGCAGGATCGCCGCGCGCTTGGTCGGCGCCAGCGCGGCCCACGCCGGGAATGCCTTGGCCGCCGCCTCGACCGCCGCGTCCACGTCCGCCACGCTGCCGCGCGGGATCGAGTCGACCACCGATCCGGTGGACGGGTTCTTCACTTCCATCGTCCTGCCCGCTTGGGCGTCGACGAGCTCGCCGTTGATGAACATTCGTGCCATGCCCGACACCTCTCTGACTGTGACCGGCGCGCACGGAGCGCGACGTCGGTGATTAGATTGTGCCGGAAATCCGCACACGTGCGTTCGAGGAGGTCGACATGTCTGTCGTTCGGCTGGAGATACGGGACGCCGTGGGCCACATCGTGCTGGACCGGCCACCGGCCAACTCCTACGACAAAGCCTTCCTGGATGATCTGTCGCTCGCGATCGACGAGGCTCGCTTTGCCGCATCGGTCAAGTCCATCGTCGTGCGGAGCGCGTCTGAGAAGTTCTTCTCCGCCGGCGCCGACGTGAAAATGTTCGCGGCCACGGACGCGGACTACCAGGCGGCGTTCGTCATCCACGCGAACGAGGTCATGTCGAAGTTCGAGCGCACCCCCAAGGTCGTCGTTGCGGCGATCAACGGCCATTGCCTCGGCGGCGGCCTGGAGATCGCGCTCTGCTGCGACTTCCGGTACGCGGCCGAGGGCGCGTACAACATCGGCCTGCCCGAGGTGACGCTCGGCGTGCTGCCTGGCACCGGCGGAACGCAGCGGCTGCCGCGGCTCATTGGCCGGCAGAAGGCCCTTGATCTCATGCTCCGGGGCGCTGCGGTCCCACCCGCCGAGGCGAAGGAGCTCGGCATCGTCGATGAGCTCCTCCCCGCGGCGGAGCTGCTCGAGAAGGTCCACCAGTACGCCGCGAAGATGGCGAGCGGACCGACGCTTGCGATCGGCAAGATCAAGCTCGCGACCGTGCTCGGCGGCGGCATGCCGTTCCAGGACGGGATGCTCTACGAGCACGAAGCCGTCGGCCGCCTGTTCGCGTCCGAGGACGCCCGCGAGGGCGTGACCGCCTTCGCCGAGAAGCGCAAGCCGAACTACAAGGGCAAGTGACGAGGCTCGTCTCCAAGAGGGAGACGATCGACAGCTCTCCGCTTCTGCCCGGCGCGCGACCGATCGAGCTCCATTACCGCGACGGCGGCAGCGGCTCACCGCTCGTCATCCTGCATGGCGGATGGGGGTACGGCTTCTATCCCCATGACGACGCGGTCGCGACGCTCGATCGGCGGTTCGTGATCCCCGATCGCACGGGCTATGGCACGTCGCCGCACATCGCCGAGCTACCGCAGAAGTTCCACGTTGCCGCCGCGATCGAGACCGAGAAGCTCCTCGACGCGCTCTCGATCGATCGCTGCGCGCTGTGGGGCCACAGCGACGGCGCGGTGATCGCGACGCTGCTCGCGTTGCGAACCCCCGATCGTTACAGCGGGATCGTCGTCGAAGCGATCCATCTCGATCGCCGAAAGCCTCGATCACGCGAGTTCTTCCTCCAGATGGCGAACGACCCGGATGCGTTCGGCGAGCGAGTTGCACGTAAGCTCGCCGACGATCTGGGCGAGGACTACTGGCGCACGATCATCCGCGCGGATGGTCGCGCGTGGCTCCAGATCGCGGCGACGCCGAACGAAGATCTGTACGAGCATCGGCTCCACGAGCTGCGAGTACCGATGCTCGTTCTGCACGGCGTCGACGATCCGCGCACCGAGCCGGGGGAGCTGGACCGCATCCGTCGCGAGGTCCGGACCGCCCGGATCGAGATGATCGATGGCGCGGGTCACAGCCCCCACAGCGAGCGCGGGTCGGCCGCACGGTGCACCGCGCTGGTCGCGGACTTCCTCGCGGCGCTATCTGGCACTCGATCCGGCGGCGCCGGCTCGTTGACACGCCACGGCGAGTAGCGACCGCGCTACTGGTCGAGCGGGTTGACGATCCGGCCGTTGAGCTTCGCTTCCCAGTGCACGTGCGGACCGGTGGTGAGCCCGGTCATGCCGACGAGCGCGACCGGTTGGCCGCGCGCGACGTGGTCGCCGACGCGCACGAGCGGCAGTGACGTGTGGTAATCGCAGCTCTCGAGCCCGGCGGCGTGCATGACGCACACGCGGAAACCGCCGACAGGCACCCAGCCGACCACGTCGATCACGCCGTCGTCGGCCGCGACGAGGATCGATCCGACGGGTGCAGCGAGGTCGATCCCGGTGTGGCTGCCCTGGAGGAACTGGGTGAACGCACCCGCGGCCGGTCGAATGAACCGGTTGGCCTCGGTCGCGATCTTCTGTGCGCGCGAGCGCGATGCGGTGTCGGACCGCAGGTCGATCCCGGCGCCGGTCACGACGCCGCAGCGGTAAAGCTCGAGCTGCGTCGAGTACAGCCCGGTCCGGCTGACGCCCGCGAACCACCCGCCATCAGGACTGAAGGTCCGGGATCCCAGCAGGTTCGGGATCGTCGCGATCGAATCGTCGTCCCCGTTCCACACCGGGAACCGGTCGAAGGCATTCCCGCCGGGGACCGTGGCCGACATCGCACCGACGAGGAGCCGGCCGTCGGCGGTCCAGCCGTGGACAGTCCCGCGGAAGCTCGACAGCGGGGCGCTCTCGACGCCGCTGTCCGCGCCCCGCAGGCTGACGGCTGTCGCCGAACGAAGCAGCAGCGTGGCTCCGCGCGGGGACCACTCCATGAACGTCGTGTTGCCGTCGCCGATCGGACTCATCGCGCCGGTGGCCGTCGTGCCGACGTACCGCCTGCTGCTGCCGTCGTACGAGTACTGGGTGAGCGTGAACTGGGTGCCGTCGGCGCTGAAGTAGGCGTCATCGTACGGGTACTGCGGCGCCATGTCTGACTCGACGCGGGCCAGGGTCCAGCGCACCCCGGAGTCCCAGACGCGGATCTCGTCGTCGGACCAGTACAGGAGCGCGTCACCGTTCCAGCCGAGGCCCGGCTCCGTCGCATCGATCTTGGCCACGATCTGGCCCGAATGGAGGACGTGGATCATGCCGTCCTCATTCCAGTAGGCGAGATACGCCCCGGACGCGGACCACGTCGGACGGCTCCCGTGGCCCAGGTCGCGCACGGTGCCGCTCGCCAGGTCGAACACCCCGACGCGCTGCTCCTCTTCGTAGCCGGTCACCGTCTTCTTCGATGGGACGCTGACGAGGTGGACGAGCGCGAGCGTCGAGGAGTCAGGGGACCACGCGACCGTGGTCACGTTGTCGAGCTGTGGGATCGTCGCGCGATCGGTGCAGTTCAAAGGGTCCGAGAGCGCGGTCGGTGGGTTCGGTCGGTCGTCCGGCAATGAGAGGAATGAGCTCTCGCTCGATCGGACTACAGGCGCGCACGCCAACAGTGCGATCGCGAAAAGGAGGGCGCATCCGCGAGCGAGCCATACGTGCACGTCATGCGGAACGCCGGCGCGGCGCGCGCATCGTGGGCTGCGACGGATCGTCCTGGTGTCAATGCAGGAGGAGCGCCGTATCGTCAGCGGTGTTGCTCACTCTCTTCCATCGCATCGCCGAACCAGAGAGCGCGCGCATCCGGCTGCGCGTGGTCGAGCTCGGGTTGAAGCCGCGGATCGACTTCCTGAACGCCGAGACCGACGGAAAAGATGAGCTCGCGCGCCTTGGAGGTTCGCTGACCCCCGCGCTGTGGGACGGGCGGATGCTCATCGTCGGTGAGCCGGCGATCGGCCGAATCTTGGCGGCCCTACCAGCCGACCGAGAGGACGGTCGGTAGGAGGGCGATAATCCCGCGCGTGGACCTGGGGCGGCGGTACAACGCGGCGGAGACGTTCATCGACGCCCACCGTGGCGTGCGCGACGACCGCGTCGCGATCCGGTGCCAGGGCGCGTCCGTCACGTACGGCGAGCTCGCCGCGAACGTCGACCGCGCCGGCAATGCGCTCAAAGAGCTTGGCGTCCAGATGGAGCAGCGGGTCGTCATGCAGATCGTGGATTCGCCGGCATTCGTCTACACGTTCTTCGGCGCGATCAAGATCGGCGCGATACCCGTCCCGACCAACACGCTGATGACCCCGCGCGACCTGAGCTACATCCTGGAGGACACCCGCGCCGTGGCCATCGTCGTGTCTGCCCCATTGCTGCCGAAGGTCGTCGAGATCCGCGCGGACGCGCCGCGCCTGAAGCATGTGCTCGTCACCGGTTCGCCGTCGCCGGACGGCATGCTGTCCTTCGACGATGCGCTCACGGCCGCGGACGACGAGCTGGATCCCGTGGACACGACGCCCGACGACCCGTGCTTCTGGCTATACAGCTCAGGCACCACCGGCTTCCCGAAGGGCGCGGTCCACCTGCAACACGACATGCTCTATTCCTGCGAGACCTTCGGCGCGCACATCCTGCGCACAACGGAGCAGGACCGCTACTTCACCGTCTCGCCGCTCTTCCACGCGTACGGCCTGGGGAACGGCGTGTTCACGCCGTTCTACGCAGGCGCCTCCGCCGTCTACAAGCCCGAACGCGCCACGCCGGACCTCGTCTACGGGCTTGTCACGAGCGAACGGCCGACCGTGCTGTTCACCGCGCCGACGTTCTACGCCGCGCTGCTCGCGTATCCCGACGAGGGATTCCGATACGACCTCTCGTCGCTGCGGTTCGCCGTGTCCGCCGGCGAAGCGCTCCCCAAGCCGCTCTTCGACGCCTGGAAGAAGCGGTTCGGGATCGAGATCGTCGACGGGATCGGGTCGACCGAGATGATGCACGTGTTCATCTCGAACGTGCCCGGCAACGCGCGCGGTGGCACGAGCGGAAAGGTGGTGCCGGGCTACAAGGCGAAGGTCGTCGATGACGATGGCAACGAGCTGCACGCCGGCGAGTCCGGCCACCTCTGGGTCTCTGGCGATTCGTGCTGCGCCTATTACTGGAACCAGCACGAGAAGTCGAAGGCGACGTTCCGGGGCGAATGGACCGTGACCGGCGACACGTACCACGTCGACGCCGACGGCTACTACACCTATGAGGGCCGCAGCGACGACATGCTGAAAGTCTCCGGCCAGTGGGTCTCGCCCGCCGAGGTCGAGGCCGCGCTCATCGGGCATGCCTCGGTCCTCGAGGCCGCCGTCGTCGGCGTGAAGGACAAGGACGAGCTGGTGAAGCCGAAGGCGTATGTGGTCCTCAAGGACGGGATCGCGGCAGGTGAGGCGCTGGCCGAGGAGCTGAAGGCATTCGTGAAGGGACGCATCACGCCGTACAAATACCCGCGCTGGATCGTCTTCACGGGCGAGCTGCCGAAGAACGCGGCAGGCAAGATCCAGCGGTACAAGCTGCGGGAGCGGGGATAGTGGACGCGCTCGCGACGGTCACGGCCTGGCGCAAGGAGGCGACTGACGACCCCGACGGCTTCTGGGGCCGGGCCGCCGAGGAGCTGCGCTGGTCGAAGAAGTGGGACCGGGTGCTCGATTGGGAGCCGCCGACGTTCCGCTGGTATCGCGGTGGGCGCTCCAACCTCGCGTACAACTGCCTCGATCATCACGTCGCGTCGGGTCGCGGTGCGGCGACGGCGCTGATCACCGAGAACGAGCGGGGAGAGTCACGGAGCTTCACGTACGCCGAGCTGCTTGTCGAGACCAAGCGCATCTCGGCGGCGTTACGGGGCCTCGGGATCCAGAAGGGTGACCGCATCGCGATCTACATGCCGACAACCGCGGAGGCGATCGCGCTCATGCTCGGCGCGATCCGCATCGGCGCCGTGATCATCGTGATCTTCGCGGGCTTCGGCTCGGGCGCGCTCGGCGAGCGTGTGCGGCTCGCGGGCGCGAAGGCCCTCTTCGCCACGGACGTGACCTACCGGAAAGGGAAGGACGTCCCGCTCAAGGGCATCGTCGACGATGCCGTCGCTGAAGCGCCGACGATCGGGACGGTGGTCATCCTTCGCCGCACGGAGACGGAGATCCCATGGACGAAGGGGCGCGATATCGACTGGTCGCAGTTCCTCGACGGCGCGAAGGGTCAGGACGACAGCCACGTCGAGCTCGAGGCGAACGAACCCGCGTACATCCTCGCCACGAGCGGCACCACCGCGAAACCGAAGCTCGCCGTGCACACCCACGGCGGCTATCAGGTCTACGTCTACAGCATGGCGAAATGGATGTTCGGCCTGAAGCCGAGCGACGTGTGGTGGTCGACGTCGGACATCGGATGGGTCGTCGGCCACAGCTACATCGTCTTCGGTCCGCTCCTCGTGGGCTGCGCCACGATCGCGTATGAGGGCGCGCTCGACCATCCCGACGCGGAAACCTTTTACAAGATCGTCGAGCGCCACGCGGTCACCGGCGTCTTCACGTCACCGACAGCCGTCAGGCTTCTCATGCGGTACGGCACCGGGCCCGCGGCGCAGCACGACCTCGGCTCGCTCGAGCGCGCCTTCTGTGCCGGCGAGGTCCTGAACGCCCCGGCGTGGGAGTGGTTCCAGAAGGAGGCGCTCGGCGATCGCATCCCGGTCATCGACCACTACTGGCAGACCGAGACCGGCGGACCGATCGTCGGCAATCCCTACGGCATCGCGCTCCTGCCGATCAAGCCCGGTTCGGGCGGGGTGCCGCTCGCAGGCGTCGAAGCCAAGGTCGTGACGCCCGAAGGCGAGCCGTGCGCCCCTGATGAGAAGGGGATCTTCGTCATCACGCGGCCGTTCCCGGGACTCACTGCGCGCCTGTGGGCGGAGCCGGAGCGCTACGCGCGCGACTACTGGGACAAGATCCCCGGGCAACACGTGTACTTCACCGGCGACGCGACGTCCATCGATCGGGACGGCTACGTCTGGTTCAGCGGCCGTGCCGATGAGATCATCAAGATCGCGGACCACCGCATCGGGACGATCGAGGTGGAGACCGCGTTCCTCCGCAACCCCGCCGTGACCGAGGCGGGCGTCACGGGGCGGCCCGACGAGCTGCGCGGTCAGGTGATCTCGGCGTTCATCGTCCTGAAGCAGGGACATCAGCCGTCGGACGCGCTCAAGGCCGAGCTGCTCGCGACCGTGCGCAAGGAGCTGGGCCCGCTCGCGGTCATCGGCGAGCTGAACTTCGTCGACATGCTGCCGAAGACGCGGAGCGGGAAGATCATGCGGCGTGTGCTGAAGGCCGTGATCCTGGACAAGGACCCCGGCGACATCTCGACCATCGAGGACGAGGGCTCCGTGGATGAGGCGCGCGAAGCCTGGCAGCAGCTGCGGACCGTTGTCGCGGACCGGAGCTGAGGCCAAGCCGCCCTGGTCGGCGGTCCCGCGCGCGATCAAGGACGAGGTCGCCAAGCTGCTCGGCTCGCCGGTCGCGCGCGCCGAGCGCGTCTATGGCGGCTTCGCCCCGTCGGCGACATTCCGGCTGCGGCTCGGGGATGGACGGCGAGCGTTCATCAAGGGGATCTACCCGCTCGCGAAAGACAGCGGCGTGAAGTGGGATCTCGAGAACGAGGAGCGGATTTACCAGGAGTGCGCCCGGTTCATGCTGCCGTGGGCGCCCGAGTACTTCGGCGGCGCGAAGGCCGAGGGCTGGCACGTCATGGTCCTCGAGGACGTCGGGCCGCAGACGATGCCGCCTTGGACACCGGCCAAATGGAAGGCCTGCGCGCGCTCGTACGCCGCGTTCCACGCGAATACGTACGGAAAGCCGCTCCCCCGGTGGCTGTCGCGGATCGAGCACCAGGACTTCGCGCCGTTCTGGGACCGTCTCGCGTCCAGCGGCGAGCTCCGCGGCACGGCGTCGCTCGCGAAGCGCCGCGCGGACGAAGCCGAGGAGTGGCTCGACGTGGCCCTTCCCGTCCTCCGCGAGAACGCCGCGCTCCTCCTGAAGCTCCGGCCGCCGTTCGCGTTCGCGCACTTCGACACTCGCTCGGACAACATCCGCCTGCAGGGGAAGCTGCTGCGGATGTTCGACTGGAACTTCGCGTGCGCCGGCCCGGTCGAATTCGAGGTCGCCGCGTTCGCCCAGAGCATCACGACGGAGGGTGGCCCCGAGCCCGAGCGCGTGGTCGCCGAGTACGACCTCGTGCTCCCGCTGCGGCCGGTCGCGCTCGACGCGTCGATCGCCGGGATCGCCGGCTACTTCGCCGATCGCGCCTGGCGACCCGCGATGGCGGGCTTGCCGAGGATCCGCTCGGTCCAGCGACGGCAGTTGAAGGCGACGCTCGCCTGGGCCGCGCGGCACTTCGATCTCCCCGAGCCGCGGTGGCTCACCGCCGTCGCGGACTGATCGATGCCCGAGTGGCCCGAGCTGCGCGTCATGCAAGAGCGGATCGCCGCCGCCCTCGTCGGCAAGAAGGTCGTCGCCGTCCGGGTCGGCGATCCGGTCGTCCTCCGTGCGCTGAAGCCGGTGGACGAGCTCCTCGTCGGGCGCACCCTCCGCTCGGTGGCCCACCACGGCAAGTTCCTGATCTTTGCCCTCGACGGGATCGACATGACGGTGAACCCGATGCTCGCCGGCATTTTCTCGCTGCAGCCGGTCGGGGCCAAGGCGACAAGGGACACCCGGATGCGGCTCGAGTTCGAGGGCGGGACGGAGCTCCGCTATCGCGACGACGTGCGCATGGGCAAGGTCTACGTGGGCATCGAGGCGCCTGGCCTCTCCGACATCGGCCCCGACGCCGGCACGCTGGACTGGACCGAGGCGGAGTTCAGCGAGCGCGCGAAGGGCAAGCGCAGCGAGGTCCGGAACCTCCTGCAGGACCAGACGTTCGTCAGCGGCATCGGGAACGCGTACGCCGACGAGATCCTCTGGGACGCGAGACTCCATCCAAAGCGCCGCGTCGGCTCGCTCACGAAGGACGAGATGCATCGCTTGTACGGCTCACTGCGCTCCGTCGTGGCCAAGGGCCTCGCGGAGGTCGAGACCGCGATGCCGCCGGAGCTCGGCGACAAGCCGCGAGCCCACATGCTGGTCCGCGGCCGGGCCGGCAGGCCGTGCCCGCGCTGCGGGACGGTGCTCATGCGGCGGCGCAAGGGTTTGGACGACGTGGATCTCTGCCCGAAATGCCAGCCGGCCCCGAAGGGTCAGCTCTATTGAGCTAGACCGCGCTCGCCAGCCGGTCTCGGGCCGCGACCGCGAGCCACGCGGCCACCTGCGCGCCCTCCATCGGTCGGGCGATGTGGAAGCCCTGCACGATGTCGCAGCCGAGCTCCGCGAGGCGATCCCATTCGCACTGCGTCTCGACGCCCTCCGCGACGACTTCGAACCCGAGGCGGTGGCCGAGGTCGACGGTCGCCTGCACGATGGTCGAGCTCGATCCGTCGATCGAGCAGACGTCCTGCACGAACGAGCGGTCGATCTTGACCTCTTGGAGCGGCAGCTTGTTGAGGTACGAGAGCGATGAGTAGCCCGTGCCGAAGTCGTCCAGCGCGAAGCGCACGCCGATCCGACGAAGCTCGCTCAGGGTGGTCATGGAGCGCTCAGGCTCCGCCAGGAGGACGCTCTCGGTGATCTCGAATCGAAGCGCCGACGGGCTCGCCCCGGCGCCTGCGAGCGCACCGGCCACCCACAGCGGGAACAGCGGATCGAGCAGGCTGCGGGTCGAGAGGTTCACCGCGACGGGGACGTCATGCCCTCGCGCGCGCCAGGTACCCGACTCGCGCAGCGCCTCCGTGATGACCCACTCGGTCAGCGGCTTGATCAGACCGGTCTGCTCGGCGAACGAGATGAACATCGCCGGCTGGATCATTCCGCGCGTCGGATGGCGCCAGCGCACCAGAGCCTCGACCGCAGTGACGCGTCCGGTCCGCAGGTTCATCTCCGGCTGGAAATCGAGCACCAGCTCGTCGGACTCGATCGCGTTGCGAAGCTCCGCGAAGAGCGCGAGCCGGTTCACGCCGGGCTGGTGGTGCTCGGGCGCGTAGACCGTGTACCCGCTCCCGAGCGAGGCCTTCGCCGCATACATCGCGATGTCGGCCTTCTGCAGGAGGGCGTCGGCCGATTCCCCGTGATCCGGATACACCGCGATCCCGACGCTCGCACCGATGTGAAGTGCCTCGCTGTCCACGAGGAAGGGTTCTTCCAGCGAGGACAGCAGGGCGGCTGCAAGCTGGCCGGCGCCCGCCGCATCGACCGCGGGAAGCACGATCGCGAACTCGTCGCCGCCCAAACGGGCCACCGTGTCGGTGTCACGCAGGTGCCGGACGAACCGCGGGCCGACCTGGGTGAGCAGGGCATCGCCGACGTGGTGACCGAAGCTGTCGTTCACCGTTTTGAACTCATCGAGATCGATCAGGAGAAGCGTCAGCCGCTCTTCGCGGCGGCGGGCCTCCGCGATGGCGTGGTCCAACCGGTCGTGGAGCAGCGTGCGATTGGGCAGACCGGTGAGGATGTCGTGAACGGCTTGATGGGCGAGCGCGTTCTCCGCGTAGGTCCGATCGGTGACGTCGCGCGCGATGACGACGAGCCGGCCCTGGGCGTTCATGCCGAACGGCTTCAAGGCGACCTCGAGGAACCGGCGCTCGCCATCCGGCCGGATGATCGGGACGTCGATCGTGACGTTGCGTCCGGCGCGGACGTTGGCCTCCACCTTCTCGCGGAAGGCCTCGCGCTCTTCATCGGCGATCAGGTCGAAGAGGGACCGGACGTCAGTGATGTCGCCGATCGGTCGTCCCACGAGCTGGGCGAATGCCTCGTTCACGTACGCGATTCGGCCGGCCTCGCTCAGCAGAACCACCTGGCCGAGGTCGCTCTGGGCACGAAGGAGCGCCTCGTACCGTTCCGTTTGCTCCTCCTTCTGCCGCCGCAGCAGCTCCAGCTCCCACAGGACCCCGGTCATCAGGAGCGCGGCAAGGAGGTAGACCGAGGAATGAAATGCGATCCGCTGGATCTCGAACGCGAAGCCGAACGCCGCGACGCGGAAGACGGCGATCGCGATATACGCGACCGTGACTGTGATCGCCGAGGCGAACGTGCCAGGCCGGCCGAAGCGGAAGGTCCCGGTGATGATTACGAGGACGCCGAGGAAGAAGGTCGTCCATTGCGGATCGTTCGAGTAGACGAACATCGCCAGGACGACGATCGCGGTGTCCGCGACGTGGCCGATACTGGGTCGGCGGATCCGCGGGACCATCACGGCGGCGATCGCGATGAGCGCGACGAAGGCCGCGATCCAGCCTGGACCGAGATTCGGGTAGAGCGGCGATAGCCCCAGGGCCAGGGCGACGCCCGCCCAGCGCGCGCGGTTGATCGCGCGCTCGAGGCGTGAGGCATCGACGAGGGGCGGGACAGGCTCCATCCGGGAAATTCTTTCGGTCGGGGGACTCGCGCACACCCCCCGACCGAGTGACCGATACTCAGCCCATAAATGGGGAGTTTGAGGCCGTGAGCACGATCAAGGTCACTCGCGAAGCGCCGATCGCCACCGTGCAGCTCGATCGCCCGGAGGTCCTGAACGCGCTCTCCGATGAGCTCATGGACGAGCTCGTCGCGTCCCTCGAGGCGCTGGACAACGATGCCGAGATCCGCTGCATCGTCCTCACGGGCAATGAGAAGGCCTTCGCGGCCGGCGCGGACATCAAGAAGTCGTTCGTCGAGGCGACGCCCGTGAGCATGCTCGAGCAGGATCTGACCACCCGGTGGGAGCGGGTGCGCAAGATCCGCAAGCCGATCATCGCGGCGGTCTCCGGCTACTGCCTCGGCGGTGGCTGCGAGCTCGCGATGACCTGCGACATCATCGTCGCCAGCGAGACCGCGCGGTTCGGCCAACCGGAGGTGAACCTCGGCATCATCCCGGGCGCCGGCGGGACCCAGCGGCTCACCCGGGCCGTCGGCAAGTACCGCGCGATGGAGATCATCCTCACCGGTCGTTTTGTGAAGGCTGACGAGGCGAAGGCCATCGGCCTGGTCGCGCAGGTATATCCCGCGGCGTCGTGGCTCGACGACGCGAAGGCGCTCGCGCGAACGATCGCCGAGAAGCCGCCGATCGCCGTCCGCCTCGCGACGGAGGCGATCGATCTCGCCTTCAATTCGACCCTCGACGCCGGGCTCGAGTTCGAGCGCAAGGCGTTCTATCTCCTCTTCTCGACGGAGGACAAGCACGAGGGCGTCGACGCGTTCGTGAACAAGCGGAAGGCCGTGTTCAAGGGCAAGTGAGCCTCCGCGTCGAGCGCGACGGCGCCGTCGCGGTGCTCACGCTCGACCGTCCGGACGTGCTCAACGCCTTCGACGAGTCGCTCACCGCGGCGCTCCTCGTTGCGGTGACCGACGCGGCGGTCGATCCGTCGGTGCGCTGTGTCGTGATCACCGGCGCGGGCCGCGCATTCTCCGCGGGCCAGGATCTCCGCGATCGCGCGGCGGCGCTCTCGCAGGGCGTCGAGCTACGTCTTGGCGACGAGCTCCGCTGGCGCTACCACCCCGTCGTGACGGCGATCCGGGAGATGCGCAAGCCGGTCGTCGCGGCAGTGAATGGGATCGCGGCCGGCGCCGGATTCGGGCTCGCGGTCTCATGCGACGTCCGCGTCGCCGCGGTCTCAGCCAGCTTCCGGGCGGCGTGGTCGAAGGTCGGGCTCGTGCCCGACGCGGCCTCCGCCTACTTCTTGCCGCGCCTCGTCGGGTGGGGCCGGGCGATCGACATCGTGTTCAGCGGCGAGCCGATCACGAGCGACGAGGCCCTCCGCATCGGACTCTCGACCCGGGTCTGGCCGGATGCCGAGTTCGCGGACCGCTGGCGGCACTATGCGCGCGACCTCGCTGCCGGCGCGACCGAGGCGTACGCCCTCACGAAGGAGGGCTTGAACGCCTCGTGGGATCACGGCTTGCGCGACTTCCTCGACCTCGAGGCGACCCTGCAGGACCGGGCCGGCCGGTCAAACGATTATGTCGAGGGCGTGCAGGCATTCCTCGAAAAGCGGTCCGCTCGCATGACCGGCTCCTGACAGGCGAAAACGCGACACGGCGCCGCACGGGCGTAGAGTTCGGCCGCGACCCACACCGGGAGGGATCGAATGGACCGCGGCGAACTCGCGGCGAAGCGCGGCTACCACTACCGGATGTCGCGTCGGGCGTTCCTCATCTCGACGTCGGCGGCGGCTCTCGCAGCGTGCGCGCCGGCCACCTCGACCGGTGGCAACGCCGCATCGTCCGCGGCCGCGACGGCCGCGGCCACCGCGGGCAAGGCGATGAAGGTCGGCCAGCTCCTCCCGTTCACGAAGGTCTACGCCGAGCTCGGGAACTCGATGAAGCGCTCTACGGATCTGTATCTGAAGAGCAAGGGCAACAAGCTCGCGAACCGTCCGGTCACGGTCATCTACGAGGACGAAGCCAACGACCCGCAGGTCGGCCTGGCGAAGACCCAGAAGTTCATCGATCAGGACCAGGTCGACGTCATGCTCGGCGTCGTCGCGACGCCGATCGCGTACGCGATCCGGAACGCCGTCGACAGCGCGAAGATGATCTACATCGCGACGAACGCGGGTGGCAACGCCCTCACCCGGACCACGAACAACTGCACGCCGTCCTGCAAGAGCCCCTACATCTTCCGCAGCTCCTTCAGCTCGTACCAGATCTCCGAGCCGATCGGCGAGTACATGGCCGGCAAGAAGGGCGTGAAGGAGGTCTTCACGTTCGTCGCCGATTACGGCTTCGGCACCGAGTCGCAGGCGGACTTCACCACAGGTTTCACGAAGAACGGTGGCAAGATCACCGGAAGCTTGAAGGCGCCACTCGGCAGCGCGGACTTCGTCCCGTTCGTGACGCAGCTCAAGTCCCAGGCGACGAAGGACATCTACTCCTTCTTCTCCGGCGCCGACGCGGTGAAGTACATCCAGGCCTGGAACCAGCTCGGCCTGCCGGGCGCGGGCTACAAGATGAACGGCGCCGGGTTCCTTACCGAGCAGGACGTGCTCGCGGTGGTGAAGGACCAGGCGAACGGCGCGGTCACGTCCCTGTTCTGGGCCGTCGAGCTCGACAATCCCGAGAACAAGTCGTTCAAGGACGCCTATCAGAAGGAGTACAACCTGCTGCCCGACGTGTTCGCGGTCCAGGCGTGGGACGGCATGCGCGCGCTCGACGAGGCGCTCCAGAAGACGAGCGGGGACACCTCGGACAAGACGAAGCTCATCGCCGCGCTCGAAGCCGTGAAGTTCAACAGCCCGCGCGGCGCGTTCGAGTTCGACCCAGCCACCCACAACCCGATCCAGGACATGTACATCCGCGAGGTGAAGACCGTGAACGGCCAGGCCGTGAACACGATCAGCGACAAGATCGGCCGAGTGACCGACCCGGGCAAATGACCATCGCGTGACGCTCGAAGACGCGCTGCAGCAGGCGCTGAACGGACTTTCGTTCGGCGCCTTGCTGTTCATCCTGGCCGCCGGGCTCTCCCTCATCTTCGGGATGATGGACGTCGTAAATCTGGCCCACGGCGCGTTCTACATGCTCGGCGCGTACGTCGCGCTGTCGGTGACCCGCGCGACGGGATCGTTCTGGATCGCGCTCATCCTCGCGCCGCTCGCGCTCACCGTCCTCGGCCTGATCGTCGAGCCGTTGCTCCTGCGGCGCCTTCGCGGCCGCCACCTCGATCAGGTCCTCATCACGATCGGCCTGTCGCTCGTGATCGCGGACTTCATCCGCCTGCGCGATGACTGGGGCTGGGGCGCGACGGTGCGCTCGCTCGCATTTCCCGCGGGACTGGACCGCTCGATCCCGATCGCCGGGAGCGACTATCCGACCTATCGGCTGTTCGTCATCGGCTTCAGCGCCACCCTCGCAGTCCTTCTGTACGTGCTGCACCGGCGCACGCGCCTCGGGGCGCTGGTCCGGGCGGGGGTCGGCGACGCCGAGATGCTCTCGGCGCTCGGCGTCGACACGGATCGCCTCTTCACGCTCACGTTCGCCGTCGGCGCCGGTCTCGCCGGCCGCGCCGGCGTCGTCGCGGCACCGGTGTTCGGCCTGCAGCCCGGCATGGACGTCGACGCGCTGATCTACTCGCTCATCGTCGTGGTCGTCGGCGGCCTCGGCTCGCTCTCGGGCGCCGTCGCCGGGAGTGCGGTCGTGGGACCGGCGGATACGTTCGGCAAGGTCCTGTTCCCGCAGTTCGCGCTCGCCTTGATCTTCGCGATCATGGCCCTGGTCCTTCTCTTCCGGCCCACCGGCCTGCTCGGTCGCGTGCGTATCGGCCGATGAGCCGATCGACGCTCGTCCGCACCAGCGTCGTGCTCGTGGCGTGGCTCGCCCTCGCCACGTTCCCGCAGTGGTCGGGCTTCTGGGAGTCGTCGCGATTCGCAGCCGGGATCATCCGGCAGGTGCTGATCTTCGCGATCTTCGCGAGCTCGCTGAACCTGCTCGTCGGCTACGTCGGCCTGCCGTCGCTCGGACACGCCGCGTTCTTCGGCGGCGGCGCGTACGCCGCGGCCATCGTGGCGCAGCGGCTTGGCACGGATCAGCTCCTCGTGAGCCTCGGCGCAGGGATCCTCGGCGCGGCGCTGCTCGCGCTCGTCGTCGGGTTCCTCGCGGTGCGGGCGCTCGGGATCTTCTTCCTCATGCTCACCCTCGCGCTCGCGCAGATGGTCTTCGCCCTCGCATTCCAGGCCACCGAGCTCACCGGCGGCTCGAACGGCTTCTCCGGCGTGCACCGCCCGACGCTCTTCGCGATCGACTTCAACGCCGCGTCCGATCTCTACGTGCTGGTCTGCGTGACGTTCCTTCTGGTCGTACTGCTGCTCTGGCGTCTCGTGACCTCGAGCTACGGACGTGTGCTCATCGGTGTCCGTGAGAACGAACGGCGCATGCGGGCCCTCGGGTACGACACGCGCACCCTGAAGCTCTCGGCGTTCGTGCTCGCCGGCGCGATCGCCGGGATCGCCGGCGCGCTGTCCTCCTACGAGTTCCGGTTCGTGTCGCCGAATGACGTCGCGCTCGGCACCTCGGTGACCGGCTTCGTCATGGTGCTCATCGGCGGCGCCGGCACGCTCCTCGGTCCGGTGCTCGGCGCCGCGGCCGTGCTGCTCATCGAGCGGGTGCTGCCGTCTGAGCTCCCGGCGCAGACCGTCCTCGGCGTCGTGTTCATCCTGTTCGTCGTCTTCGCGCGGCAGGGGATCGCGGGCGCGCTGCGCGGAGTGGTGCGGGTGTGATCGAGATCCACCAGCTCCGCCGCGACTTCGGCGGGATCCGCGCGCTCGCGGGCGTAGACCTGCGGGTGGGCCCGGGCGAGCGGCGTGCGGTCATCGGACCGAACGGCGCGGGAAAGACCACGCTCTTCAACGTCCTCACCGGAGAGCTCCGCGCCACGGGCGGCGCGATGCGCCTCGGCGGCACCGATCTGGGCCCGCTCACGACGTGGCAGCGCACGCGCCTCGGGCTTGCGCGGATGTATCAGCGCAACGAGCTGTTCGATCCGCTGAGCGCGCGGGAGAACGTGCTCCTCTCGGTCACGTCATTGGGCGGCGCATACCGCCCGCTCCGTTCGCCCACGGCCGATGAGATCGCGCAGGCGGACGCGGTCCTCGAGCAGGTCGGTCTCGGCGATCGGGCGTCGGTGTCGGCCCGCGCCCTCTCTCACGGCGAGCGCCGCCAGCTCGAGCTCGCGCTCGCGCTCGCCCGCCGGCCGCGGGTGCTGCTCCTCGACGAGCCGACGGCGGGGATGTCACCCGCGGAGACCGAGCGGATCGCGGCGCTCATCGCCGGGCTCGACCGCTCGCTGACCCTCCTCATCGTCGAGCACGACATGGATGTCGTCTTCCGGCTCGCCGATCGCATCACGGTGCTCCACGAGGGCCGTGCGATCGCAGAAGGCACACCCGATGAGATCCGCGGGGACCGCCAGGTGCACGACGTGTACCTCGGGAAGGCGATCGAGGCATGACCGGCGGGCTGGAGGTGCGCGGGCTTCACGCGTACTACGGCGAGAGCCACGTCCTCCAGGGCGTCGATCTCGACGTACGCGATGGCGAGGCCGTGTCGCTCGTCGGCCGGAACGGGGCGGGAAAGAGCACGACGATCGGTGCCATCAGCGGGCTGCTGCGGCCGCGTGCCGGGACGGTGCGCCTTGGTCCGATCGATCTCGCGGGCCAACCGGCGTATCGGATCGCGCGGGCTGGGGTCGCGCTCGTGCCGCAGGGGCGGCGCATCTTCGCCGAGCTCAGCGTGCGGGAGAACCTCCTTCTTGCCGCGCGCCCGGTCGGGGGCGGTTGGGGCGAACGCCGCGTGCTCGAGCTCTTTCCGTCCCTGAGCCGCCGTCTCGACAATCGCGGCGATGAGCTCTCGGGTGGCGAACAGCAGATGCTGGCGATCGGCCGCGCGTTGATGCGCAATCCGAGCCTCCTCCTCCTCGACGAGCCGTCGGAGGGCCTCGCCCCGAAGCTCGTGGCCGAGGTCGCTGCGACGCTGCGGTCACTGCGCGGGACCGGGCTCACGGTCCTGCTCGTGGAGCAGAATCTCGCCCTCGCGACCCGGGTGGGCGAACGGGTCTACGTGATGAACAAGGGGACGATCGTGTTCTCCGGCACGCCCGCCCAGCTCGCCGCGCAGCCCGATGTCGAGGCGCGGTACCTCGGTGTCTAGCCTCCCCGGCGTCGGCGACGACGACGGCTTCATGGCCCAGGCGCTCGGAGAGGCGAAGGCCGCGATCGAGCACGGCGACGTGCCTATCGGCGCGGTCGTCGTGCACGAGGGCATCGTTGTCGGCAAGGGCCACAACGCCCGCGAGCTCGACAAGGATCCGACCGCGCACGCTGAGCTCATCGCGCTTCGCGAAGCCGCGCGCACTCTCAAGCGATGGCGGCTCACCGGCTGCACGCTCTACGTCACGCTCGAGCCGTGCGCGATGTGCGCCGGGGCCGCGGTCCTCGCGCGCGTGGACCTCGTTGTCTTCGCGGCGCCCGATCCGAAGGCCGGTGCGGTTCGGTCGGTGCTGGAGCTCCTCGACGAGCCGGCGCTCAACCACCATCCGAAGTGGCGTCTCGGCGCGCGCCGCGGCGAAGCGGAAGCGCTCCTCTCCGCATTCTTCGCTGGACGTCGTGAGCGGGACTAGCATCGCCTGATCGGAGCGACGCTCCGCAACTGGTGGGCGCTCTTCATCCTCATCCCCGCCGCGAGCACGCTGTCGGTGGCGTACGGTCGCGGGCGGGACGGCGACGCCGAGGAGGCGATCGGACCGTTCATCGTCGGCCTCGGGTTCGTCGCGCTCACCGCCGCGTTCCTGCTGGATCTTCCGATCCGTCAGCTCTGGCCGGTCGCGCTCATCGTCATCGGCCTCGGCATGCTCGTCGGCCGGCGGCGCTGGATCTAGCCGGTCGCGGCCTCGCGCGAGCCGTAGACCGTCCACCACGGTGACGCGGATCGGGCGAGGATCGCGTTGAGGGCCTCGATGTTCGCGACGCCCTCCTGCTCGAGCCACGCCTCGAACGCCTTGAGTCCCTCCTTCGCGTAGACGGGGATCCCGCGCTGCCACGTGGCGCGGCCGCAGAGCACGCCGGCGAACTTTGCGCCGGCCTCGCCGGCCCACTCGATGGACTCGTTGAAGACCTCGTTCGTCACTCCCGCCGACAGGTAGATGAACGGGAGTCGTGCCGCGTCCGACGCCTCCTTGAAGAGCTTCAGCGCGGTCTTCCGGTCGTACGCGATCTGGCCCGTCGTGTTGGCTTTCGCGCCGGCCACGAACGCCATGTTCACCGGGACCTCGACCTTGAGCACGTCGACGCCGAACCGCGGCTCGGACAGCTTGTCCATGTACGCCCGCACGGCCTTCGGCTTCAGCTTCGCGAAATCGAAGCCCTTCTCGTCCATGTCCTTGTCGTAGGCGAGTGGCTCGAGGAAGAACGGGACGTCGAGCCCGGCACACTCCGCGCCGATGCGCTCGACGAACGCGTGCTTCCGATCGTTCACGTCCCCCTCGTCGAACGGGTCGTAGTAGAGCAGGATCTTGATCGCGTCGGCGCCGGCCTCGACGAGGCGACGGACGCTCCAGTGCTCGAGCAGATCGGGCGCGCGGTTCTGCGGATCGGCGTCGTAGCCGGTCTTCTCGTAGGCGAGGAGCACGCCGCTGCCGGGGCGCCGGGCCACGAGGGCGGGGAGGCCGTACTCGGGGTCCATGAGGATGGCCGTCGCGTGCTGGGTGAGGACCCTCGTGACGGCCGTCTTGAATTCGGTGAGCGACTCGCCGGTGGGCTGGCCGCCCTGCCTGCCGATCTCCTTCTTCAAGGACCCCCGTTGGTCCATCGCCGCGGCGCGGATCACGCCGCGATCATCGGCGCACGCAGCGATGCCCTTCGCCTTGCCCTTGGTCACCTTGGCGCTGGTCATGACGGCCATGTCTCTCGCACCCCCTGCCCGACGCGGTGCAGATGTTAGGCCGCGGCGGCGGCGGTCGCGGCGCGGGCCGGCGCCTGTATGCGGAGCGCCAGACCGGCGGCCACGACGCCGAACAGCGCGGCCGAGATGAACATGAGGTGGTAGTCGCCGAGGATGGTGTGGACGTAGCCGGCCGCGTACGCCGCGATCGCGGCGCCGACCATGTGGCTGAAGAACACCCAGCCGTAGATCGTGCCGAGCGACGCGCCGCCGTAGATCCGCGCGATGTAGAGGCCCTGCACGTCGAAGACGAGCGGAAGCAGCGACAACGACAGCGCGCGGAAGCCGTAGTACGCCGCGAGCAGCTTGCGGTTGTCCTAGCGATCCGAGAGCCAGCCGGAGCCGAGGGTGCCGACGATGTTCATCGTGCCCATCAGGCCGACCGCGCTCGCCGCGGTCACCTCGCTGAACCCGTGCTCGATCGCGTGGGGGATGAGATGGGTGCCGATGAGCCCGTTCGAGGTGTACCCGCAGATGAAGAAGCTGCCGGCGAGCAGCCAGAAGTCGCCGGTCCGAAGGGCCACGCCCATCGGTGTGGATCGAGTGTCCGCGGCGCGCTCCGCGTCGCTGAGCACGAGCTGCTCGCCGAACGCCCTGAGGCCGACGTCCTCGGGTTTGTCGCGCATGAAGATGGCCACAGGTACGAGGACGAGGATCGAGACGACGACCAGCAGCTCGATCGCCGCGCGCCAGCCGATGTTCACCGTCAGCGATGCCATCGCCGGGATGAAGATGAGCTGACCGGTCGACGTGGCAGCGCCGAATGCACCAAGGATGAGCCCACGGTGGGTCCGGAACCAACGGGCAGCGACCGTCGCGCCGAGGACACTGCCGACCGCGCCGGTGCCGATGCCGACGACGACGCCCCAGAACGCGAAGAACTGCCACAGGTCGTGCAGGCTGAGCATCGCGAGGAGGCCCACCGCGACGAGGGAGCAGCCGAAGAGGATGACCTTCCGCGGGCCGAACCGGTTCACGAGCGTCCCGGACAGCGGACCGCCGAGGCCGAACGTCAGGATGCTCACGGCGATCGCGGCCGAGATGGCGGCGCGGTCCCACCCGTACTCCTGCTCGAATGGCGTGATGAGGATCCCAGGCGCCGCGCGGACGCTCGACGTGACCAGGAGCGCGAGGAAGGTGATCGCGACGACGACCCAGGCGTAGTGGAAGCGGGTCAACCGCACGCCGTCCAGAATAGGACGTGTGCCGGTCGATCGAGCCACGTTCCGCGAGCTTGCGGGCGCGTTCCCGAGCGGCGTCACCATCGTCACTACCGTCGACGAGCACGGCGCGCCGCGCGGCCTCACGACGCAGGCATTCATCGGGCTTTCGACCGAGCCGCCGCTCGTACTCGTCAGCCTCGACCGCGCATCACGGACGCTCGCGGTCCTGCGGCGGTCCCGACTATTCGTGGTGAACGTCTTGAAGGGCGGAAGCGAGGACCTGAGCACGCGCTTCGCGACGAAGGCGGACGACAAGTTCGACGGCGTCCGGTGGATCCCGTCGACTGTCGCAGCGGGCGTACCCATCCTGGTCGACGCGGTCAACGCGTTCATGGAATGCACCGTCGCCGACGTCATCGAAACAGGGGATCACGTCGTGTTCATCGGATCGGTCGAGGGCGGTCGGGTCGTGGGCGGCCCGCCACTCCTCTACTACCGCCGGACGTATGCGAGCTGGCCGGAGGAGAAACCGGCCCCGCCCGTCCTATGAAGCTCTGCACGTTCGACGAGGGCGAGGGCCCGCTGACCGGTGTCGTCGAGGGCGAGACGATCCTGCCCCTCCGCGACACGGTCGCGATGCTCGACCTGATCCAGCGTGGCGCCGGCTGGGCCCCGGCCGCCCCGGCGCTTCCGGTCCACGCGGTCCGGCTCCTCGCGCCGATCGTGCCGAAGCGCAACGTGTTCTGCGTCGGCTGGAACTACGCCGAGCATTTCGCCGAGGGCAAGGATTTCCGGCCCGCGTCGGCACCGCAGGCGATCCCCGACCATCCGGCGCTGTTCTCGAAGAACCCGTTCGCGATCATCGGCCCTGGTGCCGCGATCCGGTATCCCGCGCCCATCTCGGAGCAGCTCGACTATGAGGTCGAGCTCGCCGTCGTGATCGGCCGCGAGGGTCGGGACATCGGCGAGCGCGACGCCCTCGATCACGTGTTCGGCTACACCATCGCCAACGACGTGAGCGTCCGCGACGTCCAGCGCAGCTGGCACGGTGGGCAGTGGTTCAAGGGAAAGAACTTCGACACGCATCTGCCGCTCGGGCCGTGGATCGTGACGAAGGACGAGATCCCCGATCCGCAGACGCTCCGGATCACGACGCGCGTGAACGGCGTGACCAAGCAGGACTCGAATACGAAGCACATGGTGTTCCCAGTCGCGCGGATCATCGCCGAGCTGTCGGCCGGCCTCACGCTCCACCCCGGTGACGTGATCATCACCGGCACGCCCGAAGGTGTTGGCATGGGCCGTAAGCCACCCGAGTGGCTGAAGCCTGGGGACACTGTTGAGCTCGAAATAGAGCGGATCGGCGTTCTACGGAACGAAGTAGCGGAGGGGGTTTGACAATGATCGAGTTCAAGAGCAACGGCGGCACGGCAAGCGGATACCTTGCGAGCCCGGCCTCTGGGAACGGTCTGGGCGTCATCGTCATCCAGGAGTGGTGGGGGCTCATCCCGCAGGTCAAGGGCGTCGCCGACATGTTCGCCCGCGAGGGATTCACCGCGCTCGCGCCGGATTTCTACCACGGGAAGAGCGCGCAGATCGGCGAGCCGGACAAGGCCCAGAAGCTGATGATGGAGCTCGACATCGACCAGGCCGCGAAGGACGCTCGCGGCGCGGCCCAGTTCCTCGCGTCACACCCAAAGACGTCGTCGAAGAAGATCGGCGTCATCGGGTTCTGCATGGGTGGGATGCTCGCCCTCATGACCGGCACCGTCGCTTCTGACGTCGTTGGCGCCGTCGTCGACTGCTACGGAGTCCCACCGCAGAAGAAGCCCGACTACACGAAGCTGAAAGGCGTCCCGGTGTTCGGCGTCTTTGCAGGCAAGGACGAGCACGTGATGCACGCGTTGCCCGCGCTCGAGGCTGACCTGAAGGCCGCCGGGGTGCCATTCGAGAAGGTGGTGTACCCGAACGTGGACCACGCGTTCCTGAACGAGCAGCGCGCCGACGTCCATGATCCGGACGACGCGAAGGACGCGTGGCCGAAGATCATGTCGTTCCTGAAGACGCACCTCGCCAGCTAAACTTCGTGGCGGAGAGGTGTCCGAGTGGTTGATGGTGCCGCTCTCGAAAAGCGGTTGGCGAAAGCCACGGGGGTTCGAATCCCCCCCTCTCCGCAGCCCTTCCGGGCTGCGTCACCTTTGACCCCTTCTTGCTTCGCTGCCTTCGGCGCGCTACGCGCTCAGGGGCCCCCGCCCCTGCGCAAGGAAGGAACCTGCG
>JALYLX010000112.1 GCA_030773995.1 Chloroflexota bacterium
GCGCTGATGCCGACCGAGGAAGGGAAGCAGGTCCTGCAGCTCTTGGCCGACGGGAAGATCGATGCCGACCAGGCGTACCGCCTGCTCAAGGCGATCGGCGACGTCGAGGAGAAGGAGCGGACCGACGCGGCTGCGCCGGGCCACGGAGGCGCCGACCGGCCGCTGTTCCCGGCGGACGCGCCCGTCCCGCCGGGTCTCGGGCGGCGCACGCTGCGGATCATGGTCACCTCGGGCGGCAAATCGAAGGTCAACATCGCGATCCCACTCGGCATCGCGCGGATGGGAAAGACAAAGATCGCCGCGAGCGGCCTCGTACGCGAGCAGCTCGCGAAGTTCGGGATCGACCTGGATGACGTGCTCCGACACATCTCGCACTCCGGTCCGATCGTCGACATCTCCGACGGCGACGATCGGGTCATGATCGTCGTCGAGTGAGTCTCGCGCCTGCGGTCGAGGTCACCGGTCTCACCAAAGTCTTCGAGAAAGGCCGGCGGACGATCTGGCAGCGAGTGCGCCGCCAACCTGACGAGCGCGAGACGTTCGTCGCCGTGAACGGGATCGATCTGCGCGTCGAGCGTGGCGAGATCTTTGGGGTCCTCGGTCCGAATGGGGCTGGAAAGACCACGATCCTTCGGATGCTCGCGACGCTCCTCGAGCCGACGAGTGGCGAGGCGAAGGTCCTTGGCATCGACGTGAAGACGCATCCGCGGGAGATCCGCGCGAATCTCGGCGCGATGCTCTCCGGCGAACGCAGCCTGTACTGGAAGCTCACCGCGCGCGAGAACCTTGAGTACTTCGCGGCGCTGTACCGCGTGCCACCGAAGGAGACGAGGGCGCGTATCGATGCGGCGCTCGTGGCAGTGAAGCTCGCGGACCGCGCGGACGACTACGTCGAGCGCTACTCGACGGGCATGCGCCAGCGCCTGGCGCTCGCGCGCGCGCTACTGCCGGACCCGCCGCTCGTCATCCTCGACGAGCCGACCGTCGGCCTCGATCCGCAGGCCTCGCGGGACCTGCGCGACCGCGTCCGCGAGCTGAAGCGCCAGGGGCGCACGGTCCTGCTCACGACCCACTACATGGAGGAGGCGGACCAGCTCTGCGACCGGATCGCGATCATCGACCACGGGGAGATCGTCGCGCTCGACACGCCCGCGGCGCTCAAACGGCGCATCCGCGCCGAGGAGGTCGTCAGCCTCGAGATCGGCATGACCGGCGCGGATGCGCCACTGCTTGCGCGGCTCGCGAGCAGCGCGGTCATCGCGCGGAGCGAACGGCACAATGGCACTCTCGCCGTCACGGCGCACTGCGCGTCGGCGCGCGACTTCGTGCCGGCCGCGTTCGACGCGGCACGCAGCGAAGGCGCGACCATCCAGCACGTCGAGGTCGTCCCGGTGTCCCTCGAGGACGTCTTCATTTCCCTCACCGGGCGGGCGCTCCGCGAGTGAACGCCGCGTACATCGCCGGCGACCTGCGCGCGCTGCGCGCCGCGGGGTTGAAGGAGCTCCGGACCATCCGCCGCTACCCGACGTCGTTCATCGGGATGATCTTCTGGCCGGTCATGCTGCCGGCGGTCTGGGTGCTGATGGGACAGGCGTACTCGGGCGGCGGCGATCCGCAGGCGCTGCAGGCGTTCGCGGAGCGCGCCGGCACGACGGGCATCACGGTCTTCGTGTTCGTCGGGTACGCGATGTACATGTGGCTGAGCTCGCTCCTGTGGGGACCGGGCACCGCGCTGCGCCAGGAGCAGATCCGCGGCTCGCTCGAGGCGGTGTTCCTCACGCCCGCGTCGCGGCTCGTCCCGCTGTTCGGACCGCCGCTCACGAACATCGTCTGGGTCTTCATGAACCTGGTCGTGACGGGGATCGGCGTGTGGCTGCTGTTCGGGATCGTCCTGCCGCTGAGCGGCATCGTGTACGCCCTCGCGATCACGCTCGTGGGGGTTCCTGCGATGTACGCCATGGGCTCGCTGTTCGGCGCTGCGGTGCTGCGCTTCGGCGAGATCGGCCCTGCGGTTCAGTTCGTTCGCGGCTCGCTGTCGCTGCTCTGCGGGATCACGTTCCCGATCGCGATGCTGCCCGCCTGGGCCCAGGCCACCGCGGCGGTCATGCCACCGACGTACATCGTCGACGGGATGCGCAGTGCGCTCCTCAAGGGTGCCACGCTGGTGGACCTCGTGCCGGCCGGCGCGACGCTACTCGGGCTGGCGGTCGGGTTCGGCGTGCTGGCGGTCGTCGTGTTCCGGTGGCTCGAAGCCGGCGCGCGCCGCAGCGGGATGCTCGGGCGGTACTGATGGACGAGCTCCGCGCGGCGCTGGCGGTCGCTCGGAAGGACATCCGCAACGTCTCGCGCTATCGCTTCGTCGTCGCCTCGCAGATCTTCACGCCGCTCTACCAGGGCGTGCTGCCGGCGCTGCTGTTCGGCGCCGCGTTCGCGGTGGGCGGCCGGGTCGTCGGGCTCGAGAAGACGATCGGCACGGCGGACCTCACTGGCTTCATCTTCCTCGGCGGGGTCATGAGCGGGCTCGTCGCCACCGCGTTCTGGTCGATGGCGATGAGCTTCCGCAACGAGATGGAGGCGGGCACGCTGGAGCCGACGTGGCTCACGCCGACCTCGCGCGAGACGCTCGTGATCGGCCGCGCGCTCGGCGGTCTCTTCTGGTTCGTGTTCGGTCAGATCGCCATCTTCGCTATCGGATTCCTGTTCCTCGGGCTGCGCTTCCGGCTCGAGCTGTTCTACGCGACGCCGGCGATGCTGCTGGCCGTCCTTGCGATGGTCGGCATCGCCTACCTTCTCGCGGCGCTCGTGCTGGTGATCAAGGAGGCGAACTTCTTCATCGATACGACGAACTTCCTGTTCGGCGTTGCCACGGGCGCCGCGTTCCCGGTCACGCTCCTGCCGGGCGTGCTCCAGCCGATCGCGTACGCCCTGCCGCCGACATACGCGATGGACATCCTCCGGCAGCAGGCCCTCGGGACGCGCCCGCTCTTCGATCCCGTGCTGGAGTACATCGCACTCGTCATCGGGACGGTGGTCGTGTACCCGGTCGGGCTGTGGGCCTACCGGCGCGCGGATCGGCGCATCCGACGGCTCGGCACCATCAACCAGTACTAGCCGCCTAATATCCATGGCGATGGGACTCATTGGCCGCGTGCTCATCAACGCGATCGCCATTGCGGTCGCGGCCGCCCTCATCCCCGGGATCTCCTACGGACACACGGCCTACGGCTACGGCGAGGCGGACAAATGGATCTCGCTGGCGTTGACGGCGCTCGTGCTCGGCGTCGTGAACGCCTTCGTCCGCCCGATCATCTCGATGATCGCAATGCCCATCACGTGCCTGACGCTCGGCCTCTTCCAGCTCGTCGTGGCCGGGCTGATGCTCCTCCTCGTGTCGGCGATCCCGGTGCTCGGCTTCCAGGTGGACGGGATCCTCACCGCGATCATCGGAGCGATCGTCATCGGGCTCGTCGGCTTCGTCGTCTCGCGGATCATCCCGCACTAGGTCATGACCGGGCGCCCGGACTTCGTCGTGGTCACCGGGTTGTCCGGTGCCGGAAAATCGCAGGCCGCGAAGGTGTTCGAGGACCTCGGCTACTACATCCTCGACAACCTGCCGCCCGCGCTGATGGGGTCGACGCTCGACGTCGCGCGGAACGGCGGCCATCCGCGGGTCGCGATGGTCGTGGACGCGCGGAGCGGTGCCCTGTTCACCGACGCGGCCGCGGAGGTCGAGCGCCTCGATCGCGCGGGAACCCGCCCCCACGTGCTCTTCTTCGACGCGTCGGACGAGGTGCTGCTCCGTCGCTACAGCGAGACGCGCCACCGCCATCCGCTCGAGACCACCAGAGGTGTGCAGCCCTCCATCGAGGAGGAGCGGCGCCTGCTCGTGGATCTGCGCGCGCGCGCGGACAAGGTCATCGACACGACCCATCTCACGGTGAAGGACCTGCGCGACACGCTGCATTCGCTGTACGGCGAGGGGACCGCGGGCATGCTCGTGCAGCTGATCAGCTTCGGCTACAAGTTCGGCCTCCCTCCGAGCGCGGACCTCGTGCTGGACGTGCGGTTCATGGAGAACCCCTTCTACATCGAGTCGCTCCGCCTGCTGTCCGGGAGCGACGAGCCGGTGCGCAGGTTCGTGCTGGAGCATCCGGCGACGCGCGCATTCCTCGAACGGCTGATGCCGCTCCTCGACTTCGCGCTGCCGAGGTACGAAGAGGAGAAGAAGGCGCGGCTCGGGATCGCGTTCGGCTGCACCGGTGGGCGGCACCGTTCCGTCGCGATCGCCGACGAGGTCGCGCGGCGGCTGCGCGCCTCATGGAAGGGCGAGGTCGTGGTCGACCATCGCGATCGTGACAAGCCGGACGTGCGGACGTGACCCGCGGTGTCGACGCGCGCGAGCGGTCGCCGCTCTCCGACGAGGTGAAGGCCGAGCTCGCGCGACTGCCCCTGAAAGCGTGCGACGCGCGGGTCCTCGCAGCGCTGTTGCCGCGGGCGGCGCACCTTGGCGTCCCGGCGCGACGGCTGGCACATCGCACGGAAGACGCCGACCCGAGCTCGCTGTTCCGCCGAGCTTGCTGCCGCCGCACGTATCTGCGCGGCCTCGTCCTCGCCGGCGGGTCCGTGTCCGCCGGCCCGTCCGGCTATCTCCTCGAGCTGCGTCCGCCGCGGGGCGAGGTGCGGCGAGCCGCGTCGATCCTGGGCCGCGAGGGCTTTCGGCCGGCCATCCGCTCGCGACGTGGGCAGCTGGTCATGAGCGTCCGCGACGCCGAGCTCATCGCCGCGTATCTGCGGGCGTGCGGGGCGACCGAGACCCTGCTCCGCTTCGAGGCGCGCAGGGTGTCGCGCGAGGTGCGCGGGCGGACGAACGCGCTGGTCAACGCCGAGGCCGCGAACCTCGCGCGCGCCGTCGCCTCCGCGCGCGCCCAGACCGAGGCCATCCGGTCGCTCACGCGAGCCGGACGCCTGGCCCGGCTTCCGGCTCCGCTGCGTGAAGCCGCGACCGCGCGCCTCCGCGCGCCGACCGCGACCCTGAGCGATCTGGCTCGCCGGCTCGACACGACGAAGTGGGTCATCCGCTCGCGCCTGCGGCGGCTCGTCGAGGAAGCGGAGGCATGACCCGCGGCCGTCTCGTGATCGGCAATTGGAAGATGAACCCCGCGACGATCAGCGATGCGGTCGCGCTCGCGCGAGCAGTCACGGCGATGCCGCATCCCCGAACGGAGGTCGGCGTCGCGCCGCCGGCCGTCGCGCTCGCGGCGGTCGCCGAGGCAGTGGCCGGGAGCGACGTCGCGGTGTACGCGCAGGATGTCCATTGGGAGGAATCGGGGGCGTACACCGGACAGCTCAGCGTGACGATGCTTCGCGGGCTCGCGACCGGCGCGATCGTCGGCCATTCGGAGGTCCGGCGCGATCAGGGCGACGACGATGCCCGCATCTCGCGGAAGCTATCGCGGGTGCTCGCGGCGGGCTTGCGCGCGGTCCTCTGCGTCGGCGAAACAGAGAGCCAGTTCGCCGCCGGCGAGACCGAGACCGTGCTGCAGCGTCAGATCGATCGCGACCTGACGGACGTGCGCGGCGTCACCGGCGACCGGCTGGTCATCGCGTACGAGCCGGTGTGGGCCATCGGCACCGGGCGCCCGGCGACCGGTTTGCACGCGCGCGCCGCCGCGCGGACCATCCGCTCGGCCCTGCGGGTCCACAGCGCACCCGCGGACGCCATCCGGATCCTGTACGGCGGCAGCGTCTCGGCGGCGACGGTCGCGGAGTTCGCGGGGGCCGAGGGCATCGACGGCGCGCTCGTCGGCGGAGCGTCGCTCAAGCCCGACGACTTCGCGGCGATCGTCCGGGCCTTCGGGTTGTGACCGCGGCGTACCGCCCGGTGGTCCTCTGCGTCCTCGATGGCTGGGGCGTCGCGCCGGATTCACCATCGAATGCGGCCACCCGTGCCGACACGCCGCGGCTCGATGCGCTCCTCGCCGGTCACCCGCACGCGAAGCTCGAGGCGAGCGGCGTCGCGGTCGGCCTGCCGGCCGGGGTGATGGGGAACAGCGAGGTCGGGCACCTCACGATGGGCGCCGGGTACGCCGAGCCGCAGGCGCTCGAAGTGATCGATCGCGCGATCGTGGACGGGACCTTCTTCGCGAACGCCGCGCTGCGTGGGGCGTGCGCCGCCGCCCGGCAGGGCCGGACGCTCCATCTGATGGGGCTCCTCTCGACCGGTGGCGTGCACGCGGACATGCGGCACATCGCCGCGCTGATCGAGCTCGCAAAGCGGGAGCAGGTCGCCGACGTCGTGGTCCATGCGTTCCTCGACGGTCGCGACATGCCGCCACGTAGCGCGATGCCGCTCATCGGCCAGGTGGCCGCGCCGATCGCGACGGTGCACGGCCGCTTCTACGCGATGGATCGGGACAAGCGCTGGGAGCGGACCGCCCGGTCGTACCGCGCGATCGTCGATGCCGACGGAACGGTCGTTGCGATGGCCGAAGACGCGCTGCGCGAGTGCTACCGCTCCGCCGACTGCAAGGACGAGCTTCTCGAGCCGCACGTGGTGGGCGCAGGGCGGCCGGTCGCCGACGGGGATGCGGTCATCTTCTTCAACTTCCGGCCCGACCGTGCCCGTCAGCTCACGTGGGCCCTCATGCAGCCGGAGTTCGACGGATTCGTGAGGCCGCGGGTGCCGCGCGATCTGACCTTCGTCTCGATGACCGACTACCAGGTCGACCTGCCGGACGTCCAGATCGCGTTCCGGCCGCCCGCGGTGACGCCGGTCGCAGCGGTGATCGCGGATCGCGGGCTCACGCAGCTCCACATCGCCGAGACCGAGAAGTACGCCCACGTCACCTACTTCTTCAACGGTGGACGCGAGGAGCCATTCAGCGGCGAGGACCGCATGCTCGTCCCGTCACCGAAGGTCCGGACGTACGACCAGTCGCCCGAGATGAGCGCCGCGACGGTGGCCGGGCGGCTGGTAGAGGCGATCCACGCGGGCACCTACGACTTTGCGATCGTGAACTTCGCGAATCCGGACATGGTCGGCCACACCGGCGTGTTCGAGGCCGCGCTACGCGCGATGGCCGTGACGGACGCGGCCGTGGGCCTGGTCGTCGACGCGGCGCTCGCGGCCGGCGGCTGCATGCTGCTCACCGCCGATCACGGGAACGTCGAGGAGATGACCTTCCCCGACGGCGGCGTCAACACGCAGCACAGCACGAATCCCGTGCCTGTCGTGTTCATCTCGCCTGACCCCGGCCGCTGGACGATGCGGGACGGTGCGCTGTCGGACATCGCACCGACCGTCCTCGACCTGCTGGGGATCCCAGTGCCTTCGCGCATGACCGGACGCTCGCTGCTGCAGCGGCGATGACCGGACGGGTCGCGCGAGGGGCCTGGTTCACGTACGCCGCGATCGCGGGACTCATGGCGGTACTCGCCGCTCTGAAGTGGGGTCAGGCGCTGCTCCTGGATGGCCCGGTGCTCTACGGCGAGGGGGCCGTGGCCCACGCGGCGATCCTCGCCCGAACGCTCGCGACCTACGCCGACGCCGGCGGCCCCACGTTCACCGCGGCGAACTACCCGCCCCTGTACTTCCTGCTCGCGTCCGTCGGCGATCCGTTCGTCACCGGCCGTGTGGTCAGCGTCGCGGCGACGGTCGGGGTCGCGGCGCTGGTCGCGTGGCGGGCCTGGCCCGGGAGGCGGCTCGCCGCCGTCACGCTCGGCCTCGGGTGGCTCGCCCTCTCACCCGTCGCGATTTGGGGTCCGGCGGTGAAGCCCGACCTCGTCGCGCTCGTGCTGACCGTGGGCG
>JALYLX010000113.1 GCA_030773995.1 Chloroflexota bacterium
GCGGTGCGGATGACTACATCGGCGTTCCCTTCGTTCCTGACGATCTGGTCGCCCGGGCACGGGCCGTGATCCGCCGGACCCATGGCAATGCCGGAGAGCTCGTCCCGCGCCTGCGCGTCGGCGACCTCGAGATCGACGTGCTCAACCGGAAGGTGCTCGCCGGGGAACACGAGCTCCACCTCACCTCGCTCGAGCAGGCGCTCCTGTACCTTCTCGCCGCGAACGCCGGGACCGTGCTCACCCGGGAGCAGATCCTCGACGCGCTCTGGGGCACTGACTTCGTCATCGAGAGCAACGTCGTGGATCGCCACGTTCGCGCCCTCCGCGCGAAGCTGCAGAACGACTGGCACAAGCCGCGGTACATCGAGACCGTGCCGGGGGCGGGGTACCGATTCGTGTCCGACTCCGGCGCCGCCGAGGAGCCACCCGCCCAGGGGTAGCCTCGTCCCGGTGACCGACCTATCGTGGCTCTTCTGCATCGCCCAGTTCTTCGTTCCGCTTTGCCAGAAGGTCGAGTTCATCCCGCTGCCGTATGCGCCACGGACCCCGGCGGCGCCGGCCAAGACCGACCGCCGCTGAGCGCGGTCTACTATCGCGCCTCGGCGGGAGCCTCGTGCCACGGGGAGGTGTGACCTCATGACGTCCATCGCATCTCAGACGGCACCCTTCACGTACCGCGAGGTCGCACTGCACGATCGGCTACGCGAGTCGGCGCGCGAGGTCGATAGCAAACTCGCGGTCATCCACGGCGAACGCACGATGACCTTCGCCGATCTCGATGCGGCGACCGAGCGACTTGCCGGCGCGCTCGCGCGGCGTGGCGTGGGCCGCGGCGACCGGGTGACCCTCTTCATGCCCAACTCCATCGAGTTCGTGATCGCGTTCTACGCGACGCTCAAGGCCGGCGCGGTCGTCAATCCGATCAACGCGCAGTCGAAGGAGCGCGAGGTGCGCTTCCAGGTCGACGACTCAGGGGCCAAGGCGGTCCTCGTGCACGAGGCTCTCTGGCCGGTCGTCGAGCCGATCAAGGCGCAGCTCGGCGAGAAGCGCCTGCTCGCGCGCACCGGCGCCGCGTCCGACGGTACGGTCCGGTTCGACGACCTCGTGGCCGAGCCAGGCGAGGCGCCACTCATCCGCGCGAACCTCGACGACCTCGCCGCGCTCCCGTACACGAGCGGCACCACCGGCTTCCCGAAGGGCGTGATGCTGACGCACCGCAATCTCACGGTGAACCAGCAGCAGTTCTTCGCGGCGGTCCCGGTGCGGCAGGATGACGTGTTCCTCAACGTGTTGCCGTACTTCCACATCTACGCGCTGAACCTCCTCATGGCCGGCGCGGTCAGCCTCGGCGCGACGCAGGTCGCGATGTCGCGTTTCGACATGGTCGAGTACCTGACCCTCGTGGAGCGGCACCGGGCGACGGTGTGCTTCATCGTTCCGCCGATCGTCCTGGGCCTGGCTGCGCACCCTGAGGTCGACAAGCACGACCTCAGCTCAGTCCGCTTCTTCTTCAGCGGTGCCGCTCCGCTCGCCCCGGAGCCGGCGCGCCGCATGATCGAGCGGACCGGCAAGCCGCTCATCCAGGGCTACGGCCTCACCGAGACGTCGCCGGTGACGCACGTCAACCCGCTGGATGCCGCGATCCTCGACTCGATCGGGCCGGCGATCGCCGGCACGGAGGACCGCATCGTCGACCTTGAGGGCGGCGTGCGCGACCTGCCGACCGGCGAGGTCGGGGAGATCGCCGTCCGGGGTCCGCAGGTGATGCGCGGCTACTGGAACAAGCCTGATGACACCGCGGCGGTGATACGCGACGGGTGGTTCTTCACCGGCGACGTGGGCAAGAAGGACGAGAACGGCTACGTCTTCATCGTCGATCGCAAGAAGGAGTTCATCAAGTACAAGGGTTTCGGCGTCGGCCCGGCGGAGGTCGAGGCGGTGCTCTGCGAGCACCCCGCCGTCGCCGACGCCGGCGTCATCGGCAAGCCGGACGCCGAGGCAGGGGAGATCCCGAAAGCGTTCGTGCAGCTCCGCGCCGGCGCGGACGTGACCGCCGATGAGCTCATGGCCTTCGTGAAGGAGCGCATCGCCGACTACAAGCGGGTCCGTGAGGTCGAATTCATCGACAAGGTCCCCCGGACGGCGTCAGGCAAGATCCTCCGACGCGAGCTCGCCGAGCGGGAGAAGGCGGTGGCCGCCGGCTGACAGGCCGGTGTAGCCTCCGCGCGGTGCGAAGATCGCGTGGGGGAGTTGTGACATGAGAGTGTGTTCGATCGCCATCGCGCTCGTGGTCGTCCTGACCGCTTGCTCGACGCAGGGTGCGCCGTCCGGCGGCGCCGCGGCATCGGACTCGGGCAAAGGCTTCGTCTTCGCATCCACCCAGTTCACGCCGACGACGGAGCAGGAAGCGATGCGCACGAAGATCCTCGCCGGTTACAAAGGCGCCGCCGTGGACTTCATCACCGACGCCGAGGCGGTGATCCTCGATCGGATCACGGCGGAGTCGAAGGCCGGCGGAACGGGTCAGGTCGGCCTCATCGGCGTCGAGAACGGCCAATTCGGCAGCGTGATCTCGGCATTGCAGGACGTCGGCAAAGTCATGGACAAGTACAAGGACAAGGGGATCCCGTCGTCGTTCGTGGACCTCGGGAAGCTCGGTACGAGCACGCAGTACTACATCCCGTGGACGCAGGCCACGTACTTCCTCGCGGTGAACAAGAAGGCGCTCCCGTACCTGCCGTCAGGCGCCGACGTGAACGCGCTGACCTACGACCAGCTCATCGCGTGGGGCAAGAACATCCAGGACAAGACCGGCAAACGGATGATCGGACTTCCAGCGGGCACCAACAGCCTGCTGCACCGGCTGCTGCAGGGCTACTTCTACCCCTCGTACACCGGCGGTCTCGTGACGACGTACAAGAGCGCCGACGCGGAGACGATGTGGGGCGCGATCAAGGAGCTATGGAAGTACACGAACCCCCAGTCGACGACATATGCCTTCATGCAGGAGCCCCTCCAATCGGAGGAGGTGTGGATCGGCTTCGATCACGCCGCGCGCCTCATCAACGTCCTCAAGGCCAAGCCTGACGACTTCATGGCGGTGCCGGCGCCGGCCGGCCCGAAGGGCCGCTACTACATGACGGTCCTCGTCGGGCTCGCGATCCCGAAGACCACCCCCAACCAAGCCGGAGCGGAGGCGCTCCTGGACTACCTGCTCAACACGCAGACGCAGGTCACCACCCTGCGGGAGAACAGCTTCTTCCCCGTCGTCAAAGTCGATCTGCCGACGGATCTCAACCCCGGCCTCAAGCTCGAGGCCGGGGCGGTCGCCAAACAGTCAGCCGCCGCCGACGCGAAGCCGGTGCCGCTGCCCGTCGGGCTCGGGGCCAAGGGCGGCGACTTTAACAAGGCGATGGTCGACACCTTCCAGCGCATCGTCGTGAAAGGCGAGGACATCAAGACGGTCCTGAGCGAGCAGTCGGTGCTGCTGCAGAAGGCCGTCACGGACGCGGGAGCCAAGTGCTGGGGTCCCGACGGCACATCCAGCGGGCCCTGCGTGGTGAAGTAGGGCCGGCGGTCGAGCGTGGCTGGCGGGAGGGTGAGCGCGCGGTGGCGCGAGGACGCGCTGCCGTTCGCGCTCCTCCTGCCGGCGATCGGGTACCTGACCTTGTTGATCCTCTTGCCAATGATCCAGGCGCTGCTGCTCGCGATCCAAGGTGAGGATGGCGCGCTGACGACGGAGCATCTGCAGCGCATGGTCAATGACGTCGCGTTCCGCGATGCCATCCGCAACACGCTGGTCCTCCTCGTCCTCATCGTCCCAGCCCAGATCGTCATCGCCCTCATGATGGCACTGCTCGTGCACTCACGCCTGCGGGGACATCGCTGGTTCCTCTACGTGTACGCGATCCCGCTCGCGGTCTCCGATCTTGCCGCCGGCATCCTGTGGCTCTCCGTGTTCACGGAGCGTGGCTATCTGAACACGATCCTGCAGGGCGTCGGGCTCATCAAGGACCCGATCATCTACCTCTCCTACGAGAGCCTCGGAACGGTCATCGTCGCGATCGTCGTAGCCGAGTCGTGGCGCGCGACGGCCCTGGTGCTGGTGATCCTCGTCGCCGGGCTCCAGCTCATCCCGCATGACTACTTCGAAGCGGCTGACCTCTTCGGCGCCTCGCGCGTCAAGCGGACCGTGCACGTCGTCCTCCCGCTCCTCCGCCCGAGCCTGCAGTCGGCGCTCATCATCCGGACCATCTTCGCGTTCACGACCTTCGCCGCGGTCTTCGCGCTCGCCGGGCGGAACCTCCCCATCGTCGCCGGTGAGGCGTACAACTGGTATTCGATCAATCGCGACCCGCACGTGGCGGCCGCGTACGCGATCGTGCTGCTCTCCCTCGCTGTCGCCATGACCGTCATCTACCTCAGAGTCCTTGGGACCGGCGAGGCCCAGCGCATTCGATGACGCTACGACTCGCGGCAGACCGCGTGCTCGTATACGGGACGGCGGTGATCCTGGCTGCGTGGGTCCTCCTGCCGCTCTATTTCATCGCCGTCGCTGCCTTCAGCTCGCAGACCGCCGCGTATGACTACCCCAAGCAGCTGCTTCCCACGAGCGTCAGCACCGAGACGATGGCGTTCTTTCTCAGCTCTCGTGGCGTCATCCCGTCGATCCTGAACAGCCTCCTGGTCGCGCTACTGGCGATCGTGATCGCGCTTGGGCTTGGCGTTCCGGCCGGCTACAGCCTCGCGCGGTTCCGTTTCCGCGGCCGCGACGCTCTGTCGATCGTCGTCCTCGCGACGAAGATGTTCCCGATCGCGATCCTGTCGATCCCCCTCGCGGTCACCTTCCTCCGGCTCGGCCTGTACGACAACGTCTTCGGCGTCGCACTCGTGCACGCCGCGATCGCGTTGCCCTTCGCGATCCTCGTTACCAGCGGCGTATTCGTGAGCGTTTCCCACGAGCTCGAGGAGGCGGCGCAGACCCTCGGCTGCACGCGCTGGACCGCGTTCCTGCGCGTCGCGCTGCCGCTCGCCATCCCTGGCCTTGCGGCTGCGGCGATCTTCACGTTCGTGATCTCGTGGAACGAAACGTTCGCCGCCACGATCCTGACGCTGCGCCAGCGAACGCTCCCGGCGCAGGTACTCACGGCCCTCGATCAATCGCCGATCACATTCAAGTTCGCCGGCGGGTTCGTCATGGCCGCTCCTGCGATCGGGTTCATCTTCTTCATGCGCCGATACCTGCTGAACCTCTGGGGCGGACGCTGACGTGGCGGGCCTCACGATCGAGGGCGTGACCAAGACATTCGGCAAGGCACCGGCCCTGCGTGAGGTCAGCCTCGACATCCGTGACGGCGAGTTCATGGTCCTGCTCGGCCCGTCAGGCTGCGGGAAGACCACACTCCTGCGGTCGATCGCCGGCCTCGAGCACATCGACAGCGGCGCGATCCGTATCGGCGGCCGCGATGTGACGCCGTTTCCGCCGCGGGACCGCAACGTCGCCATGGTCTTCCAGAGCTACGCCGTCTTCCCGCACATGACGGTGCGCTCGAACGTCGGCTTCGGACTGAGAATGCACGGCGTCGCCCGCCCGGACATCGCCCGGCGCGTCGACGAGGTCGCGGAGCTCCTCGGACTCGAGACGCTCCTCGACCGTTTCCCTGGCCAGCTTTCGGGCGGCCAGCGCCAGCGCGTCGCCGTCGCGCGCGCTCTCGTGATGGACGCCGACGTCCTGCTCATGGACGAGCCGCTGTCGAACCTCGATGCCCTGCTCCGTCTGCAAGCGCGCGCCGACCTGAAGCGGCTACATGACGAGGTCAAGCGCACGACCGTGTACGTGACCCACGACCAGATCGAGGCGATGAGCATGGGCGACCGGATCGCGGTCATGCGCGATGGCGAGATCGTGCAGTGCGCCGCGCCCATGGCCATCTACGATCGGCCGGCCACGCGTTTCGTGGGCGGGTTCATCGGCTCTCCGCCCATGAACTTCATCGCCGGTGCCATAGCCGACGGCGCCTTCGTCGGGGACGGCTTCCGCGTGCCGGTCCGGGCGGCACCGGTCCCGAGCGGAGCCGTCGTCCTTGGCATCCGCGCGGAGCACCTGCGCATCGGCACGGAGGGGGTGCCGGCGCAAGTGATGGTCGTCGAGCCCCTCGGATCGCACGCACTGGTCACCGCGAAGGTCGCCGGGACCCCGGTGAAGATCGAGGCCCCCGTCGACATCAGGCTGCGGACCGATGAAACGATCCATCTCGCCTTCGATGAGGACCGCGCGCGGTGGATCGCCAGCGACACCGGAGCCGCGATCGGCCCGAGCTGAGGCGTGCCCTCGCTCGACCCGGCGCGGCCATACAAGCCGCTCGACTTCGGGAACGGGATCGTGTCCGGCACCGTCAGTGGAAACGGACGTCTCCTCTCGCTCGGCATGGCCCATTCGCGCCACGGCCGCGTGGTCCTGTCCACCACGCCCCCATTCGAGGAGGATCGGGGCTCCGACCAGCAGGCCGTGCGCCGCTACCGGGCCGCCCTGGCC
>JALYLX010000114.1 GCA_030773995.1 Chloroflexota bacterium
CCCCAGCAGCTCGCCGGCGCGGCGTTCGAGCTTGACGAGCGCCGTGTCCCGTCCGTCGTCCGATCCAATACCAGCGTCGTCACGCACGATCTCCATAAGCGGCCAGTACGTGATGCCGGCCCCGTACGGCAGGCACCGGCCTCGCAGGACCTGCGCGCTCTTCGCCCCGGCGATGCGCGCGAGCACTTCGCCCACCAGGCGCGACTTCCCGATGCCGGCGTTTCCCACAAGCGTGAAGAGGTGCGCCCGACGCTCCGTGCGCACTCGCTCGAACGTGTCCAGAAGCAATCGCAGCTCGCGCTGACGACCGACGAGCTGCGCGCGCATGGCTGGGAGGCCGCGCGCCTGCTCGGGGATCGCGCTCCTCGGACGCACCGCGCGGAACGCCTTGATCGGCTCGCCCTTTCCCTTCGCCACGACGGCCGGCCGCTCCGCGTACTCGATCGCCGCCCGGGTGAGCGACTCAGTGAGCGCGCCGACGACGACCTCGTCCGCGTCGGCGCCCTGCTGCAGCCGCGCGGCTACGTTGACGGCGTCGCCCGTGACGAGGAACTGACGCTCCTGACCACTTCCGGCTACGGCTTCGCCGGTGTTCACGCCGACACGCGCGCCAAGCGACACGCGGAGCTCCGCGTTCAGACCCGTCATCGTGTCGCGCATCGCGATCGCCGCTCGCACTGCACGCTCCGCGTCGTCGTCGTGCAAGAGCGGCACGCCGAACACGACCATCACTGCATCGCCGATGAACTTTTCCACCGTGCCGCCGTGGGTCTCGGCGATGGCCTTCATGCGCTCGAAGTACGCGCCCATCACCGAGCGCACCGCTTCGGGATCGTTGTCCGACCCGAACGCGGTCGAGCCGACGACGTCGGCGAAGACGACGCTGACAAGTTTGCGCTGCTCGGTCGCCATATCCCGACAATGTACGAATGACGCAGTCCGCGCGCGAGCCTGTCCCCGGAGGGTGGCTTCGATGGGTCACGCCCGACGGCCGGCGCCTTCTGCTCGCCCGGGTGCTGCGGACCTTCGCCTACGGGTACCTCTCGGTCGTGCTCGGCGTCTACCTCGACCGCCTCGGACTCGATCCCACCCGGATCGGCATCGTGCTCACGTCCGCGATCGCGGGCTCTGCGGTGATGACCGTCGCGTGGTCGCTCTTCGCGGACCGCTACGGCCGGCGGCGGACGATCTCGAGCATGGCCGTCCTCATGGCCATCGGGGGCCTCTTGTTCGCGATCACCGACAGCTTCGCGATCCTCGTCCTGGCCGGCTTCACCGGAACGATCAGCGCGACCAACTCGGAGGTCGGCGTGTTCCAGACGGTCGACCAGGCGATGCTCCCGCAGACCGCGCCCGACGCTCGGCGGACCTGGCTGTTCGCGGTCTACAACACCCTCGCCACGTTCGGCGGCGCGCTCGGCGCGCTCTTCGCGGCGTCAGTCGGGATCCTGGAGCGCCTCGGGCTCACCGGCGCCGATGCCTACCGACCGCTCTTCGTGCTCTACGCGCTCGTCGGACTCGCGAACCTCGCCCTGTTCGCGGGCCTCACCGACAAGCTGGAGCTGGCGCGGGTCGAAGGCGAACGACGGTTCCTCGGGATCCACCGGTCGCGGCGAACGGTGGCGAAGCTCGCCGCGCTCTTCAGCATCGATGCGTTCGCCGGCGGCCTCGTCGTCCAGTCGCTCGTGGCGTACTGGTTCTATATCCGATGGGGCCTCGAGCCCGGGCAGCTGGCGGTCCTGTTCTTCGCCGTCAACGTGCTGTCGGGCCTCTCGCTGCTCGCCGCTGGGTGGCTCGCGGCGCGGTTCGGACTCCTCAACACGATGGTCTTCACCCACCTGCCTTCGAACGTGCTGCTCATGCTCGTGCCGGTCATGCCGACGGCTGCGCTGGCGGTGGCGATCTTCCTCTGCCGGATGAGCATCTCGCAGATGGACGTGCCGACGCGGCAGTCGTACACGATGGCGGTCGTCGACCCGGACGAGCGCACCGCGACCGCCGGGCTGACGAACGTGGCGCGCACCGCATCGAGCGCGTTCTCTCCGCTCGTCACCGGCGTGGCGTTCGCCGCGGGATCGTTCGCGTTCCCATTCTTCCTCGCCGGCGCGCTGAAGATCGCGTACGACGGTCTGGTCTACGTCACCTTTCGCGGCGTGCGGCCGCCGGAGGAGGTCCGCTGGCGGCAGTAGAGCTCAGGGACGCGCGCCCCTATCGGAGCCCGAAGAGCGCGAGCCCCGCGAGCGCCGAGGCCCCCACCAGCACTGGCTCGGAGACCTTCCATCGCCACAGCATCCCGAAGGCCACGGCGAAGATGACCGCCGTCGGCACATCGACCAACACCTGGGTCGCGATCACCCCGGCCGCCCCGACGATCGCTCCGGCGGCTGCGGCGGTCGCCCCTTTGGTGAAGCCCTGAACGGCCGGATGCTTGCGGTAGCGCATGATCAACGGGCCAAAGAGCACGACCATCAGGAACGGCGGCAGGAACACTCCGATCGCGGCGATCGTCGCGCCGGCAAGCCCGGCGACCAGGTAACCGACGAACACTGCGGTGATCACGACCGGCCCCGGCGTGATCATGCCCATTGCGACCGCGTCGAGGAACTCGCGCTCGGTGAGCCAGCCGAAGTCGTGGACGACCCCCTGTTGGAGGAACGGCACGATGGCCAGACCCGACCCGAACGTGAACGCACCCGCCTTGAAGAAGAAGATGCCGAGCGCAACGAGCGTGTTGAGGTCGGCGCTCTGTGTCGCCGCGAGCACGTTCGCGAGGCCCAGCGGGAAGACCGCGGGCGCCGCGCGGATCCGCAACCAAGCGGGCGGCGCGTAGAGCAGGACGCCCACCAGGCCGGAGAGCACGAAGAGGATCGCCACTTCGCTGCGGACGACGAAGGTCGCGGCCGCGACGATGACGAAGATCGCCCACAGCCGCCGGTCGCTCCTGACGGTGATGCGCAGGAGCTTCCACGCGCCGCGAAGGATGAGCGCGATGACCGCGGGGCCGACCCCGTAGAACAGGGCCTGGATCACGTTGCTGCCGGCGAAGGCAACGTACAGCGCCGCGACGACGCTGACGATGACGAATGGCGGCAGGATGAAGGGGACCGCGGCGGCGACCGCACCCCAGAACCCGCGACGGACGTAGCCGAGCCACATCGCGAGCTGCGCGGCGAGCGGACCCGGCATCGTCTGAGCGACGGCCAATCCCTCGAGATATTCCTCCTGCGTGATCCAGCCGCGCCGCTCGACGAGATCGCGCTGCATGTACCCGGCGAGCGCGATCGGGCCGCCGAAGCCGAACGCGCCGAGGCGGAGGAAGTAGCCGGCGAGGTCGCGCAGGCCGACGTCCTCGTTCGCCTTCACGCCATCTCCTCGAAGACGAGTGCGCCACCACGCTGCGGAGCGAACGCGTACAGCTGTGCGGTGACGGGGTCCCAGCCGATCGTGTGTGCTCCGTCCTCGGTCTCCACGGTCTGCAGCTCCTCGAGGCGTTCGGTGTCGAACACGGTGACCACGCCGGGTGAGCCGATCGCGACGTACAGGCGGCGGCGCGGCTCGTCGTGCATGACGACGTCGGGCGAGCCACGAAGCGGCAGCCGCGTCACGACGCGGCCGTCGATGACAACGAGCTCCGCGCTGTCCGCGGCGCAGAAGAGCCGGCGGCCGACAAGCGCCAGTCCGTGCGGGCCCTCGGCGCCGACCTCGATCTGGTGGGACTCCATCAACGTGCCTGCGTCGATAGCGAGGAGGATCGCGGGACTCTGGATCGCCACGAACACGCGATCGCTCGAGGGATCGAAGACGGCCCAACGCGGCCGTCCCGGAAGGGCGATCGTGGCCACGACGTGCGGCTCATCGACGGCCACGACGGAGGCGGTGCAACTTGTTCCGGGTGGCTCGCCGAGGTTGAAGCTGTAGAGGTGGCGGCGGCGCGTGTCGAACGTAAGTCCGTTCGGCCGCGGCCCGACGTCGACCCGCCCGAGAAGCATTTCGTCGGAGCAGCGGAAGACGCTCACCCGCGCGGCGCCACGGTCGGATGTGAACAAGAGATCCTGTTGGCTGTCGATGAGCACGCCGGCGACGCCGGGCAGGTCGGGCAGCGAGCGCAGGTAGGAATTGCTGCGGCAGTCGAGCACGTCGACGGCACTCATGGCCGTGTGCGCGACGTACAGCCGACTGCCGCCGCGATCCAGGTACGTGTCGGCGTGATCGAATCCGGTGCGCTCACCGCCCGGGAGTGCAATGAAGCCGGACGGTCTCAGGGTCAAGCCGGCGTGGCTTCGGCTCGTTTCTGGCAGTAGACGTACAACGCGTCAAGTACCGGACGCGATGCCTCGCGCTGCTTCTGATCATCCGGGTAGTGCAGATGGCGGAGCCCGTCGAGGATCGCCTCAAGGCCCTGCGACTCCGGTGTCGCGGTCTTGTCGGCGGTGTCCGCGCCACGAATGACCTTCGACATGTACGCCATGGCCGGATCCGCTGCGAGGCCATACTTGTGAACGAAAGCGTCGAAGCTGCATTCCGGCCCGTGATGGCCCAGCTCGGCGTCCTTCACGTCGTACGGCGTGGCGCCCCGCTTCGCGGCCTCGCCCGTCACCTGGTCCGTCGGCACGTAGATGAACTCAGCCTCCTTGTCGACGAACTTCTCAATGAGCCAGGGGCATGCGACCCGATCGACGCGCGGATGCTCGCGAGTAATCCACTTCATGAGTTTCCTCCGTGGTCCGGTCTATCGCCCCGCCCGGTGAGGGTCAATTCCGTGCGTCACCAGTGAACGCGGTGCACGACATCAGAAGACGGCCGCTTGCCCACGATCTTCAACGACGGCGATGGCCGGTCCGTCGCCGCCTTGTGCCCGATCGCGACGGTACCGACCGCCGTGTACTCGTCGGGGATCCCGAAGGCCGTGCGGAATCCGGGCTGGTCGAAGATCCCGAAGAACACCGCACCGAGGCCGGCATCGACGGCGGTCTGCAGGATGAGCAGCGCGGCCATCCCGACGTCGATGTCCCAGTACGGCACCGGCCAGCGCTTCTCGTCGCGATCGACCCACCCTTTGTCGGGGAGGCTGTATCGCGCGAGGTATTCGCTCTTGTTCGAGAGGCACACAATGATCGCGGCCGCGTTGAACATGCCCGGCCAGCCGAACTCCATGCGCCGCTCGGTCGTCATCGTCGTGTTCCAGTAGCGCTCGGTCTCCTCCCTTCCGTTGAGCACGAGGAACGCCCAGCCTTGGCTGAAGCCGGCCGACGGCGCGCGCTGGGCGTTCGCGATGATCCGCTCGAGCACGTCGGGATCGATCGGCCGATCTTCGAAGGTGCGCACCATCTTCCGCTTGCGAACGACGTCCTGGAATTCCATACCCCGACAATGTACGAATGGCGCAGCCGGCGCGCGTCCAGATCGTCGAAGTGAGCCCTCGCGATGGGCTCCAGGCCGAGGAGCGCACGCTCCCGACCGAGACCAAGCTCGAGCTCCTCGACCGGCTCGCCGATGCTGGGCACACCGCGATCGAGGCGACCTCGTTCGTCAGCCCGACCGCCGTGCCGCAGCTCGCGGATGCCGACGACCTGATGACACGGCTGCGCCGCCGCCCGGGGGTGCGCTACCCGGTGCTCGTGCCGAACGAAAAGGGCCTGGAACGCGCGCTCGCCGCCGGCGCCAACGAGATAGCGGTGTTCGTCTCGGCGAGCGAGAGCTACTCGCGAAAGAACCTGCGGCGCGGCCGCGACGAGGCGATCGCGATCGCGCTCGGGGTGGCGACCGCGGCCAAGTCGGCCGGCCTGCGCGTTCGGAGCTACGTGTCGATGGTCATCACGGACCCCGACGACGGCCCGACCGATCCGGCTGACGTCGCGAGGATCGCCGCCCAGTTCGTCGCCGCCGGCGCCGACGAGGTCTCGCTCGGCGACACGATCGGCGTCGGCACGACCAAGCACGTGCGCGCGCTGCTCGACGCGCAGCTGGCCGCGAACATCCCGATCGAGCGGCTGGCCGTGCACTTCCACGACACCTACGGCCAGGGCCTGGCGAACGTGCTGACCGCGATCGAGCTCGGCGTCACGGTCGTCGATGCGAGCATCGGTGGCGTCGGCGGGTCGCCGTTCGCGAAGCGCGCGAGCGGCAACCTCGCGACCGAGGACGTCGTGTGGATGCTCGACGGCATGGGCATCGCGACCGGTCTCGAGGTGCGCAAGCTCGCCGACACGACGAAGTGGATGGCGCAGCAGCTCGGGCGCGAGCTGCCTGGTCGCGCGGCCAGGGCGCTCTTCTCGTGACGGAGCTCTTCCGGATCTTCCGCGAGGGCATCGCGACGGTTCTCGTGATCATCGGGCAACATCAATACCTCGCGCTCTTCGGCATCGTGGCGACGGAGGAAGCCGGAGTACCGCTGCCCGCTCCGAGCGATATCGTGATCATGTTCTACGGGAACCGCGCGCGGAACGATCTCGGCAGCCTTGCCCTCGTGGTCCTCACCTGCGCGGCGGCGTCCACATTCGGGACGCTCATCCCGTACCTGGTCACGCGCAAGTACGGCGACGCCGCGGCGACGAGGCTCGCCGAGCTCATGGACGTCGATCCGAAGCAGGTCAAGATGTGGGAGACGCGGATCGCACGTCACGGCTTCATCGCGATCTTCCTCGGCCGGCTCATCCCTGGGTTGCGTGTCGCGATGTCACTCATCGGTGGCACCGCCAAGGTACCGCTGCACGAGTTCTCCGCCGGCGTGTTCCTGGCAGGGCTCATCTATTGGACCTTCTGGACGGCGCTCGGTGCGCTGTTCGGACCGACGGTCGACCGGCTCATCCCTCGCCCGTACATCACGTACGTGGTGATCGGCATCCCGATCGTCTTCATCGGCTTCTTCGTGTACCGCTTCATCCGCGGGCGCCGCCGGCGCGCGCGGGCGCGCGCGAGCAGCGCCGGATAGAGTCCGGCGAGCGCACATCAGACGGAGGTGATCCGCATTGGCGCATGAGAAGTTCGACAAGCTCGTCGCGGACCGCACGAAGCAGTGGACCGATGAGCTCAGCGAGTACTGCCGCATCCCGTGCGAGACGGCGCAGCTCCCGGAGTTGAAGCGCGGCGCCACGTGGACGGCGGAGCGGCTGCGGAAGGCCGGGGCGAAGGTCGAGATCATCGAAAAGCCCGGCGTCGCTCCCCTCGTGGTCGGCGAGATGGGGAGCGGCACGAGGACGCTCATCTGCGTCCAGCACTACGACGTCCAGCCGGCGGCGCCGCTCGAGCTCTGGACAACGCCGCCATACGAGCCGGCGATCCGCGACAACAAGCTCTTCGCCCGGGGCGTCTCCGATAACAAGGGACAGTTCCTCATCCGCGTCCAGGCCGCGGAGGCATACCAGGACGCGATCGGCCCGCTGCCGATCAAGATCCGCTTCCTCGTCGAGGGCGAGGAGGAGTCCTCGAGCCGCCACTTCAACTCGATGCTTCAGGAGCGGCCCGACCTCACCTCCGGCGACGGCTCGCTCCAGGAGGGCGGTGGTCTCGACGCGCAGGACCGTCCGACGCTCATCTGCGGCGTCCGCGGGATCCTGTACGTCGAGCTCTCGGTCCGAACGCTGAGCTACGACGCGCACTCCGGCGGCGCGTCTTTGTACGAGAACGCGGCGTGGCGGATCGTCGAGGCGCTGGCCACGATGCGCAAGCCCGACGGCACGGTGACGATCGACGGCTTCTACGAAGACGTGCGCAAGCCGACCGACACGCAGCTCGCACACCTGAAGACGATCCCCTTCGAGGAAACGAAGCTGAAGGCGATCTACGGAGCGAAGCGCTTCGTCGGCGGCAAGACCGGTCTCGACGCCCAGGTCGCACAGCTGTTCGCGCCGACCTGCAATATCGCAGGCATCTGGTCGGGGTGGACCGGCGACGACGCGAAGACGATCACGCCGGCCGAAGCGCATGTGAAGATCGACATGCGGCTCGTGCCCGATCAGGACCCGGACAAGATCGAGCGCCAGCTGCGCGCGCACCTCGACGCACGTGGCTTCGACGACATCCAGATCAAGAACTGGGGCAGCGAGCATCCCTATTGGGGACCGGTGGACGCGCCGATCGTCGACGCCGCCGAGCGCGCCTCGATGGCCGTCTACGGATCCAAGCCGTTGCGCCTCTTCTCGAGCCCGGGCACCGCACCGCAGTACCAGGTCTGCAACCCGCACAAGCTGCCGATGGTCGCGATCGGGTACAGCCATCCGGACTCGCGCGTGCACGCGCCCGACGAGAACGTCCGGCTCGACCTCATGCCGAAGGCGGCGATGACCCTAGGCCGCTTCTTCGATGAGTTCAGCCGAACGTAGGCGTCGCATCGGATCATGTGGAAGATCGGAATGCGCCGGGTCGACGACCTGACCACGCCCGGCGGGATCCTCCTCGTCCATCAGCTCGACCGGGTCGATTGGCGAGCGGCATGACCGACGCGATCGTCGTCGGCCTCGGGTCCGACGGCAGCGCCGCCGCGGCGCATCTCGCGACGCGTGGCGCCCGCGTGCTGGGGCTCGAGGCGTTCCCGCGCGGGCACACGAACGGGTCGTCCGGCGGGCTCACGCGGGTCATTCGCCTCGCCTACTACGAACATCCCGACTACGTGCCACTGCTGAAGCGCGCGTGGGAGCTCTGGCGCGAGCTCGAGTCCGCGACCGGCGAGGTGCTGCTGCGGCGCACCGGTGGCGTCTACGTCGGACCGCGTGACGGCCAGCTCGTGGGTGGCTCGCTGCGCAGCGCGCGCGACCATGCCCTCGAGCACGAGCTCCTCGATCCCGCCGCGTTGCGCGCGCGACTCCCGCTGTTCCGCTTCGATCCTGATTGGTGGGGCCTCGCCGAAGCCACCGCCGGCTACCTGTTGCCCGAGAAAGCCATCGCGGCGCACCTCGCGGTCGCTGAGCAGCACGGGGCCGACCTCCGCTTCGAAGAGCGGGTCACGGCGTGGACGCACGAGGGCGACGGCGTGCGGGTCACGACGGACCGCGGCACGCACCGCGCCGCGAAGCTCGTGATCACGGCGGGCGCGTGGAATCCGCGGCTGCTCCCGCGCATCGCGCCATTGCTGGAGGTGAAGCGCGTACCACTCTTCTGGTTCGAGCCCATCGCCGAGCACGACGCGCTCGCGAAGCTACCGGTGTACATCGTCGACTCCGGACTCGGACACGGCTGCTACGGCTTCCCCTACCTCGCCGATCAGGGGTTGAAGGTCGCGACCCACGGTGCGGGCACGCCTGCCGATCCGGACACCGTCGATCGCGAGGCACATGCGGCGGACGAGGCGCCCATCCGTGAGTTCATCAGGCAGCGCCTGCCCGTCGCCGATGGTCCGGTGCGGATGACCAAGATCTGCATGTACACGGTCACGCCGGACGAGCACTTCATCGTCGACGTCGACGGGCCCCTCGCCTATGCCTCGGCGTGCTCGGGCCACGGCTTCAAATTCGCTAGCGTCATGGGCGAGGTGCTCGCGGACCTCGCGCTCGACGGCGCGACCCGGCACCCGATCGGATTCCTGTCCGCCTCGCGCTTCGCGGCGGCACCCGCATGAGGATGAGCCGGAAGGAAATGGTCATCCGGCTCGTCGTGGTCGCCGCCCTGCTGTACTTCGTCTACTGGACCGTATTCACGAACGCAGGTGTCGGCCGCTAGTAACGGCACCGGCGAGCAAGCGTGCGCGACGTGCCGAGGTACTTCGGTACCTCAGCCGAGTTGATTAGGCCGCTTTGCGTCTCCCATGCCGGCCGAGTGCAGCAGCGAGCCGTTTCTCGAGCTTCGTCAGCTCATCTTCGAGCTGCTTCGCGAGCTCGACGGCTTGCCGCGTCGGTACGGCGTCGGCCGAGCCGACCGAGCCAATGAGCGCGGCGATCCGATGATTCAACCGCACGCCGAAGTTGAGCGTGTCCTGCCGGCTCTTCGCCTTCGGCTGCATGAGCTGGCTCTCGATCGCCTCGAGCGCCCGTTTCGTGCTGCCGCTCGTCCGCGGATCCTTCCGCGCCTCACGGAGCCGGTTCACAGCTTTGTGATCGCGGTCGAGCAGATCACGCAGCTTCGCGCGCAAGGCGAACTGCGCGTCGAGATCCGTCTGCGTCGCGGGCACCCGTGGGTCTTTCTGGATCTCGAACGTCGCTTCGCTCTTCTCGCCGTCCGCGTCGAGCCGCACGGTGTACGTACCAGGGGCCACGACCGCGCCCTTGAGCGCGCCTTCGAGCTGGTCCATGACCAGCGGTTCGTCGTCGATCTTCGCCGCATCGGGATAGCGCATGTCCCAGACGAACCGGTTCATCCCTGGCTCGACCGGCACGCGCGGCTCCTTGTCCGTTGGGTCCGCATCGGCGGGACGCTTCGTGTACGAGCGGATCGTGCGGCCACGCACGTCGAAGAAGGTGAGCATGATGTCTTTCGGCGCGGTGCGGAGGAAGTAGGTGACGATGACGCCGTCCGGCGGGTTCTTGCCCGCGTCGAGATTCGTCTCGACCTTGTCGCCGTTGGGCTGCTCCTCGACGATCGAGGTGAAGATGCTCCCGCCGGGATGGCGGTAGTTCTTCATCGGCGCGAGCTCGCTCTTGGACGAGAAGCCGCCGTACGTCTTGTACCGGACGGTCGGGCGCGGGACAAAGAGGCGCGTCTTCCCGGTCGCGCGCTTGCGGGCGAGCTCGCGAAGGGGCGAGAGGTCATCGAAGACCCAGAACGAGCGGCCGTGCGTCGCGAGCGCGAGATCGCCATCCCTGACGATGAGGTCGTGGATCGGCACGACGGGCAGGCGCTTGCCCATCCAGCGCTGCCACCGCCCGCCGCCATCGAGTGAGACGTAGAGGCCGACCTCGGTGCCCGCGTACAGCAGCCCGCGGACCTCGGGATCCTCGCGGACGGCGCGGACGAACGTGTCGGCGGGGATGCCCGCGGTGGTCTTGGACCACGCCCGTCCGTAGTTCACGGTCTTGTAGATGTACGGCTTGAAGTCGTCGTGCTTGTAGCGGTTCGCGGCGACATACGCGGTCCCGGCGTCGTGCTGCCCCGGCTCGATGAGGCTGATGAGCGTCTGCGCCCCGATGATGCGGGGCGTGACGTTCGTCCATTTCTTCCCGTTGTCGCGCGACACGTGGACAAGCCCATCGTCGCTGCCGGCCCACAACACCCCGGGCTCGAGCGGCGATTCGACGAACGCGAAGACGGTCGCGTGGTACTCGGCACCGGTCTGGTCCAGGGTGATCGGGCCGCCTGAATCGCCGGTGGTCCGGGGATCGTTGCGCGTGAGGTCGGGGCTGATGCGATCCCAGCTCGTCCCTTCGTCGCGCGACCGGTGCACGTACTGCGACGTGGTGTAGAGCACGCTCGGGTCGTGCGGCGAGAGCGCGACCGGTGCGGTCCAGTTGAAGCGGTACTTGATGTGCTTCGCCGGGATCCCGGAGGACGCCTCTGGCCACACGTTGATCGTGCGGACCTGGCCGTTGCGATGGTCGTAGCGCGTCAGCAGTCCGGCGTGGTCCGCGGCGAACACGATGTTCGGATCATCGGGCCGCACCGCGATATGCCCCGCCTCACCGCCGCCGACCTCGTAGCAGTCCTGCCAGAGGATCCCGCTGAGGGAGGAGCGCGTCGGTGACGAGATCGACGAGTTGTCCTGTTGCGCCGCGTACAGCCGGTACGGGGTCTGGGTGTCGGCGATGATGTGGTAGTACTCGGCCGTCGGCTGGTTGTAGAGCGACGACCACGACGCCCCGCCGTTGAACGAGATCGTCGCGCCGCCGTCGTTGCCTTCGATGATCCGCTGCGGGTCCTTCGGGTCGATCCACATGTCGTGGTTGTCGCCGTGCGGGATCGTGTGCCGGGCGAACGTCTTCCCCGCGTCGCTCGAGCGGTACGCGTCGACGTTGAGGACCCAGACCGTCTCGGCATCCTGCGGGTCGGCGAAGAGGTGCGTGTAGTACCAGGCGCGCTGGCGCAGCTCGCGGTCCTCCGAGCCCCGCGACCAGCTGAGCCCGGCGTCTTCGGACCGGAACACGCCGCCATCGGTCGCCTCGACGAGCGCGAACACGCGCTCGGGCCGCGCCGGCGAGACCGCGACGGACATCTTCCCGAGCACGCCCTTTGGCAGGCCGCGGTTGCGCGAGATCTCGGTCCAGGTGTCGCCGCCGTCGGTCGACTTGAAGAGACCGCTGCCCTCGCCGCCGCTGATCAGCTGGTGCGGCCGGCGGATCGCTTCCCAGAGCGCGGCGTAGACGATCCGCGGGTTCGTCGGGTCGATGCTGACGTCGATGCCGCCGGCCTTCGGGCCGCGCGACAGCACCTTCTTCCAGCTCTTGCCGCCGTCGCGCGTGCGGAAGATGCCGCGCTCGGGGTTCGGCCCGTGGGCGTGGCCGAGCGCAGCGACGTACGCGATGTCCGGGTCCTCGGGGTGCACGCGGACCTTGCCGATGTTGCGGGTGTTCTCGAGGCCGAGGTGCGACCACGTCTTTCCCCCATCGGTCGAGCGGTAGACGCCGTCACCGTGCGACACGTTGCCGCGAATGCACGCTTCGCCCATCCCGGCGTACACGACGTTCGGGTCCGATGAGGCCACCGCGATGGCGCCGACGGACGCGCGCTTGAAGAAGCCGTCGCTCACGTTGCGCCAGAAGAGGCCGCCGTCGGTCGTCTTCCAGACGCCCCCGCCGCAGGAGCCGAAGTAGAAGGTGTTGCGATCGCGCGGATCGCCGGCCACCGCCTCGACGCGGCCGCCGCGGAACGGCCCGAGCTGCCGCCACTCCAGTCCATCGAGCGAGACCCCGGACTGCGCGTTGATGCGTGGCGGCATGGTCGTCCCTCCCGAGCTAGGCTCCGGCAGACCATAGAGAAAACGCACGGTTTCGGCTTGGGAGGGGTTTCGAAATGGACTGGTTCGAGCAGCTGACCGGCCTGGATCCCGACGCAAGTAGCGGTACGTTCGAGGCGATGCTCGCCGCCATCGTCGGCGTGGTCATCATTGCGGCTGCCTGGTACATCCTTTCGCGCCGCAGGACCCGCACGATCCGTTAGGCGCAGTGCCCGCGGTACGCCGGGTGCAGTAGTCCCGGCGTGTTGCGTGTCATAGCCCTCATCGGGGTGCTCGTCGTCTCCGCATGCGCGGCCACGCCGAACAGCGGCACGCCGGGATCCGGGAGCGCGGCATCATCAGGCGCCGCGACCCAAGCCGCAAAGGCCATCTGGCCGCTGCGCGGAACGGAAGCGCCGAACGCCGACGCCATCAAGCGGCGGCCGGTCGTCGTGCGCGTGCCGAACGATCCCACGGCGCGCCCGCAGTCGGGCCTGACCGACGCGGACGTCGTCTTCGAGATGCTCGTGGAGGGTGGGATCACGCGGTACGCAGTCGTCTTCCACTCGATGGACACGCCGAACGTCGGCCCGATCCGGAGCGCGCGGCTATCCGACCTGCACTACATGCCGATGCTCCGCGGCATCCTCGCGCACGTCGGCGCGTCCGGCCCGGTGCTCGAACGCATCAGGCAGGCGGCGCAGAGCGGCGCGTTCATCGACCTCGACCAGTTCCAGCATGCCGACGCCTACGACCGGGTCAGCTCGCGGGCCCCGCCACAGAACGTGTACACGTCGACCCAGCGCATCCGTGACGCGGCGAAGGACACTGCGAAGGTCGATGTGCCGCCGCTCGAATTCGACGCGGCAGCACCCGCGGGCGGCAAGGCTCTCGCGTCCCTCGTGCTGCCGTACACCGGCGCCCAGCGAGTCGAATACCGATGGGACGGCCAGTCGTACGAACGTATCCAGGACGGTAAGGCGACCACCGAGGGCGGGTCACAAACGGCGGTCCGTCCCGACAACGTGGTCGTGATCAAGACCGACATCACCGAAGTGAGGACCATCGTCGAGGATGAGCTCGGCTCGTTCTCGCTCGACATCCGCTCGACGGGCTCTGGTCCGGCGGTGATCCTTCGCGATGGGCAACGCCTCGATGGCACCTGGTCGCGCGAGGGCACCGACATGTATCGCTTCAAGGACGGGTCGGGCAAGCCCATCAAGCTGAGGCCTGGGCTCACCTGGATCCACGTGGTCCCGCTCGATTTCGATCTCGGGAGCTAGCAAAAGAGGCGATTCCTGCGGATCCCTTGACGCCAGAACAGGCGTTCCATATCGTCCGCCTTCGGTGAGAACGTCTGTTTCATTTCCGGCGAGGACGAGCCTCGGCCAGATCCTGGATGTCCTCGAGCGTGACCCGGAGTTCCTGAAGCAAGTCACGCACTGGGAGCGCATCCCGCCGAAAGCCCCGCGATACGTGCCCTTCCCGGAGTGGCTCGACCCGCGCATCGCGCGCAGCCTCAGGGCGCGCGACATCGAAGCGCTCTACTCGCACCAGGCTGCGGCCCTAGACGCCGCGCACGCGAAGAAGCACGTCGTGATCGTCACGCCGACGGCCTCGGGCAAGACGCTCTGCTACGACCTTCCGGTCCTTGACGCGATCGCGAAGGACCCCTCGGCGCGCGCGCTGTATCTCTTCCCGACGAAGGCGCTCGCGCAGGACCAGCTCGCGGAGCTCGAGCGACTCTCGACCGAGATGGAGATCGAGCTCAAGACCTTCACCTACGACGGCGACACCCCGCCGCAGGCCCGCGCCGCGATCCGCTCCGCCGGCCACGTGGTCATCACGAACCCGGACATGCTCCACACCGGGATCCTCCCCCACCACACGAAGTGGGTGAAGCTGTTCGAGAACCTCCAATACGTCGTCCTGGACGAGCTGCACACGTATCGCGGCGTCTTCGGGAGCAACGTCGCGAACGTCCTCCGCCGGCTGCGGCGGATCTGCGCGTTCTACGGCTCGCACCCGACGTTCATCCTCACCTCGGCGACGATCGCGAACCCGGAGGAGCTCGCGCGCCGCCACGTCGAGGACGACGTCATCGTGATCGACGAGTCCGGCGCGCCTCGTGGTGAGAAGGTGGTCGCGTTCATCCAGCCGCCGGTCGTGAACGCCGGCCTCGGGATCCGCCGCAGCGCGTTGCTCGTCGGCCGCGACATCGCGGCCACGCTGCTCGCCTCCGGGATCCAGACGATCGCGTTCGCTCGGTCGCGCGTGCAGACGGAGCTCCTGCTCACGTATCTCCGCGCGCGCTTCCCGCAGCCGCAGTGGCCACCGGACCTCATCCGGGGGTATCGCGGCGGCTATCTGCCGTCTGAGCGCCGCGCCATCGAGCGTGGGCTCCGCGAAGGTTCGGTGCGTGGCGTCGTGTCGACGAACGCGCTCGAGCTCGGCATCGACATCGGCGCCCTCCAGGCGGCGGTGCTCGTCGGCTACCCCGGCACGGTCGCGTCGACCTGGCAGCAAATCGGCCGTGCCGGGCGTCGCGAGGAGCTCTCGGTCGCGTTCGTCGTCGCGACGAGCTCGCCGACGGATCAGTACATCGTGCAGCACCCCGAGTTCGTCCTCGGCCGCTCGCCCGAGGCCGGGCTCGTGAATCCCGACAACCTGCACGTCCTGGTGGAGCACCTCAAATGCGCCGCGTTCGAGCTGCCCTTCGACCGGACCGAGCGCTTCGGGACCGAGGACACGCCGGGCGTCCTCGCCTACCTCGACGAGCACGGGATCCTCCACGAGTCCGAGGGCCGGTACCACTGGTCCGACCAGGCATTCCCGGCCGAGGCGATGTCGCTGCGCACGGCGAGCAACGACAACGTCGTGATCATCGACACGACCGACGGCCGCACGCGCGTCATCGGCGAGGTCGACCGGTTCGCCGCGCCGGTGCTGGTGCACGAGCAGGCCATCTATCTCCACGAGTCCAAGCAGTTCCAGGTCGAGAAGCTCGACTGGGAGAACGCGAAGGCCTACGTGCGTGAGGTGAAGGTCGATTACTACACCGACGCCGGTCTGGCCGTGCGCATCCGCGTGCTCGCGGAATTCGCGAGCTCGACCGAGAAGGCCGCGCGTGCCCACGGCGAGGTCCTCGTGTCGGCGCTCGCGACGGTGTACAAGAAGCTCACCCTCTACACGCACGAGAACGTGGGCTGGGGAAAGATCCACCTCCCCGAGCAGGAGCTGCAGACCACGTCGTTCTGGCTCTCGCTGCCTGATGCGGTCACCCGCACCTGGCCGAAGGAGCGGGTCGAGGTCGCGCTGGCGGGACTCGGCAATCTGCTGCACGCGCTCGCGCCGCTGTTCCTCATGTGCGACCCGCACGACCTCGGGCTCGCGGTCGAGGTGCGATCGCCGCACACGTCTCTGCCGACGATCTACCTCTTCGACATGACGCCGGGCGGCGTCGGCTTCTCCGAGCGCCTGTTCCGCGCGACGGAGCCGCTGCTCGAGCGCGCGGGCGAGCATCTCGCGGCCTGCCCCTGCGCCGAGGGCTGCCCGAGCTGCGTCGGCCCGGCGTACGCGCTCGGTGCAAAGGTGAAGCTCGGGGTCACGGAGCTGCTGCGGCAGCTGGCGTGAGAGAGCTCCGCGCGCGGCTCGACACGCTGCCGCTCGCGCGCGTCGCGCGTCCCGCACGCGAAGCGCGCGCCGACGGCGATCCGGGCTTCGACGTCCGGGAGCAGCGGATCGATCTTGCGACCCTCGGCCTGACCGTGGTCGCGCGGAGCGAGCCTGATGCACGCGTCGTCACGCACCTCGGGCTGAAGGGCGCGTCGCCGTCGCGGTGGGAGGACATCGTCTTCCTCGACACCGAAACGACCGGGCTCATGGGCGGCACCGGCACGTACGTGTTCCTGCTCGGGACGGCCCACATCCGCGACGGCGAGCTCGTGCTGCGCCAGCACCTCCTGCACGACCTGGGTGCAGAGGCGGCGTTCGTGCGCGCACTCCGAGAGGAGCTCGCGCCGTTCCGCGCATGCGCGTCATACAACGGGAAGTGCTTCGACCTGCCGCTTCTGCGGACGCGCTTCGTCATGACGTTGCGATCGGACCTCAGCGTCGACGAATCGCACCTCGACCTCCTGCATCCCGCGCGACGCCTCTGGCGCGACCGATTCGGGTCGACCTCGCTGCGGCAGCTTGAGGACTCGGTCCTCGATGTCGTGCGCGAGGACGACATCCCGGGAGCCCTCATCCCGGAGCGCTACTTTCGCTGGCTCGCCCTCCGCGAGCCCCGGCTGATCGAGCCGATCCTGAACCACAACGCACGCGACATCGTGACGCTCGTGCGCATCACGGATCGCATCGCGCAGGCCGTCATTGACGCCCGCGCCGGCCGCGCGCCCGATCACGCGCCGGCCGCGTTCGCGCTTGCCAAAGCGTTCGCGCGGGCGGGCGAGGACGAGATCGCCTACCTCTGCTACGAGAGCGCGTACGCCGACGCCGATAGCGGCCTGCGGATCCGCGTGGCCCTCCCCTATGCCAAGGGTCTCGAGGTACGTGGCCAGGTCGAGCGCGCCCTGCGGACGGTCGAGCTCTTGCTCGAGCTCGGGCTTGGCACGCCACGGTGGCGGGCCCAGGCCGAGGCGCGCGTCCGCCGGCTCACGCGCATGATGGCGAAGCGATGCGTGCCCTCGAAGACCTTGGCTACGCGGCCGAGGCGATCCGCCGCCGGGAGCTTTCCAGCGCTGAGCTGATCGAGGCGTGTCTCGATCGCTACGGCGCAACGGAGGCGAGGCTCCACGCGTTCGCCTGGCTCGACCCGGAGCGGGCGCGCACCCTGGCGCGCGAGCGCGACGCCGAAGCGCCGCGCGGGCTGCTCCACGGGGTGCCGGTCGGGGTAAAGGACATCTTCGACACGGCGGGCATTCCCACCGAGAACGGCTCGCCGCTCTTCCGGGGCCGGGTGCCGCAGCAGTCGTCGGACGTCGTGCGCGCGCTCGAGGCCGCCGGCGCCATCGTGATCGGCAAGACGGTCACCGCGGAGCTCGCATTCCTCACGCCGGGCCCGACACGCAACCCGTACGACCTCGGCCGCACGCCCGGCGGGTCGTCGATGGGCTCGGCGGCCGCCGTGGCCGCCGGAGTGCTCCCGGGTGCGATCGGTAGCCAGACGAACGGCTCCACCATCCGGCCGGGCGCGTTCTCCGGCGCGGTCGGGTTCAAGCCGACCGGTGGCCGGCTTTCGACCGCGGGCGCGCTCGAGTTCTCCAAGACGCTGGATCAGGTCGGAGCGTTCGCGGGCGACGTCGCGTCCGTCGCGCGGTTGACGGCGGCGACCTCGGGCGATGCGCTCGATGAATGGTGGTCCGGCCCATCGGAGCGACCGCCGCGGTTCGCCGCGGTACGGACCACCGACTGGGACGCCGCCGACGACGCGATGCAGACCCGCTTCCAGGCCGACGTCGACGAGCTCGCGAGCGAAGGCGGGCCCATCGAATGGCCGGCACTGCCCGACGGACTCGACGATGCGCCGGTCCTCATCCAAACGGTGATGGCCTACGAGTCCGCGCGGACCCTCGGCCCGCTCGCCGAATCGCGTCCCCAGGATGTGAGCGAGAAGGCCCGCGCGTTCTTCGTGCGGGGCCGCGAGGTCACGACGGACGAGTACGAGCGGGCGATCCGCGAGCGGCTGCGGCTCATCGCCGCGTTCAACGAGTGGGCCGCGCCGTACGACGCGATCCTCGCGGTCCCGACGATCGGCGAGGCACCGACAGCCGAGACGACCGGCGATCCGCGGTTCTGCTCGCGCTGGACCTTTGTCGGCGCGCCGGCACTCGTGATCCCGACCGGCCTCGGCCCGGCGGGGCTGCCCCTGGGCCTGCAGCTCGTCGGCGCGCGGGGGTCGGACCGGCGGCTGCTCGCCGCTGCAGCGTGGGCGGCGACCCTGCTCCCGGCACCGCCTGGGCCCATCCTCACGACGGCGTGACCTCGAAGCCATTCAAGACGGCGGCCAGGAAAGCGCGTAGTAGCCGACGAGCGCGACGAGGTCGAGCAGCACACGCTCGTCCCAGTGCGTGCGCGCACGCGCGAAGAGGTGATCGGACGGATCCGGCTGGCTTGCGCCATCGCTACCTGGCCCATGTCTCGCGCAGCACTCGGAGTGCGTTCGCGCCCGCGATCTTTCGCACGTCGTCGTCGCTGTACCCGTGCTTGACGAGCCAGCGGATCCCGTTCCGCATCGCCTCGCCGGGGTTCTCCATCCCCTTCACGTAGGGCACTTCGCTGAACGTGACGCCCTCGTTGATCCGACCGGTCGAGAGCTGCGCCGCGAACGCATGGTGCAGCGCGACGTGGTCGCCGAACAGCGTGTCCGGCCCGAGGGCGACGTGGTCCACGCCGACCAGGTCGACGCAGTACGCGACGTGCTCCATGACCGACTCGACGGAGTGCGAGCGGTGCGTCTCGGTGAGCGTCGTGTGCGGCGCGGCCTCGATGCCGATAACGCCGCCACGCTCCGCGCAGGCCGTGATGACCGCGTCGGGCTTCATGCGGGGTGTGTTCCAGAGCGCGCGCGCGCCGGCGTGCGTGATGAAGATCGGCTTCTCACTCGCGTTGATCGTGTCGAGCGACGTCTGGTCACCACAGTGCGCGACGTCGATGGTCATCCCGAGCTTGTTCATGCGGTTCACCACGGCCCGGCCGAGGTCGGAGAGCCCGCCGTCGGTACGCTCCTTCAATCCCGATCCGAGCGCGTTCGCCTCGCTGTACGTGATGCCCATACAGCGGATCCCGAGACCGTAGAGGACGTCGACGCGGTCCACCTCGTTCTCGATCGCGGTCGCGGCCTCGAGTGCGGCGACGAACGCGATCCGGCCGCTCGGCTTCGCGTCCTGGGCCTCGGCCATGGTGCGCGCGACGTACACGAGCTCCTGGTGGTCGATATCGGAGAAGCGCATTCCGATGTCGAGGACGATGTCGTCCCACTTCCAGCCGGCCTTCGACGTGATGAGCGCCGTGCCGTCCATGAAGTTCTCGAAGACGACGTCGATGCCTGACCGCGCGAGCCCGGCGTAGCCGGTGACCTGCCGCCCCTGCCGCGCGTACTCGAAGATCTCCTTGGTGTCCTCAGGGAACACCGCGGTGTGCTCGTGGATCGACACGATCGGCTCGCCCGCCATCAGCGCGGCGACGCGCTGTTCCTCCGCGTCGGACAGCGGTACGAGCTCCTCGGGAACGCGGCCGGTCTCCTTCGCGAGGGCGAAGGCACGGTAATCGGCGCCGGGCTCGAGGTATTGATAGGAGCGGTAGCCGGCATCCTTCTTCTTCGCCATCAGCTCTGGAACTCCTTCTCCGCACCCTTCGGGTAGGCATTCGGATCGGCGGCGAGCGCGATGGCCCTATCGACGGCCTCCTCCGGCGTCGCGGCGAAGTGGAGCGTCGCGGAGCCGGACTCGTCGAGATGCGTGCCGCCATAGGCGATCTCGCGGATGCGATCGGACCAGCCCCCGGTGTGCTCGAGGATGACGGTGGGTTTGTCCTGATACGCGATGGTGAGCTCGTTCAGGGTGCCGATGCCGCCCGAGATCATGATCACGGCGTCCGCGGCCCGCACGACCAGGGTGTTTCGCATCCAACCCATGCCCGTCGTGATCGCGATGTCGACATATTTGTTCGCGTCGTCCTTCTTGAAGCCGGGGAGCATGCCGATGACGAGCCCGTTCGCGCGCTTGGCGCCGCGGCTCGCGGCCTCCATCACGCCGGAGAGGCCGCCGGTGATGAGGATCGCGCCGGCGCCGGCGATGTTCGCGCCCACCAGCTCAGCGGCGTTCAGCGCTTCGGGCGACGGTGGATCGTGCGGATCCTTGTTGCTCTTCCCGATGACCGCGATGAGGTACGGCCGGCCCATTAGCGGAGCCGCCAGAAGTCGCCCGCCAGGCCGAGGTCAGCGAACAGGGCTGCGGCCTCCTCGACCGTGTGGCGCCGCCACTCGGGCTCGAGCTTGTGGGCGTACCACGCGCGCGCGAGCCTCCAGCCGGTCTCGAGCGAGAGCGGCCGCGCCTCCGGAAAGCCGCGGGCCTCGCGCCAGCTCAGGGCGTGCTCCTCCGACCGAAAGAGCAGCATCGTCGATCACGTGAAGACGATGTCCTTCCACCAGTCGCGCGCCGGGAGCGCGAACTGCATGACCACGCCGTCCAGCGCTCCGATCGCGTCGCCGACCAGGCGGACTTCGAGCGGGACACCGCAGACGTCGGCGCAGTGACCGAGCACCAGGCCGTCGGCATTCAGAGCGGCGGCGACGCCGAAGGCGTCCCAGGCGCAGAGCGCCGACCAGTCGCGGCCCGCAGCGCGCACGCGAAAGTCCGTTGGGCCGGCGGCGAAGGGGTTGAAGCTGAGGATGTCGCTCGTGCCGGGCTGCAGGATCATCGTGCGCCCGGCCGCCAGCCGGCCGAACGACGCGGCGACCTCGGCCTCGGGCGCGGCGACGCGCGCCGCGACCTCGGACAGGGAGGGCACGCCACCGCGCTCGCGGATGCACTCGGCGATCGTGACGCGTACGTCGTGGTCGAAGGCGCCGGGGTCGCTCATGCCGGCGGCTTCCACGTGGTGCGGTCCGCGACGTACTTCTTCAATCCGGTGAGCCCGTAGTAATTCGCGGTCCCCTCGTAACGCATCCCGGCCTTCTCCATGATCCGCCACGAGCCGACGTTCTCCGGGATGCAGATCGCGATGATGTGCTCGATCCCGACCGGACCGAACCCACGCGCAAGGCACGCGATCGCGGCCTCCGTCCCGTAGCCCTTGTTCCACGCCGTCTGCTTGTAGTGGTAGGCGATCTCCACTTCCGGACCGGTCCCCTCGACGAGCATCAGGCCGCAGTCGCCGATGAGCTCTCCGGTGTCCTTCCGTTCCACCGCCCAGAGGCCGTGGCCGTGGTCGCGCTCCATCGCCATGCGCCGGGCCACGCTCGCCTGCATCGACTCGAGCGTCGGGTCGGGGAACGGTGGGAGGTATTTGCGCACCTCGGGATCGCCGAACACCTGGAGCATGCCCGCCGCGTCGGAGAGCTCGAACGAGCGGATGACGAGTCGCGTCGTCTCGAGGCGCATCGGTCGAAGACCCTACGCTCTCGTCGTGGCAGACGTCGTTCCATTCCACGGGCTGCGCTTCGACGAATCGAAGGCCGGCCCGCTCGCCGACCTCATCTCACCGCCCTACGACGTGATCTCGGACGATCAGCGCGAGGCCCTCTACGCGCGCAGTCCCTACAACGTCGTGCGCCTCGAAGAGGGCAAGGAAGAGCTCGGCGACGGCGCGGCGAACAACAAGTACACGCGCGCGAAGGCGGCGCTCGAGGATTGGATCGGCAAGGGCGTGCTCAAGGTCGACACGTCGCCGGCGTTCTATCTCTACGACCACTACTTCGTCGTCGGCGGGCGGCGCGTCCGCAGGCGCGGGTTTCTCGGGGCGCTACGGCTCTATCAGGAGGGCCGCGGCATCGTCCGGCCGCACGAGCGCACCTTCCCGAAGGCGAAGACCGACCGGCTCAAGCTGCTGCGCGCGACGCGCACGAACACGAGTCCGGTCTTCGGGCTGTTCGGGGATGAGAAGGGCGCTGTCGCGTCGGCCTTGGAGGCCTGGATGGTGCGTGGTCCGGCGCGCCTGGTCGCGGACGCGCGTGTCGGCGACGAGCGGCACCTGGTCTGGGCACTCGATGATCGGCCGGTCGCCGAGAAGCTCACGGCGGCGTTGAAGGACCAACGCGTGTACATCGCGGACGGGCATCACCGCTACGAGACGGGGCTGGCGTACCTCAGGGAGGAGATCGAGGCCGTCAAGATCGACTTCGACGAGGACAGCGCGCACTTCACGCTCGCGTACCTCTGCGCGCTCGACGACCCCGGCCTGCGGATCTTCGGCACACATCGCCTGGTGCGCGGGGCGGATGCTGCGATCGACGAGATCGTGCCGCGCAACTTCGATACGGCGGTCATCGACCGCGGCGCCGTGGGCGAGGCCCAGCCGGGCATCGTGCTCGTGCGGAACGGTAGGTTCACCGCGCTCACGCCGAAGCCGGATCTCGACCTCTCCGCGATGCCCGAGAGCTGGCGCACGCTTCCGGTCGCGCAGGCCGAGGAGCTCCTCATCGAGCCCGCGCGCACGCTCGGCGGCGAGGTGACGTACGAGCACGACGTCGAGACGGCCATCGCCGCGGGGCGGGACGGCGTGACGACGGTGCTGCTGCGCGCGGTGGAGGCGGAAACATTGAAAAAGGTCGCTGACGCGTGGGAGCGTCTGCCGCAGAAGACGACGTACTTCTACCCGAAGGTCCCGGCCGGACTGGTGCTCAGACCCCTGGGCGACTAGGCCCGTCGAACGTGAAGCGCGTGGCCGACGTGTTGAACCGCTTGACGTCGAAGGCGATGAGCTTCTCGGGACGCACGCGGAACGTATAGCCCGTGATGTACTGCTCGGCTTTCGGCCGGTACTTGAAGCCCGGTCCATACTTCGCGCCGTACTGCGCGGCGATCCGGCGGGCGAGCGCCTGGGGCACGCCGCGCACGATGTCGGCGGTGCCGTCGCCGTACGCGGCGTTGTTCCCGCTCTGGATCCCGAATCCGATGCGCGGATCCCGCGCGAGATTGCGGGCCCAGCGCGTCCGCTCGCTGCCGTCGAAGAACAGCTGCTGATCGATCCACACGCCCCACTGCTGGATCAGGTGCGGCCGGCCATCCTCGTTCGTGGTCGCGAGCCAGAAGTACGGAGCGGCTCGGAGCAGCTTCTCGACCGCGGACCAGCTGAGCATTCCCTTCGGCGCGGTCGTGGTGTAGCCCTTGGGGAGCTTCGGTCTGTCGCGCGCCGGCGCCTTCATCGTGGAGGCGATGGTAGGACGCTGGAGCGCCTCCTCATGCGCGCCGCTCGCACGAGCTCGAGGCGCGTGATCATCTGTTCCCGCTTTACGACGTCCGCGTATGGGTAGAGCATCGCGACTACCCGCTCGATCTCCGCGAAGCTGCTTAGCTGCCACCGATATTGCGGAAGCTTGGACCACGGGCTCCGCAGGATGCGCGGTCCCGTGATCGTGCCCGCCCCGACGATCGCCCTGAACCGTTCGAGGACGTCGGGCACGCCCGACACAGACGCTTGCGGGATCGACATCGTGACCGCAGGCCGGCGCGGATCATCGGCGACGAGGACCGAGCCCTCACCGTCGAAGAATCCGGCTGCCCACGCCGACCGCTCCGAGTCGATCCAACCGTTCGGACCGTCGGTCGGCACCGATCGACCGACCTCCGCGGCGGCCTTGCGCAGTTGATCGCGCTTGAGCTCGCCGATCCAAGGCCAAAGCAACTCGCTTACCGCGTCGACCACGAGGTGCCGTTTGGAGTGCCATTGATACAGGGAGGCGCGCGCCGGACCGTGGATGAGTCCGATGTCACCACCGCAGCCCGGAACCGGAAGAGCAACGGCGGCGGCATGCTGTCCCCGGCTTGGTATACGGCCATCTGGCGAGCTCGTGATCGGCGGTCCTTCGGAAGGTAGGTGCTCGCGGAGCCCTCGCCGTCGTAGACACCGGCAGCCCAAGCGAGCTCAGTGGTGTTCACACCACTGATATCGGCACTGGCTTGCGGGGAGGGCGGGATTCGAACCCGCGGAGCCCTTGCGGACTCGCGACGTTAGCACCGTCGTGCACTCGACCTGACTATGCGACCTCCCCGGGGTGCCAACACCGCGGGATGGGTGAAGTCTACCCGGGGAGGTCCGCTCGCACTATCGCGCGGGCTCGTCGATCCTTTCCTCGCGACGGCCTTCCTGCTGAATCTCGCCTGCCTTCTTCTGTACCTCGCCCTTGAGCTGATCGACCTTGCCGCCCCACTCCGTCGAGCGGTCACCCGCAGCCTTCCCGAACTCTTCCTTGACCTTCCCTTCGGCCTTCTTCATCTCGCCCTTGATCCTGTCGTCCACGGAAGCACCTCCAGTTGGTGCGGCCCCACAGAGCACAGCGCGTGCCGACCGTTGGCTAGCATCCGAGCGTGAGCGACGAGCGGATCCTGGCCATCGACATCGGTGCGGGCACGATGGACACGCTCGTCCACGACCCGGCCCAGCCGATGGAGAACGCCGTCCAGCTCGTGCTGCCGTCCGCGACCAGCCTCACCGCTCGCAAGATCGCCGCGATCCGCGAGCAGCGCAGACCGGTCTTCCTCCACGGCAACCTCATGGGCGGCTACCACACGACGAACGCGGTATGGGCCCACCTACAGGCCGGACTCGGAGTCTTCGCGACCGAGACCGCGGCTCGAACAGTGCACGACGACCTCGACCTGCTCCGCTCGCGCGGCATCGTCATTACCGACGAGCCGCCGAAGGACGCGGTGCCCGTCGAGTTCCATGACGTCGACCTCAGACGGCTTGAGCGCACCCTCGCGGCATACGACATCACCATGCCGGATACGATCGCGATCGCCGCGCAGGATCATGGCTTCTCGCCCAAGGCGAGCAACCGGCTCTTCCGGTTCGAGCACTGGCGGCGCTTCCTTGTGCCCGGCTCGACACTCGCGGATCACATCTGGCGCACGCCCCCGGCGTACATGACGCGCCTTGTCGCGATCCAGCGCGACGCGCCGGGCGCGATCGTCGCGGACACCGGCCCGGTCGCGGTCCTTGGCGCGCTCGAGGATGAGCGCGTCGCGGCCGCGGCGCGCACGGGCGCGTGCATCGTGAACGTCGGCAACCAACACGCGCTCGGCCTGCTCGTGCGAGACGAGACGCTGTTCGGCGTGATGGAGCACCACTCCGAGGCCGTCGACACCGCGAAGCTCGAACGGCTGGTCACGAGCCTCATCGCGGGCACGATCTCCCATGACGAGGTTTTCGCCGACGATGGCCATGGCGCGCTCGTCCTCGACGGCTACCGCAGGCTGCCGCCCTTCGCATTCATCGCCATCACGGGTCCGAATCGCCGCCTGGCGAAGGCCCTCGGCTGGTACGAAGCGGCGCCCCACGGCGCGATGATGCTGAGCGGCTGCTTCGGGCTGGTCCGCGGGGTCCAGCGGCTACGAGAGCGCGAGGCC
>JALYLX010000115.1 GCA_030773995.1 Chloroflexota bacterium
AGCCGCAGGGCCCCCGAGAGCGGAGCAGGCGAAGCCAGCGAAGCTCTCAGGGTTCAAAGGGATAAGCGGGACTTCGCGATCACGGGCATGACGTGCGCGTCGTGCGTTGTGAGCGTGGAGTCCGCGCTCCGGTCCGTGAACGGCGTCGCATCGGCCGACGTGAATCTCGCGACCGAGCGCGCGACCGTCCGCCTCGATCCCGCGACGGACATCGGCGTCGTTGTCCGCGCGGTCGAGCGCGCGGGATACGGCGCGCTGCCGATCCCGTCCGATGAGCGCGAGCGCGCCGAACATGCCGACGCCGAGCGCGCGCTCCGGATGCGCTACGTCGACTCGCTCCGCCGCCGGCTGACCGTAGCCGCGATCCTGGCCACGGCCACGATGGCGCTCTCGATGGCCGACCTCGTGTTCCCCGAGCTGCAGCACGCGGACTGGCGCGCCTACGCAATGTTCGCGCTCGCGACGCCGGTGCAGCTGTGGGCCGCCGCTCCGTTCTATCGCGCGGCGTGGAGCGCGGCGCGCCATCGCACGACGAACATGAACACCCTCGTCGTGGTCGGGACGACCGCGGCGTACGCGACGTCGGTGGCCGCGACGTTCTTCCCGAGCGCGTTCATCGCCGCCGGACTCGAGCCGCACCAGCACCTCTACTACGAGACCGCCACGGCGATCGTCGCGCTCATCCTCGTCGGCCGGTTCCTCGAGGCGCGCGCCCGCGCGCGTACAGGTGACGCGATCCGCGCACTGCTTGCGCTCGGCGCGAAGAGCGCGCGCGTCCGGCGCGCCGGCGGTCTCGAAGAGGACATCCCGATCGCGGCCCTGCAGGCCGGCGATGTCATCGTCGTGCGGCCGGGCGAGACGATCGCCGCCGACGGCCTCGTGGTCGCGGGTGCGTCCGCGGTCGACGAGTCGATGGTCACGGGTGAGTCGCTCCCCGTCGACAAGAGCGCGGGCGACGACGTGACCGGCGGGACGCTCAACCGCACTGGCGCGCTGCGCGTCCGCGCGACGAAGGTCGGCGGCGACACCGTGCTTGCGTCGATCGTGCGCCTCGTGGAAGAGGCCCAGAGCTCGAAGCCGCCGATCCAGCGGCTCGTCGATCGCATCGCGTCGGTGTTCGTACCGATCGTGCTCCTGATCGCGCTCGCGACGTTCGCGACGTGGCTCGCCTTCGGGCCGTCGCCGTCGTTCGGCCCGGCACTACGCGCGGCGATCGCGGTGTTGATCATCGCTTGCCCGTGCGCGCTCGGCCTCGCGACGCCCACCGCGCTCACTGTCGGCATCGCGCGCGGGGCGGGGCGCGGGATCCTCATCCGTGACGCCGAAGCGCTCGAGCGCGCGCGGGCCATCGACGTCGTCGCGTTCGACAAGACCGGTACGCTCACCGTCGGCCGTCCGCAGCTGGTCGACCTCATGGCGTGCGCGGATTTCGGCGAGGACGAGGTCCTGCGTCTTGCCGCGGGTGCGGATCGCGGCTCCGAGCATCCAGTGGGCGACGCGCTCGTCGAAGGGGCGCGCACGCGCGGTCTTGCGATCCCCGAGGCTTCGACCTTCGAGTCGTTCCCCGGCGCGGGCGTCCACGCGATCGTCGAGGGTCACGACGTCTGGATCGGCAACGCCGTGGTCGCGAACGCCCATGGATTCGCTGAGCTGCCCGAAGCCACGCTCGCCCGACACGAGGAGGCTGGCCGCACGCCGCTCGTCATGACCCTCGATGGCAAGCCGGGAGCGATCTTCGCCGTCGCCGACACGCCGAAGGCTTCCGCTCGAGACGCCATCCGCGCATTGCGCGCGCGCGGGCTGCGGACGCTGCTCGTCTCAGGCGATACGCCGCGGACAGCGGCAGCGATCGCGCGCGAGCTGGGCATCGACGACGCTCGGGGTGGCGTCAAGCCTGGGGAGAAGGCGGAGGTCATCGCGGATCTGCAGCGCGCCGGTCATTGTGTCGCGATGGTCGGTGACGGCGTGAACGACGCGCCGGCCCTCGCTCAGGCCGATCTCGGCATCGCCATCGGCAGCGGGACCGATGTGGCCATCGCCTCGGCGAGCGTGGTCCTCGTCGGCGGCGATCCGCGTGGCGTTCCCCGCGCGCTTCAGCTCTCCCGCGCCACGGTGAACGCGATCCGGCAGAACCTGTTCTGGGCCTTCTTCTACAACGTGCTGCTCATCCCGCTCGCGGCCGGCGTCTTCTACCCGTTCACCGGCTGGGTGCTCTCTCCGGTCCTTGCGGCCGCGGCGATGGCGCTCTCGAGCGTCACAGTCGTGACGAATTCGCTTCGACTGCGCTCGATCTCGCTCGACTAGATCGCGCCGAGAGCGCCGCTAGATCGGGATGGCCCGTAGCGACAGCAGGAACGGCACGCCAGCTGCCGCCACGACAACGGCGACAGCTCCCGCGGCCAGGAGAACCAGTGGTGCCAGCGGGTCGGGCACCGGCGCGCCTGGCTCGACCGGCGGAACCGCGGCCGGCGCGGCGGACGCGGGAGTCTGCGAAGGAGATGCCGCCGGCGTTGGCGACGAGCTGGACGTCGGTGATGGGGTCGGCGTTGGTGTTGGTGTTGGCGCGAGCGTCTCGCTCGCGAGCGATAGGACGAGCAGCAGCACGGTCCCGAGGGTCACAAATAGAGTCGGGGTCCCGGGAGACATGCCCGCCCTCACCTTGACGCGCTCCGCCCAGTGGCGCGTTTCGCCGCGAGCCGCACGCGCCACCAGCTCCGCCGGGTCCCAGGGTTTGATGATCCAGTCGTCCGCCGGCCCGAGCGCGGTGACGATCGCCGGGAACATGTCGCGCCTGCTGGTCATGAACACGACAGCAGGCTCCTGCTCGGCCATCGCGCGCAGCGCGCGCAGCACGTCGAGGCCGGACTCGGCGCCGAGGTTCACATCAAGGAGGACGGCGTCCGGCGGATCCGTCTTTGCGGCGGAAAGACCATCAGTGGCGTTCGTCGCGATCCGGCAATCGAAGGCGTTCTGCGTCAGCACGCGCCCGAGCAGACGGGGGAGCTGCGGGTCGTCGTCGACGATGAGGACGCTGGTCATCAGGCCATCGCGCCGGCGACCCCAGCGACGAGCTGCTGCCGGGAGAACGGCTTGGCCAGGAACGTGTCGGTGCCGGCGAACCGGTTCGCCTTCGGGTCGCCGGACATGAACATCACGTGGAGCTCCGGATATGTGCGCCGCAGGTGCGCCGCGAGCTTGTCTCCCTGCCAGTCGGTGAGGAACAGATCCGTGAGCACGAGATCGATCTCGCCGCGGTGGGTGGCACACATACGGAGCGCTTCGCTTGCCGTGGCGGCGTGGAGGACCTTGTAGCCCTGCGCGGTGAGGATGCGGTGCGCCGAGACCCGGAATGGGTGTTCGTCGTCGACGACGAGGACCGTGCCGCTGGACATATCCCCGCGAACCGGGCTCGGCGCGATGGATCCAGCCCGGGCCGGCTCGGTGCCCGTCGCGTGCGCCGCCATCCATTCCACGAGCGCGTCTGCCGGCATCGGGCGGGCGAAGGCGTAGCCCTGGGCGGAGTCGCAGCCCATCGCCCCGAGCATCTCGACGACGGCTTGATCCTCCACGCCCTCGGCGATGGTCTCGAGACCGAGGGCGTGACTGAGCTCGATGGCCGCGCGGACGATCGCTGATGTGCTGCTGTCCGCGAACAGAGGCGTGATGAAGGAGCGGTCGATCTTGACCCCGTCGAGTGGCAGCTTCTGCAGGTATGCCAGCGATGAGTAACCGGTACCGAAGTCGTCGACCTCGATGCGGACACCAAGTGCCTTGAGCTCCCGCAGGCTCGCGATCGCATGCTCCGCGTCCGCCATGACGTCGCTCTCGGTCACTTCGAGCGCGATAAGCCTGGGGTCGACACCGTACGACTGAAGCAGACCGTCCAACGTCGCGGCCAGGGAGACTGAGCGCGCCAGCGCCTTGGCGCCGACGTTGACGGCGATGCGCATCGGTCGGCCCGCGTCGGACCACGCTCGCGACTGCCGGAGCGCCTCGTTGAGGACCCAGTTCGTCAGCGGGACGATCAGGCCGCTCTGTTCGGCGACGGGGATGAATTCGCCGGGCGCGAGCAAGCCGCGCTGGGGATGCTGCCACCGGACGAGCGCCTCGACCCCGATGACATTCGTGCTCGGCAGCTCGACGATCGGCTGGTAGTGCAGGCGGAGCTCGCCGTTCGCGATGGCCGCACGCAGCCCGGCGAACGTTTCGAGACGCGAAAGGTGCTCCTGCTCGCTTCGCGCCGACGCGACGACGGTGCTCCGGTTCTTCGTCTTCGCTTCGTCGAGCGCGATCTCCACGCGGCGGACGAGCTCCGGCGCGCTATTCGCGTGATCGGGGTAGCGAGCGACCGCGACCCTCGCTTCGAGGTGGACCTCGGCCCCCGCGACCTTGAACGGCGCGGTGATCGTGGCGAGCACGGACTCGGCGGCACGCATCGGTGTGGCGCCTGCTCGGAGCCACATTCGGAACTCGTCCGAGCCGGTCCGTGCCACGCGATCGCTGCCTTCGACGTTGTCGAGGAGGCGCCGTCCGATCGCGTGCAGCAGCTGGTCGCCGACCTCGTGACCCAGTGACTCGGTGGCCTGCCGGAAGTGGACGATGTCGATGACGACGAGGTCCGAGCTGGCCGGGTGCCCGAGGTGCAGCTTCGCCTCGAGGACTCGCAGGAACGCTGCCCGGTTCAGGAGCCCGGTCACCGGGTCCGTCGCCGTGAGCCGAGCCACGCTGCGGTGCGCCCCGCGCGCGTAGCAAAGGACCCAACCGACGAGCGCGACCGCGATGGTGGTGAGCAGCGCCGTTCGTGGATCTTGGCCGCCCAGGTTGGCGACCCACATGTACTCGAACGGTTGAATGACGCCGACGAGGGCGCTCAATGCCAGGACGGCCGGCAGCCTGAACGACCAGGCGCCGATGACAACGGGCACCAGAACGAGCGCGCCCACCGCCGGACCGGTTACCTGGTAGAGGGGCTGGAACCCGATCGCGTAGATCGCCAGCGAGATGCCCACGGCGCCGTGGGGTCCATAGCGTCGGAGGAGAGCACTCATGACAGAAAGACTGCCGTTCGCGGCGGTCGCTCGGTACCGGCGTGTGCAGGTGCTGGTACCCCTGCGCGTGCAGTGGCCCGGACGGGCTAGGTCAGGATGCCGAGCTCCTGCGCATGGAGGACCGCCGCCAGCCGGGAGTGGGCCTGCAGCTTCTCGATGACCGTCTGCACATAGCCGCGGGCGGTGTTCGCGCTGATGCCGAGGTCCTGGGCGATGGCGCTCGTCTCCTTCGCCGCCGCCATGAGCCGGAGCACCTCCAGCTCCCGGGGCGTCAGCGACCCCGCCCTGCGGGCGCGATCGACCCGAGTCCGAGCGCGCTCGCGTGCCCGCTGCAGGAGGGCACTCAGCGTCGCCGCCGGGATCAGCATCTCGCCTGCCGCGACGCGCTGGATCGCGTCAGCGATCTCCGCGACCCGCGACGTCTTCATCAGATAACCGGACACTCCTGCTTCCACCGCGTCGAGCATCTCGTCGTCCGTTCCGCCACCGGTGAGCATGACGATCTTCGTGTCCGGCCTCCGGGCGAGGATCTGCGCGGTCGTCTGCGCACCGCTCGTCCCGGGCAGCCGCTGATCCATCAGGATCACGTCCGGCCGCGTCTCGTCCGCGAGACGCACGGCCTCCTCGCCGGTGCTGGCGCTCGCCGTCAGCTCGAGGCCCGCTCGACGTCCGAGGACTTCACGGAGGCTTTCCGCGAACGCGGTGTGGTCGTCGACGACCATGACCCGCAGCAGGTCAGCTATCGTCGCCGCTCGCGTCAAGCGTCTCGCCGATCGCCTCGAGCAGAGTGCCGCGCGTGAATGGCTTGCGCATGACGTTGCTTCCTGCCGGAAGCGTGCCGCGATTTGCGACCAGCTCATCCGAGTACCCGGACATGTAGAGGACCGGCAGGTCAGGGCGAAGCGCGCGTGCTTCTCGGGCGAGCTCGACGCCGGACAGACCCGGCATCACGACATCCGTCACGAGGATGTCGACCTGCGCCGACGCGTCACCGAGCACCGCGAGCGCATCGCTCGGATCCGACTGCGCCCGCACCCTGTACCCATGTCCGCTGAGGATCCGCACCGCCGCGAGCAGGACCGCGCTCTCGTCTTCGACGATGAGCACCGTGCGTCCCTCGCCCGATCTGAGCGTCGTCGTCGGCTCGGCGCGAATGGCCGCGGTCGCCGGCTCGTCGACGGCGGGCAGGTGGATGCTCACGCGCGTGCCGATGCCTGGCTCCGAGGAGATGGTGATGTTCCCGCCGGCCTGGGTGACGATGCCGTACACGGTCGCAAGACCGAGGCCGGTCCCTTGTCCCGGCGGCTTGGTCGTGAAGAACGGCTCGAACGCACGCGCCGCGACCTCCGGGCCCATCCCGACGCCCGTATCCGACACGGACAGTCGCGCGTACGGCCCCGCTGCGACGTCGGGCTGGCCAACGTCATGTACGTCCTCGAGCTCCACCGCCGACGTTTCGACGACAAGGCTCCCGCCGTTGCGCATCGCGTCACGGGCGTTGAGCGTGAGGTTGAGGAAGACCTGCTCCATCTGTCCCGGATCCGCACGCACGCAGGGAAGCTCGTCGGCAAGGGATAGGGTGAGCTCGACATCCTCGCCGATCGTGCGACGAAGTAGCTTCTCGACGCCGTTGACGACCGCATTGAGATCGAGCACCTGCGGGTTGGTCACCTCGCGCCGCGCGAAGATGAGCAGCTGACGCGTGAGGTCCGCCGCGCGTGCTGCGGCCCGCTGGATCTCCTCCACATCGCGCCGCAGATCGCCCTCAGGGAGCTCCTCAGCCACGAAGTCGGCGTAGTTCAGGATCACGGCGAGCAGGTTGTTGAAGTCGTGGGCGATGCCGCCGGCAAGCTGGCCAACGGTCTCGAGACGCTGGCTTTGCTGCAGCTGACCTTCGAGCTTCTTTTTCTCGGTGAGATCCTCGACGACGACGAGTCGAGCATCATGGCCGGCGTAGGCCAGCCGGATCGATGTGAGCTCCACGTCGATGAGCCTTCCGTCCTTCGCTCGATGCATCCGTGGCCCCGAGCGGTAGAGGTCAGGAGCGCCCTTCATCGCCTCCAAGAATGGCGTCTGCTCCGGAGCGAGGATGTCCCCGACGGTCAACGACCGGAACTCATCGAGCGTGTACCCGTATCGCTTTGCCGCGGCGTCATTGACTTCCAGGAATCTGAGCGTGTTCAGGTCGTACACGAACACTGGTTCGGGATTGCCCGCGAACAGGAGCCGGTAGTTACTTTCGGACAGCGGTCCAGCCGCCTCGGCGCGCCTGCGTTCGTGGAACTCCGCTGGCATCGCCCGGACGAGCGCGCTGATCCGACCTCGGAGACTCTTCAACCGTCCCTCACTCATCCGCGTGCGCTGCGCGCAGGGGCACAGTGTTACCCAGCCCTCCGGCAAAGGAAAAGGAATGCCGAACCAAGGTTCACGACCCCTACCAAGTCTCGTGTCGCACGCATACATCGTCAGCGCTTGGCGCTGGCGGCGAATCCTGCCGCTGTACGAGATCGGCTCGGCAGGCTCGTACGAGCGCAGGAAGCCAGGAACGGGTTCGAGGCGCACCGTTCCGGCGCCGGGCAAAGAAGGAGAGGCGCGCCACTGATGCAGCGGCCTTGGCAGTCAGGCCTACCCTATTCGGCGGCATGGTCCGCGATCGGGCAGAGATCGCCGCAGAGTCGTTACCCAGCGACGTTGCCCTGCTCGATGCGACTGGAATGATCACCTGGGCGAACGCCAGATGGCTCCGGGCCGCGCGGACCGGATCGTCGGGACTGCTCAACGGATGCACCGTTGGCGTCGACTTCCTGCGACAGGTTCGGGCGACCCGAACGGCGACCGCGCAGGCGATCGCGACGGGCGTCGCGGCGGTGATCGCCGGCGAGCGAACCCATTTCGAGCAGGAGCTCACTGCCGCGGATGGCTCGCCACCCTGGAGACTCCAGGCGAATCCCCTCAGCGGATCGTCCCGGGGCGCGGTCCTGATCCGCAGCGAGATCACCGGACCGGTGCGCCGCGCGCCGTGGGATCTGCCCGATCTCGAAGATCTCCCTGCGCGTATCGCCCGACTGACGCCGCGCGAGCGCGACGTCCTCAAGCTGATGGTCCGCGGGCTCAACAACCGCGAGATCGCGGCCGAGCTGGGGATCGCGTACACGACCGTGCGGAGCCACGCGCAAGCGGTGATCGAGAAGCTTGCCGCGCGCTCACGGCTGCAGGCCATCGCGCGCGTTTCGCGCGGAGATATCGGAGGGATCATGAAGACCACACCACTAGGTATCGGTGACCAGGACGTTCAGGTGCCCTCTCACCTGGGCCTCTTCTACGACGCGGAGCCGGACCTCCGCCGCGTACAGCTCCAGTTCCTGAGGCCGGCGATCGACGATCCGAGCCAGGGCATCGTCTTGTTCGGACCGCCGGGTGTCGCCCAGAATCTGCTCACTCATCTCGAAGCCGACCTCGGCCGTTCCCTCGACAGTGAAGTCCGAAGCGGCCGGATCCTCGTTGCGCACACGGATAGTGACCCCGATCAGCTGCTCGAGAACATCCGAGACGCCCTCGCCAAGCTGGCGGCCAGGGGCCACGGCATCATCCGGTTCTTCGCTGATGTGAAGTGGGGCGCCCCCGGCTTCCCCCTGCCAGAGGACGCGCTCTGGGTCGAGTCGCGGGTCAACGACATGCTGGCGGACAGCGGAGCGGTCGTGGTGTGCGCCTACGACGTCTCGCAGCTGCCCGACAAGGCGCTCATCTTGGGTGGGCTCCAGACCCACCCGATCATGGTGATCGGCGACTGGCTCGCGGAGAACCCCAATTACCTTGCGCCCACTGAATACATGCGCGCCTTCCTGCTGCAGATGGACTCCCCTGAGCCGGCACCTGATCGAACTGGCACGACACCGCCCGACGCCCACTAGGTAATCCCGCGCGGTCGCACGTGCTCGCGGTAGGGCTACGTTCGTAGGGGTGGCCCCTCGCCTCCGAGCTCCGTGAACACCGCGATCGCGCCCCGGATCTGGCCATCGGGATCCCGCAACGGTCGAGCCGTCGCGCGGACGCGGTGCTCCTGCGGCGGGTCGCCGCCGACGAACGTCTGAAGCTCATCCACGACTGCCTCGCCGCGGAGGGCTCGCGAGAGCGGCGTGTCGTGGACGTTCAGCGGGTTCCCCGACGCGTCCCGGGGCGTGTACGCCTCCACGAACTGCTCGGGCACGGGTCGCGCCGGATCGATCGGCGAGCCGGCGATCCGCTGCGCGGCCGTGTTCATGGTGGCGACCCGTCCGGTCTCGTCGACGATCAAGACCCCGCTCGGCACGAGATCCAGCAACGCCGCGAACTCCTCGCGCACCAGCTCCGCTCTGCGCCGCGCGCCGGCGAGATCGGTCACATCGACGGCGAACGACACCACGCCGTTCACCGTGCCGTCCTCGTCCCGCAGCGCCTGCAGCACGAGGTCGACCTCCCGCCGTTCGATCCCGTGGCCGCGATCCCAGCTCCGTGCCACCTCGTGCTCGATCACTGGCTCGCCTGTCGCGTACACCCGCTCGACGCGCTCGTAGATGCCTTGACCCGCAAGCTCCGGAAATGCGTCGCGCATCGTCCGGCCGATCAATGGGCGGTCGCCGACGGCGCGACGAAAGGTCTGGTTGACCGCCTCGTACTGAAAGTCGGGCCCCCGCACGACGCAGATCTGCGGCTCGGCGCCCCGGAAGAACTGCGGGAGCCAGGTTTCATCCATTTCCCGATCACCCGTGACGTCCAGCCGCGACGCGGCCCCGGCGAGAGCGGTTCGGTTCGAGACCCCGAATTTCCGCAGCAGCACCGAGACGTATTCCTTGACGGACTGTTCGGCCATACGAAGCTCGAACGCGATCTTCTTGTTCTCGAAACCGCGGCGGACGCGCGCGAGCACCTCCGACTCCCGCTGGGTGAGGGAGAGCCGATGCTGAGCATCACGATCGCGACCGGCCGGCGACCCCGCCGCACCGACCTCTTCCTCCGCCATCAATCCCCCCGTCTTTCAGTATCGCGGGCGGTGTCGTCATGCAGCGGTAGGAGTCGGACCTGAACGCCCGGCGATACAGTTGCGGTTCGCAGGTGGGGTGAAGATGCCGAACTCGAATCCAGATTCAGATTCGACTCGGTCGCGTGCAGGCGGACGCCGGGACGCGACCTTGGAGCGGCTCTTGGACGCCGCGGAGGAGACGTTCGCCGAGCGCGGCTACCGCGCGGCGAACATCCATGAGATCTGCGCGCGAGCGGACGTCGGGATCGGGACCTTCTACACGCACTTCGACGACAAGCGCGAGCTCCTGCAGCAGGTGTTCGTCGATCGGGCCGTCCCTTTCTCGAGCCTGCTCAGGCCCGCCGACGTCCTGGATCACCGTCGGCTCGTCGCGTGCTTGCGCAGTGCAGTCGACGAGCCCGCGGTGACCGGCCTGTTCCGGGCGTGGTACGAAGCCGTCCTCGAAGAGCCCGATATCGCGCGATTCCACGCGGAGTGGCGCGCGTCGACGTTGAAGGACCTGGCGGCGACCATCGCGGAGGCCCGAGAGCGCTCTCCGTCCGCGGGTCCGCGGCTCGACCCCTCGATCGTCTCGTGGACGATGGCGACGCTCGCTCGTGAGATGGGGATCCACGATCGCCGGGGGGCTCCGGACCTGGACGCTCTCGCGCTGCTCTTCGAGGAGCTTGTGTTCGGCCGCGTGATCGCCGACTAAGCGACTCGCTCCGCGTACGCGGTATATCCACCTTCGAAGACCCGCAGCCGGCCGTCGTCCATCGCGACGATGCGGTCGGCGACGCGGTCAAGGAGGTAGCGGTCGTGCGACACGACAATGACCGTTCCGGTGAACTCGTCGAGTGCACCCTCGAGCACTTCGGCCGACGCGATGTCCAGGTTGTTCGTCGGCTCGTCCAGCAGGAGGCAGTTCACGTTCGAGTACATGAGGCAGGCGAGCTGCATCCGGCTTTTCTCGCCACCGGACAGCGTCGCGATCGGCTGCTGTGCCGCGGCGTAGGGGATGAGGAACTTCAGCAGCTTCGCGACGGCCTCGCCCTCAGTCATCGGCCGGACGTCGCGCAGCGTCTCGATCGGGGTGCGCCGCAGGTCGAGCGTCTCGTGGTGCTGCGCGAACTGTCCTCGCTCGATGCTTGGTCCGACCCACACGGTCCCGTGATCCGGCCCGCGCTCGCCACTCATCAGTGACAGCAGGACCGTCTTGCCCGAGCCGTTCGGCCCAATGATCCCGATGCGCTCGCCGTTCTGGATCACGAGCTCGGCGTCGCGGATGACCGGACGGCCGTCGAACCCGAGCGTCGCATCCTCGAGTCGGATCGCGATCGCGCCGCCGCGGATCCGCGGCCGGAACGAAAGAGCCATGCGCCGGCGCTCGAGGACCGGCCGCTCGACCTTTTCCATGCGATCGATCTGTCGCTGCTTGTTGCGGGCCTGCTTGATGTGCCGCTCGTCGACGACGAGGCGCGCCCAGAGCTCGAACCGCTTCACCGCGGCCTCGAGGCGCGCGATCTCCTTCTGCTGCGACGTGTAGTCCTGTTGCTGCCGCCGCATGGCGATCTCCTTCTGCATGACGTACGCGGAGTAGTTGCCCTGCCACAGCCTGAGCCGCGCGCCGCCGGCGGCCGGCTCCAGCTCCGCGATCCGTTCGACCGTATCGTCGAGGAGATACCGATCGTGCGACACGATCACGACGGCGCCGTCGAAGTCGGCGAGCAGCCGCTCGAGCGTCTCCTTCCGCTCGAGGTCGAGGTGGTTGTCCGGCTCGTCCAGGAGCAGCAGGCCGGGGTCGCCGATGAGACACGCGGCGAGCCCGACGAGCTTGCGCTGCCCGCCCGAGAGCGCAGCCATGGGCATCTCCCAGTGGTCGCGCGGGATCCCGAGCTCGCGCAGCAGGCCCTCCGCGCGGTTGTGGAGGCGGTGGCCGCCGGCCTGGTCGAACGCGTGCAGGAGCCGCTCCTGCTCATCGAGGGCCCGGGTCAGTGCAGGCATGTCCGCGCTGACCGCGGGATCCGCGAGGCGTTGACCGACGGCCACGAGATCCAGCTCGATGGCGGCGAGGTCAGGTCGCGCGCCGAGCAGCGCAGCCATGACCGGAACGTCGCTCGGTTCCTGCTCCTGCGTGAGGTACGCGATCCGAAGGGTCCGCGGCCGCGTAACGACGCCGCTTTCAGGCGGCTCGACACCTGCGATCGTGCGCAGGAGCGTCGACTTCCCGCTGCCGTTGGGACCGATGAGGCCGATCCGCGCGCGATCCTCGATGGTCCACGAGAGGTCGGCGAAGATCGTGCGGTCGCCGTGCGCGCGCGTGATCCCGGCGAGGTCGGTGACGATCACGCCGCCATTTGACACCCATCCGGACGCAGGATGGAATGAACGCAGATGGCCGCGATCGACACCCCATTCCCCGTCACGCGCCCGCGATACACGGGCATCCTCGAGTGGGTCACCACGGTCGATCACAAGAAGATCGGCATCCTCTACCTCTGGACGACGTTCTTCTTCTTCATCACCGGCGGCCTGCTCGCGCTCAGCCTCCGTGCCCAGCTCGCGACGCCGGACGGGCAGATCCTCAACGCCGAGGCGTACAACGGCGCGTTCACGATGCACGGGACGACGATGATCTTCCTGTTCGTCGTGCCGGTCTGGACCGGATTCGCGAACTTCATGATCCCGCTGCAGATCGGCGCGCGGGACATGGCCTTCCCGAAGCTGAACGCGCTCTCGTACTGGCTGCTGCTGAGTGGCGGCATCATTCTGTATTCCGCACTGCTGGTCGGTCCGCCGGCATCGGGCTGGACGTCCTACGTGCCGCTCTCGACGCTGCCGTACTCGCCGAGCCATGGCCAGGACCTATGGCTCCTCAGCCTCACAGTCCTCGGTTTCTCCTCGATCTTCGGCGCGCTGAACATGATCGTGACGATCTTCGCGCTGCGCGCGCCGGGCATGACGTTCTCGCGGATCACGCTGTTCACCTGGAGCGTGCTCGTCACGTCGTTCCTGCTCGTGCTCGCGATCCCGTTCCTGACCGTGGCGGGCGTCCTGCTCCTCTTCGACCGTCTCGCAGGCTTGAGCTTCTTCGCGACGTCGGAGGGCTCCGACCCGTTGCTCTGGCAATTCCTGTTCTGGTTCTTCGGGCACCCCGAGGTCTACATCATGGTGCTGCCCGGCTTCGGGGTCGTGAGCGAGGTCCTTCCGGTGTTCTCGCGCAAGCCGATCTTCGGCTACAAGATGATCGCGTACTCGAGCGTCGCGATCGGGTTCCTGTCGTTCTCGGTCTTCGTGCACCACATGTTCGTGGCCGGCGTCGACGAAACGCTGCAGGTCTTCTTCATGATCTCGACGATGCTCATCGCCGTGCCGACCGGCGTGAAGATCTTCAGCTGGCTCGGCACGATCTGGCACGGCTCGCTGCGGTTCAAGACGCCGATGCTCTTCGCGCTCGGCTTCATCGCGACATTCACGATCGGCGGCATCTCCGGCGTGTTCCTGGGCTCCGTCCCTGAGGACGTTCAGCTCTCCGACACGTACTACGTCGTCGCACACCTGCACTACGTGCTCTTCGGTGGCGCCGTGATGACGGTGTTCGCCGCGATGTACTACTGGATCCCGAAGATGTCCGGGCGGCTCCTGAACGAACGGCTCGGGCAGATCAACTTCCTCGTGATCTTCGTGGCGATGAACCTCACGTTCTTCCCGCAACACCAGCTCGGCATCGAGGGGATGCCGCGCCGGGTCTTCCACTACCCGCAGGCGCCCGAATGGGGGACGCTGAACCTCATCTCGTCGATCGGCGCGTTCCTCATCGCGTTCGGCGTCGCCATCTTCCTCTGGAACTTCTTCACCAGCATCATCCTCGGCAAGGGGAAGCCGGCCGGCGACGATCCATGGGAGGGCGACACGCTGGAGTGGGCCACGACCTCGCCGCCTCCGGTCTACAACTTCCCGCGCATCCCGGTCGTCCACAGCGCCCGCCCGCTGAAGGAAGACGCGCCGCATACCTAGCGGCATGACCTTGTCGCCCGCCTATCGCCGCCTCGTCTACCTCACGCTCCTTGCCGCGTTGCCCGCCGCGTTCTGGGGCGGCATCGTGCGCGTCACCGGCTCGGGCCTCGGCTGTCCGGATTGGCCGCTCTGTCACGGGCAGTTCCTCCCGTCGCTCGATGTCGCGACGCGTATCGAGTGGTTCCATCGCTTCCTCGCGATCGTCGCCGGTCTGACCCTCGCCGCGCTCGCGGTGTGGACCCTGCTCCGGTACCGGAGCGATCGACGGGCGATCGCGTTCGTCGGCCTCGCGGTCGTCCTCTACTGGCTGCAGGCGATCCTCGGCGCGATCACCGTCCTGCTCGAGCTGCCCGACACCTGGGTCACCGTGCACCTCGCGAACGCGGAGCTCCTGCTTGCGGTCCTGACCGTCTACGCCGTCGTCGTGCGCTGGCCCGCCCCAGGCCCAGGGCTGGCCAAGCCGAGCGCGTTCACCTGGCTTGCGCTCAGCGCGGCGGCCGGCACGTTCATCCTCATGTTGTCAGGCGCCTATGTGCGCGGCGAGGCGGCGACGGCGGCGTGCTCGACGTGGCCGCTCTGCGACGACGGCATCCCGATGACGGGTGCAGCTGCGCTCCACATGGCCCATCGCTACATCGCCGCGGCGGTCGGGATCGTCGTGGGGTACGCCGTCCTTGGCGCGTGGAAACGGCGTCACGAGATCCCCGGTCTGGGTGGCGCGGCCGTCCTCACCGCCACGCTCTTCGTCGCACAAGTCGTCGTCGGCGCGCTCAACCCGCTCACCGGCTTCTCGCCCTGGCCGCTCGGAGCGCATCCTGCGGTCGCGACGGCCCTCTGGTGCGCGACGGTCGCCCTCACAGTGCTTGCGTGGCGGCCGGTACGGGCGGAAGCCACGACCACGCTCCGCGACCTCATCGCGCTCACGAAGCCGGCGATCATGTCGCTCCTCCTCGTCACGGCGCTCGGCGGGATGTTCCTCGCCGCGGGCGGCGTCCCCCCGTTCCACCTCGTGCTCGCGACGATGCTCGGCGGCGCCTTCGCGAGCGGCGGCGCCTCGGCGCTGAACCATTACTTCGACCGCGATATCGATGAACGCATGCGCCGGACCGCACGGCGTCCGCTGCCCGGTCACCGCGTGTCACCGCGCGTCGCGATCGCGGTCGGCCTCATCCTCAACGTGCTCGCGTTCGCGCTGCTCGCGTTCGTCGCGAACGTCCTCGCGGCGACCCTGGCGATCGTGGGCACGCTCTTCTACATCCTCGTGTACACGCTCTGGCTGAAGCGCACGACGGTGCAGAACATCGTGATCGGCGGCGCGGCCGGGGCTATCCCGCCGCTCGTCGGCTGGGCCGCGGTGGCCAACAACGTCGACCTGCCCGCGCTGTACCTGTTCGCGATCGTGTTCTTCTGGACCCCGGCACACTTCTGGGCGCTCGCGCTCCTCATTCGCGACGACTACGACCGCGCGGGCATTCCGATGCTCCCGGTGGTCCACGGCGATCGCGCCGCGCAGTGGGGGATCCTCCTGTACGCGACCGCGCTCGTCCCGCTGTCGGTGCTCCTCTTCCTCACTCGGTATGTCGGGCTCGTCTACCTGTTCGCTGCGCTGGTGCTCGGGCTCATCTTCATCGGTTATGCGGTGCGCCTGCTTCGGTCCGCCGCCACGAAGCAGCGTTCCGTCGCGCGCGGCGTCTACCTGTACTCGCTCCTGTATCTCGCGCTCCTGTTCGTCGCGATCATGGTGGACACGACCGTACGCCTCTAGTTCTTGGCGTCCTCACCGTCATCGCGGCGCTCGTGTACCTCCGCGGTGCCCGCACGCGCCGCGGCTGGCCGTGGTGGCGCACCGCACTGTTCCTGCTCGGGCTCGTCGCCCTCGTCGTCTCGCTCGCGTCGCCGATCGACGCGATCGCACTGCAGCTGTTCAGCATCCACATGGTCCAGCACATGCTGCTGCTCGTCGTCGCGGCACCCCTGCTCCTCGTCGGCGCGCCGGTGCGTCCGCTCCTCCGTGGGCTGCCGCTCGTCGTGCGCCGCACGATCGTGCGGGCCCTCGCCCGCAACACCGCGTTCCGCGCACTCGTGCACCTCCTGCGGCAGCCGTTGATCGCCGCCGCGCTCTACGTCGTGGGCCTGTACGGGTGGCACGTCCCGGCGCTCTATGACGCCGCGGTCGAGAACCCGGCGGTCCACGTCCTCGAGCACCTCTGGTTCATCCTGAGCGCGCTCCTCTTTTGGAGCGTGGTGATCGACCCGGTGCCGTTCCGGGCGACGCTGCCGTACGCCGCGCGCATCCCGTTCCTCCTGCTCGTCGGCGCGGCGCAGAACACGATCCTCGGCGGCCTGCTCGCATTCTCCGACCGACCGTTCTACGCGCCGTATCTCGCGACGACCGCTGCGTATGGCCTCGATCCCGCCGCCGACCAGCGGCTCGGCGGCGCGATCATGTGGGTGCCCGGCGATCTCATCTTCCTGGTGGCCGCGAGCTTCTCGTTCTTCCTGTGGCTACAGTCGGAAGAGCAGGCGCAGCGCCTGCGGGAGTCTCGTCAGAGGTGAGGCGCGGAGTGGCTGTGGGTCGTAGCGCGTCTCGGAAACGGTGGGCCATTGCTGCCGCCGCTGTAGCGGTGATCGCGATCCTCGCCTCCGCCTGCGCAGCGGCGCCGGCCGACACGGGCGAGATCCCGAGCCTGTACGTCGACGTCAGCGATTTCAAGCTCGTGACCGACCATCCGACGATCGCGGCCGGTCACGTCGTGTTCGGGATCCGCAACCACGCCTCGATGCTGCACGAGTTGGTGGTCATCAAGACGGACCTCGCACCCGATCAGCTTCCGGTCGACGGCTCGACGGCGAAGGCCAAGGAGGACGGGAAGGTCGGCGAGCTCCTGAACATCGCCGGCGGTGCGTCGCGCAAGCTCGTGCTCGAGCTCGCACCCGGGAAGTACGTGCTCATCTGCAACATCGCGGGCCACTATCAGCTCGGGATGCGGGTCGGCCTCGAGGTGCAGTGACCGCGGGCGCTATTTGAGCGTCAGCAGGAACTGGACGATCGAGTTGATCGTCGCGTCGTCGAGTGGGCCGCCAGCCTTGTTGCTGAACACCGGCATCACGACTCCCGGCTTCAGGCTCGGCGCATTGCTGATCCACTTGATGAGGTTCGCTTCGTTGACGTCGAGACCGGCGATGCCCGCGATCGGCGTTTTCTGCGACGCGATGTGCGTCAGGTCGGGTCCGATCTTCGCGTTCGTCAGCCCTTGGATCGTGTGGCAGCCCGCGCAGGCGAGCGTCGTGAAGAGCTGCTTGCCCTTCGCGACCGCGGGATCGCTGAACCGGTTCGCGTCCTTCAGCGCGGCCGCCAGCCACGCGTCGTAGTCGGACGGGTTCTGTGCGACGACGGTGATGAGCATGTCGGCGTGCCCGGTACCGCAGAACTCGATGCACTGGCCGGCGTACGTGCCCGGGCGGTCCGCCTGGATCCACATCGCGGTTGCGCGGCCAGGGACGGCATCCTTTTGGCCGCCGAGCTTCGGCACGTAGAAGGCGTGGATGACGTCCTTCGAGCTGAGCTCGATCTTCACCTTCTGCCCGGCCGGGATGTGCAGCTCGGCCTGCTGCAACAGGTAGGTCTTGTCGTTCAGCAGGAAGCGCTGCTCTGCGGGGTACTGGAAGTTCCAGACCCACTGTTGGCCCTCGGCCTTGATGGTCATGGCGGTCCCACTGTCGACGTCGTTCACGAGCGCAAGACGCTGGTACGACAGCACGCTGAACGAGATCACCATCAGCGTCGGAATGACGGTCCAGATGAGCTCGAGCAGGTTGTTGCCGTGGTACTGCCGGGCCTGGTGCCCCGGCCGCTCGCGGAATCGAATACCCGCCACGACGAGCGCGCCGACGACGATCGCGAGCACGATGATCGCGGCGCCGAACATCAGCCAATAGAGGTCGGCGATCGAACGGGCAAGGGGGCCCTGCGGATCAACTGGCCACGGCATGCGCCAACAACACTAGGACAGCGTTTCGACGGCCGCCAATCGATGGCCTAGAGTTTCGACCGATGTCGGGGCACGATCAACCGATCCACATGCCGCCACCAAGCCTCTCGCCGGTGCTCATCGGGATCGGCGTGACGTTCATCTCGTTCGGCATCCTCTGGAGCGTCATCCTCGTCGGGATCGGCGTCGTGCTTCTGCTTGTCGGCCTCGCCATGTGGCTCATCGACGACGCGCGCGCCTACACCCAGGCGAGCGACGAGGGCGGGCACGGCGGAGCTCTGCACTGATGGCCGACCGCACGGTCGTCCGCGGACGCCGCGGGACGCCGGTCGTCGATCGCCTGGGGACGAATGACTCGGGGTACGAGCAGCAACCCACGCGGTTCAACAGCGGGATGTGGGCGATCATCATGTTCATCGGCAGCGAAGTCATGTTCTTTGCGGCGCTCTTCACGACGTACTTCTTCCTCCGCGGCAAGATCCCGGCATGGGAGCCGGTCTTCGGGGAGAAGCCGAGCTGGCAGGGCCTTCCCCTCGTCAACACGATCGAGCTCCTGACCTCGAGCGTGACGATGCAGCTCGCGGTGAGCGCCATCAAGAGAGGCGACCGCCGCCGGATGATCCAGTGGTTGATCCCGACGCTCATCCTCGGCGCGGCCTTCCTCATCGGCCAGGGCTACGAGTACACGCGCCTCGGGTTCCTCCCCAGGGATGGCATCTTCGCCGGCGTGTTCTTCACCCTCACCGGCTTCCACGGCGCGCACGTGACGGGTGGCGTGCTCTTCATCGCCCTCTGCCTCTACCGCGCGCTGCGCGGCCAGTTCACGGCGAACCGCCACATCGCGGTCGAGGCCGCGAGCATCTACTGGCACTTCGTCGACGTGGTCTGGATCGGCCTCTTCACGACGATCTACATCGTCGGGTAAGGCCCGCTACGCGAGGCTGACCTCGAGCCCGAGCTCGCGATCGAGGATCGTCGAGAGCCGCTTGACCTCAGCCTGCAGCCGTGGCCGCGGCACCGCGCCGGCTTCCTTGAACCACGCGACCTTGACCCGATCCCTCTCCACCTCCCAGGTCCCGCTGACCACGCCGCCGGCGAGGACGACGGGCGCGATCCAGCCGCTCTGCTGGCTCACCGCGCCTCGTCGCTTCGCCGGCACGACGTGCGCGTCGTCCGTACCCGGTCCCATCACGAACTGATCGAAGCCGGGCACGAGGCGCACCGCCCGCGTCGGCTTGGTCGCCCGCAGCTCGTCGAGATCCGCCTTCAGCACGTACGCGCGATCGCCACCGACGTCCACCTCCGCCAGTCGCGGGCGAAGCTCGTCGAACCAGCGCCGGAGACGTTGCTTTGGCGTCCTGCCGCGCGAGAGCCAGTTCGAGAACCCGTGCACCGTCGAGGGGCCGTGGGAACGCAGGTAGGCGGTCATCGCGATCGGCGCAGCCTCCTCCGGTTCGGGCACGTCTACCCAGCGTGCGCTTGCATCCTCCGGACGCATGAAGGTCACGCGGTTTCCCCGGCTGGGCCCGAAGCAGAGATCGCCCTGCCACGCGAGCGGCTTCAACAGGCTGCCCCAGCCGGAACGGAGTGCGTCACCGACATGGCCGAAACCGCGCCGCGCGACCACGGCGGCGACAAGCTCTTCCCGGGTGAGGACCGTTCCGTCGAGTGCCTCGCGCACGACCACCCGAAGACCGTCGAGCTGCTTCGGGGTGATGCCGAACCAGCTCTGCCAGCTCGGTCGTTCCCACATTCGGCCGGCGGCCAGCACTGACAGGAAGGCACCGGCATCCTCGGGCGTGAGCAGATGGAGCGTGCCGCGCATCGCCCACGTCTTGATGAGGCGACCCTGGCTCAACGCGCGGGCCACGTCGCCCGCCTTTGATGTCGTGCGCCGGACGCGCACCGCGAGCTCGGCGCTCGACGCGACCTGCGCCTGCACGCCGCACAGCCGGCGAACCACCTCCGCCACGGGACGATCGCCCACCGGATCGAGGAGCTGCCGGCGCATCCGCCAGGCGAGGGCTTGCTCCCAGGTCACTTTCGGCACCACGGCCGGGAGGGTAGCGCCCGGCTATCGCTCGGCGTTGAGGAGCTTCAGATCGCCGGCCAGCGCATCGGCCGTGATGTCCGAATGGGTGAGCACACGCGCGCGGCCCTTTGCGTCGATGAGATAGATCGCGTCGCTGTGGCCGACGCCGGCCACGCTGGGGTCCGTTTCGATGCGGATGCCGTACGCCGACCAGACCGCCTGCAGCTGCGCGGCGCCGCCGACGAGGAAGACGAAGCCCGTGGCGAGGCCGTGATCGCGGCCGAACGCCTGCACCGCCGCGGGCGTGTCGTGAAGCGGGTCCACCGACACGGCGACGAACAGCGTGCGATCGCGCTCATCAGACGTGAGCTTCTGCTGCGCCTGCCGGAACTCCTCGGCCGTGAGCGGGCAGACGTCCGGGCACTGCGTGTACAGGAACGACAGCACGACGACTTTGCCCTTCTGCGCGGAGAGCGTGACCGGGGTCCCGCTGATGCCGTCGGTCAATGTGAAGTCCGGAGCCGCGGTGGCCGGCGTGAGCTCCGTCCCGACGAGCTTCGGAGCCGCGCACGATACGAGCAGGATCGCGCCTATCGCGAGCCGCAAGATCCTCACGGATCGACAATACCGAGGTGAGCGCGCGTGTCGTCGGGGCCTACGTCGCCATGGTCCTCCTCTGGGGTTCGACCTGGGCGGCGATCAAGGTCGGCGTCGCCGAGATCCCGCCGTACCTATTCGCGTTCGAGCGGGCCGTCGCCGTCGCAGCGATCCTCACGGTCACGGTCGTGGTCCTGCGACGGTCGTTCCCCCGCACCCGCGCGGCGCTGCTGGCCTCGGCCATCACCGGTCTCTTCAACATCGGCACGTCGTGGGCGCTCATCTTCTGGGCCGAACAATTCGTGCCGTCGGGGCTCGTCGCGGTCTTCGGCGCGATGGCGCCGGTGTGGACGGCGATCCTCGCGCACTTCTTCGCACGGGGCGACCGCCTCTCACGCCTCAAGGTCGCCGCCCTCGTGCTCGGCCTGGTCGGCACGGCGCTCCTCGTCGGCGCGCCGACCCCGAGCGAAGGGCCCAACGCGCTCCTCGCGACCGCGTTGCTCGCGATCATGCCCATCAGCTGGGCGATCGCGGCGATCCTCATCGCCCGGTTCCTGTCGCGCGAGTCGCCGATCGCGGTCGTGGGGATCGGCGCGTGGGTCGGGGCGGCGTTCCTCCTACCGTTCGCGCTCACCCAGATGGGCCAGCCGCAACTCTGGAGCGCAGGCTCGATCGTCGCATTCGTCTACCTCGTCGTCGGCGGCTCGTGCATCGCGCTCGTCCTGAACGCCTGGCTTTACCGGAAGCTGCGCCCGACCACCGTCACGCTCTCGCAGGTCCTCATCCCGACGCAGGCCCTGCTCATCGGCGGCTTGGCGCTCGGCGAAGCGTTCAGCCCCCGGATGCTCGCAGGCGCGGCGCTCGTGGTGAGCGCCGTCGCGCTGAACGCGAAGGCCGGCGCGAGCGCCGAGGCCGGTGCGGCCGGGCAGCCGGTCGCGACCGCCGCGGACTGAACTGTTACTACAACGAGGTAGTATTACCGCCGGGGAGTAACGGCGTGATCGAGTGGGACCTCAACCTCTTCCACAGCGATCCGACACTGCTCGAGCGGTCGGACGATGACGCCTATGAGCGCGCCAGCCGCCTTGTCCGGGTCCTTGCAGAGCCGGCCCGTCTGAAGCTCCTCCACGCGCTCTCTGTCGGAGAGGACACGCCGCAGCGTGCCGCGCTGTGGTCCGGCGTGGATCAGCCGTACGCCGAGCGCGAGCTCGCCGCGATGGCCCTCGCCGGCCTCGTGGAACGCCGCGACGCACCGGGCGGACCGTTGTACGCGCCGCGCGATGGCCATTTGGTGGTGGCCCTCCACGTCGCGCTCGCGCACGGCCGCGAGCTGCTGGGCGAACGCCACCCCAAGCTCCTCAAAGGCCGCCGCGATCAGCAGCGAAAGGTGGGATGATCACGAGCGTGACCGACGACGTCCGTCGTCTGAAGCGCGCCCGCCGCGACGGCCCGAACGCGTTCCTCGGGCCGCTCGAGACCGCGGTCATGGAGCGGCTCTGGAAGCGCCGTCAGGCGACCGTCCGCGACGTCGTCGACGATCTTGCGAAGAGCCGGTCCCTCGCCTACACGACGGTGATGACGATCATGACCCGGCTGCACGGAAAGGGGCTGCTCGCGCGCGACCGGGAGGGCAAGACGTACGTCTACCGGCCCGCGTTCACGCGCGACGAGCATCGCGCTCGACTGTCGCAGGATCTCGTCCGCGGCCTCGTCGACGAATTCGGCGACGTCGCGCTCGCGCAGTTCACCGCCGAGCTCGACTCCGTGGACGCGAGCCATCGCGCCGCGCTCCGGCGCGTCGCCGGCAAAGAGACGAAGCCGTGAGGACCGCCGACCGGGCGTTCGGCGTGCTCGTGCTGCTCGCCCTGGGATCGAGCGCACTCCTCATCGCGCTCCTTGCCGCGCTGCTGCCGCGCGGGTTCGCGCTCGCGAGCGGCGGCACAGCGGACACGGCCAGCGTCGTGGCCGTCCTCGTGCTCATCCTTGCGACGTTCGGGGTGAGCCTGGGGCTCACGTCGCTGTTCCGCCAGCTTCTCGCGACGCTCTCGCTGATCCGCACACTCCTCTCGCGCCGCGTCACCGTCTCGCGTCGGGTCGGGGCCATCGCCGCGTCGGTGCAGCTCGCCGGCCGCATCGATGTCGTGCGAGACGTGCGCCCGTTCTCGTTCTGCTACTGGTTCCGCCGTCCACGGATCTGCCTGTCGACGGGGCTCATCAAGCGCCTCGACGACCCCGAGCTCCGCGCGGTGCTGCTTCACGAGCGGTACCACCTGCGCCAGCGCGACCCGCTGCGCCTCGTGATCGCGCGGTACTTCGCCGCCGGCCTCTACGTCGTGCCGGTCGTCGAAGAGCTCGTCGAGTACTACACCGTCCAGAAGGAGGTCGCCGCCGATCAGGCCGCGGTCCGGGCGATGGGCGGCGTCCGCGAGCTCGCGTCAGCGTTGTTCAAGGTCCTCCCCGATGCCGACGATGTCGACCTTGGTCTTCTCGTGCCCGTCGGATCGCTGTCGGTCACCGAAGCGCGGATCGACCAGCTCGTCGACGGGCGGGCTGTCCCACTGGCACTCTCGCGCGCGTCCGTGATGTTGTCTGGCGGCGCGTTGGCCGCCGCGGCAGTGCTTGCGTTCACCGATGGACTGCACCCCGCGCCGCTGACGGTGCCTGCCCTCATCGGCCCGGCGACGTTGCTGCTGGCGGCGGCCGCGAGCGGCGCGGCCCACCAGGTCCGCCTGGTCGTCCTGCGGCCCTCTCGCTAGAGGGAAAGCCCCGCTTTACCTTTCGCCCTCCGCGCCCGATAGTGACTGCGGCGGCTCAGAAATTTGCCGGTGGGGTTGGGAGGACCCACCAATGTCGCTTCGTTTCATCGCGCGGATCGTCTTCGTGATCGCCATGGCCTTCACGCTCAGCGCCCCACTCGCCGGCACCACCGCGGCGTGCGACCCCGGCAACAATGGGCTCTGCTAAGACCTAGCCGCCAACGCACGCTGACCTCGCGGATTCGCTTCCGGCTCGTGCCGGAGACCGTGGCGCGGGCACCTGAGCCCGCCAAGACCCCGACCGGCACCGCCCCGCACGCGGTCTGGTCAAGGCAGGTTCAGGGGCGTTTGACCTCCCGTTGAGCGATACGTAAAGTGGCCCCGTGGCCATCGGCAACGCGATCCGGTCCGCTATGACGGCCGATGTCGGGGCGCGCATTCGCTCACTTCGAACAGCCCGCGGTCTCACGCAAGCCCAGCTTGCCGAGCCGCAGTACACCAAGGCCTATATCTCCATGCTCGAATCCGGGCGCACCCGAGCGTCGATGAAGGCGCTCGAGCACATCGCCGGTCGCCTGGGCGTACAACCCTCTGACCTGCTCGGTGGTTCGCCTTCACCAGCTGTGCCGCAGTTCGAACTGCTCGACGCGCGCCGACTCATCGAGGAAGGGCGTCCCCGCGAAGCGATTCCTGTCCTACAGCAACTCGAGGAAGGCTTGACGCCGGTCGATCAACTGGTCCGCCTTCGTTTCCTTGCGGCGGCGTTCAACGCGATCGGCCAAGCGAAAGAGTCGTTCCCCCTGCTCGAACGGGCCCAACGGATGGCCGAGCTTCTAGGCGACGAAGAAGAGCAGGTCCGGGTGAAGGCCGTGCTCGCGGCTACGTACGCGAAGACGTACGCATATGACGACGCTGTGCGCTTGATGCGTGAGTGTATTCAGGCATGCGAGGGCGGTACTGTGACGGATCCGACCTTCCATTTCCGGCGCCTCGCGGATCTCGCGGTCATCTTGACGAATCAACGTCGTCCGAAGGAAGCCATGCCGGTGTTCGAGCGCGCGATCGAGCTGGCCGATCAATTCAGCGACCGACGCTCGCTCGGGACGATGTACGCGGGGCTCGCGAAGGCTCATCACCTCCAAGGCGATGTCGAGCTGGCCATTCGCTATAACCAGCGCTCGCTAAATGTGTATGAGGAGCTGAGCGCGCTCGACCAGGTCGCGTGCACGCTCGATAACATCGCGGTGCAGTACGCCGAATACGGTAACCGCGAGCGCGCACGCGAAAGCCTTGCGCGGGCGGCGCGAATCGCGCAAGAGATCCACCGTGACACGACGCTCGCCTCGATCAAAACGACCGAGGCAGAGATCATGGCGAAAAGCGACGCCGAAGAAGCGATGACCCTGGCCCAAGACGCGCTGAAGTTCGCGAAGAAGGTCGAGCAGATCGACGCCCAGGTCCGCGGGATGGTCCTCATCGGCGAGCTGAAGATGAAGACCAACGGGACCGCTGCCCGCAAGTCGTTCCAGGAAGCGCGGCAGCTCGCCGAGGAGCGCGCGCCGCATCTGCTCCGCATGATCTTCGACCGCTGGTCTCACGCCGCCGAAGAGGCCGGCGACGGCGAGGAGGCCCTCCGCCTGGCGCGTCGCGCGCTGGAGAGCGTCAAAGCCTGACCCGGCTCACGCGTGAGCGGGTTCGTGCGCTCGTCGCGGGCACGATCCTCGCTTCCATCGGCGACACGCCCCTCGTCCCGCTGCGCCGCATCGGCGCCGGTCTGCGCGGCGAGCTTTGGGCGAAGCTCGAGTCGTTCAACCCTGGCGGCAGCGTGAAGGACCGCGCTGCGCTGTGGATGGTTCTCGACGCGGAGCAGCGCCTGGACCTCGATGGCAAGACGATCCTTGACGCGACCAGCGGCAACACGGGTGTCGCGCTCGCCCTGGTGGGCGCCGTGCGCGGCCACCAGGTCGAGCTGTGCATGCCGGACAAGCTGTCCGCCGAACGCAAGCGCATCGCCGCGGCGTTCGGGGCGACGCTGACGCTCACGGATCCGCTGGCCGGCAGCGATGGGGCGATCCTCGCGGCCCGGCATCTGGCGATGGATCCGCGCTACGTCTACGTCGACCAGTACGCGAATCCGGCGAATCCGCTGGCCCACGAGGAGTCCACCGGCCCCGAGCTCTGGGCGCAGACCGGAGGCCGGATCACGCACCTGGTCGCCGGCGTCGGCACCTCCGGGACGATCGTCGGTACGTCGCGGGCGCTGCGCCCGAAGGGCGTGCGCATCATCGCGGTGCAGCCGGATGACGCGCTGCACGGCATCGAAGGGTGGAAGCACATGGCCACGGCCCTCCGCCCGCCGATCTGGGACGAGGCGGTCGCCGACGAGCACCGGGCGATCGGCACGGACGCCGCGCTTGCGGTGGCGAAGCGGCTGGCGCGCGAGGAGGGGATCTTCAGCGGCCCGTCCGGCGGCGGCGCCGTCGCGGTGGCCGTGCAGGTCGCGCGGGAACACGAAGGCCTGGTCGTAGCGTTAGTGGCTGATGGCGGGGAGCGTTATCTCTCGACGCCGATGTGGGAGTGATGACATGGCGGTGACCGTTCGGCTACCGGGCGCGCTGCGCGACGCGGTGGGCGGCGAAACGAAGATCCAAGCCTCCGGGACGACGCTCGCCGACGTGTTCGCGGACATCGACCGCCGGCATCCCGGCTTTCGCGAGCGGGTGCTTGATGACCGCGGCGGTATCCGGTCCTACGTGAACGTCTACGTGGGCGACACCGACGCGCGAAGCTCGGGCGGCCTCGGTACCGCGGTGCCGGATGGCAGCGAGGTCATGGTGATCCCGGCGATGGCAGGCGGCCGCTGACGGAGCGGCTCGAGCTCCCCCCGGCGCTGCGCGACGATATCGTCGCGCACGCGCGGGCGGACGCGCCGAAGGAAGTGTGCGGGCTCATCGCCGGCCGCGACGCGCGTCCGACGCGCGTCATCCGTTGCGTCAATGCGCATCCCGCGCCAGTCACGCGGTATTCGATCGACCCGCGCGAGCAGCTGCGCGCCTTCCGGGAGATGGAGGCGAGCGGCGAGGAGCTCATCGCCATCTACCACAGCCATCCCGTGACGCAGCCATACCCCTCACCGACGGATCGTGCGGAGGCCCACTACCCCGATGCGTTCTACGTACTCGTGTCGCTCCGCGACCCGACGCCTGAGGTCAGAGCGTTCCGCGTCCGCGACGGCTGGGTGCGCGAGGTCGCGCTCGCCTAAGGGTGTCGGACCCGCCACGACGCCGCGATCGACGTGGACTCGTTCGTGACCTTCGCCTCGTCCGGCTCGATGTAGCGGAACAGGAGCGCCATTCCCTGCGTGCCGGTGACGGTCGTGAACTGCCGGAGGAGCTCCGGCCGGCCGTCGACCGTGCCGCGGTACGTATCGTCGAGCAGGAGCAGGTCGCCGCTCCGGACGATCGAACGGCTCGAGCTCTTTTGGTCCAGACCGCGGCGCCACACGAGGGCGACATTCTCCGCGTAACCGTCGGGCGTGACGAGGGCGCTTCCGGTCGCGCGCATCACGACCAGCACGTCGGTATCCGTCTCATATCGCGCGAGCTCACCGGCGATCCCGAGATGGACCTCCTTCCAGCGCGACGGCAAGGTGAGGTCGAACCCGTCGCCCTTCATCGGCGTACCGCCTGCCGGTGCGGCTGCGGCGATCGGCGCCGCGAGCGATGGCTGGTACGTGAGCGCGGTGTATTCGATCCGCGACACCTGGTCCGGCAGCGTCAGCGGCACGCTCACCACGACGATCGCGACCGCCGCGAGCGCAAGGGCCAGGGGCGCAAGCGGTCGCAGGTTCGCGAAGAGCCCGTAGAGCAACCGCACGACGAGCCCGACCGCGAGCACGCCGACGACAGGGAGCAGCTCGGGCAGGATCGCCAGGGCCGCGGCGACGAGGGGCGTGAGAAAGAGGGGCGTGAGCGCGAATGTCAGGGCGGTGAACGCCTGATCCATCGACAGGTCGGCGTGGCGCACAAGGCGCATGAACAGCGCGACCGCGCCCGACACGAGCGCCGCGACGATCGTGAGCCGCATCCCGAGGAGCAGCGCGTCGATGAGGACCCGGCTCGTGAAGTCCGGCACGCTGAGCCCTTTCGACGCGAGGACGAGCGAATCGATCGACACCGAAAGCGCGATGCCCGCGAGGAGCGCGACAAGGACCCCGGCCAGGCCGTAGTGCTCGCGGGCGAGGCTCGCGGCGAAGCGGCTCGGGCGGAGGAGCGAGTCCCGGATCGAGCGGCGGAACCATTGCCATTCGCTCTCGAGCGTCTCGTCCATCGACTGCAGAGCCTAGACAACAGAAAGCCCTCGCCGTAGCGAGGGCCTCTGTGATCTTTCAGACATTCAGGTCCGCGAGGGGACGCCGTTCCATGTCAAAGTGCTGGCCGGGCATCCGGCCTCATGTTGGGAGACACCTTTGACGGTGGTCTCGCCTTACGCAACTTCGTGGCCGGCGTCCCCGATCGACAGGCCCCCTTCCGCCGGGGGCGTCATCGATCGACTTCGAGGACCTCGTAGCGAAGATGGATCCGAACCATTCGACCTCCGATGTGATTCGTCGGTCTCGCGTGGAGCTCCGCCTCCTGTTCTACACCTGGGCGTGAACGCGTCAAGAGGCCGATACGTCTCTGTTGTGAATACTCGCCGACCGGGCGAGCCGTTCGCGTATTTCCTCGGGAACGACGGCCACATCAGGCCACCAGGATTCCGCTTCGTCGGCCCCGGCGGCGACCGCGGCCTCCGCGGAGAGCGCGATACCGGAGAGCAGGTCCTCGACGCGGATCATCTCCGCCACGAGCGTGCCGTCAGCGCCCGCGTTGTGGTAGCCCGTGTTCGGCAGCGCGATGCCCGTCGCGGTCCACCCGAGCCGCACGAATGCAGACGCCTCACAGGTGCCACCCGGGAGGAGCCGCCGCTGTGTCGGGATCCCGCGGTCCGCGAGCCGTTCTTGCGCGACGCGCAGGTACCGTTCGGCCTCGTTGCTGAACGTGTTGTGGTAATCGCCGGCCCGAACGACGATCCCCGCGCCCGCCGGCGCGTAACGCGAGTTGCTCGCCTCCACTGAGACGACGTACGTGTCTTTTGGGATGCCGCCATCCTCGGCGACCAGCCGCGCGCCGAACAACCCGGGCTCCTCGGCCCGCGTGAAGACCGCGTGCACGCTGAACGGGCGCGGTTCATCTACGAGGGCTTGGAGCGTGGAGAGGATCAGGGCGCATCCGGCGAGATCATCGGCGCTCCGGAGATGCAGCTCGTTGCCCTTCCGCTCGAATGCCGGTAGGTCGAGCACGGCCCAATCGCCGATCGCCAGCGGTTGCGTCCCTCGGATCTCGCAGTATCCGGCCGACCAGTCGGGGAGCACCGGATCGTGCACGTAGTCGACGCCCGTCCCGCGATGGCCTTCCTCCAGGCCATCGCGGTGGATGATGACCGGGAACGACGAGCGGAAGTGCGCCGGATCGATGCCTCCGCGGAAGCGCGCGCGCCCCCGCGTGCCGCTCACCTCGATGAGCTCGAAGCCGGGATGATCGGTGTGCGCGACGAACGCGAGCGCGCGCTTGGGCGAGCCGCGCGTCACGTGCACGGAGAGCTGGCCGTACGCGTCGCGCCGCGGCGTTAGGCCCAGTCGCTTCAGCTCGGCGGCGATCGCATCGAGCGCGCGCCACTCGTGGTACGGCGCGGTCGGCGGCGACGCGACGCGCTCGAGCGTCGCGAGCGCATCGTGTTCGGCCGGCAAACGGAGCACCGGTCGCGAGGATATCGTCCAGAGCGCGTGCTCCGCCTCTACGACACTCGCCGCCGCGCGATCGTCCCCGTTCGGGCCCGCGGCCGCGAGGTCGCCATGTACGTCTGCGGGGTGACGCCCTACGACACCACGCATCTCGGCCACGCTCGCACGTTCCTCACGTTCGACCTGATCACGCGGCTCCTTGAGGCGACCGGCCACCCCGTCCGGTACGTGCAGAACGTCACCGACATCGACGAGTCGATCCTGCAGCGCGCCACGCGCGACAACGTGGGGTGGCGCGAGCTCGGGAAGCGAGAGGAAGGTGCGTATCTTGCCGACATGAAGCGGCTGGGATGGCGGCGTCCGAATGTGCTGTGTCACGCCACCCGGGAGCTGCCGGCGATGTTCGGGCTCATCCGGGATCTCGAACGGCGTGACGCCGCGTATGCACTCCCGCGCGGTCTGTACTTCCCGGTCGCGGCGGACAGGCACTACGGCGAGCTGTCGCGCCTCTCCGCCGCAGCGATGCAACGCATCCTCGCCGGACAAGATGACGCGAAGCTCGAGGATCCCGGACGGCGCGATCCCCGCGACTTCGCCCTGTGGCGCATCGTCGACGACGGTCCGACGTGGCCGAGCCCCTGGGGTCGTGGCCGCCCCGGCTGGCACCTCGAGTGTTCGGCGATGATCCGTCACCACCTCGGCGATCAGATCGACATCCACGGCGGGGGCGCGGATCTGGTCTACCCGCACCACGAGAACGAGATCGCCCAATCCGAGATGGCGACCGGCAAGCGGCCCTTCGCGCACACGTGGGTCCACGTCGGTGCGATGGAGCTCGGCGGGAAGAAGATGTCGAAGTCCGACGGAAACATGGTCTTCGTCCGCGACGTGCTCGAGGTCACCGACCCACGGGCGCTCCGGCTGTACCTCCTGGAGCGGCACTACCGAAGGCGGTTCGACCACGACGAGGCACTGCTCGACCGCGCACGACTCCGGATCAAGGCGCTCACCGATGTGTTCGGGCGCGGTCCGATCGGTCCGCTCGGCCGCGACGCCGTCACCCGCGGCGCGCTTGCGGCGCTCGAGAACGACCTGCACGTGTCCCGGGCGGTGCGGATCATCGAGCGGTCCGCGCCACGGGTCGACGCGAAGACGCGTGCGTCCCTGCGGGCCGTGGCGAGGATCGTCGGGATCGCTTAGAGCGGCGCGAAGCGCGCGGTGAAATGCCGGAGCTGTGCCGGCTCGGAGACGATCTTGTAGCCGGGGAGCGACGGTGCACGCTTTGCGACTTCGGCGACGACCTCGATGACGTAATCGATGTGGCTCTGGGTATACGTGCGGCGGGGGATCGCCATGCGCACCAGTTCCATCGCGGCGGGCGTCTCGCTTCCGTCGGGGTGCCTCCCGAACATCACGCTGCCGATCTCGACCGTACGGATGCCGCCGGCCTCGTACAGCGCGACCGACAGCGCCTGGGCGGGGTAGGCGAGCGGCGGGATGTGCGCGAGCATCGTCCCCGCGTCGATGTACACGGCGTGACCGCCGGCCGGCTTCACGATCGGCACGCCCGCGCGCTCGATCGCGTCGGCGAGGTATTCGGTCGAGCGAATGCGGTAGCGGAGGTAGTCCGGCTCGACGCACTCCTTCAAGCCCTGCGCGATCGCTTCGAGGTCGCGGCCCGCCAGCCCGCCGTAGGTTGGGAAGCCTTCGGTGAGGATCAAGAGATTGCGGCAGCGCTCGGCGAGGGCGTCATCGTTCATCGCGAGCCAGCCGCCGATGTTCCCCATCGGGTCCTTCTTGGCGCTCATCGTCATGCCGTCCGCGAGCGCGGCCATCTCGCGGACGATGTCCGGCACCGCCTTGTCGGCGTAGCCCTTCTCGCGCGTCTTGATGAACCAGGAGTTCTCCGCGAATCGGCACGCGTCGAGGAACAGCGGCACGCCGTACCGGTCGCAGATCTTCCGCACACCGCGCAGGTTCTCGAGCGACACCGGCTGGCCACCGCCGGAGTTATTCGTGATCGTGACCATGACGACCGGGACGTCCTTCGCGCGCGCCCCCAGCAGCGCCTCGAGCGCGGCAAGATCCATGTTCCCCTTGAACGGGTGCACCAGCCCGGGCTTGCGGCCCTCGGGGATGACGAGGTCCACGGCGTCCGCGCCGGTCGCCTCGATGTTCGCGCGCGTCGTGTCGAAGTGGGTGTTGTTCGGGATGACCTTGCCAGGACCTGCGATCGCCGAGAAGAGGATGCGCTCCGCGGCGCGGCCTTGGTGCGTCGGGATCACGTGCTTGAACGGGAAGAGCTCCTGGACCGCGGCGAGGAAGCGGAACCACGATGGCGAGCCGGCGTAGCTCTCGTCGCCATGCTGGATCGCCGCCCACTGATCGCGCGACATCGCGCCGGTGCCCGAGTCGGTGAGGAAGTCGATGAGGACGTCCTCCGCGCGGAGGTTAAAGAGGTTGAAGCCAGCCTCGCGGATCTTCGTGCGGCGCTCGTCCTCGCTCGTGAGCTTGAGTGGCTCCACTGAATGGATGCGGAACGGCTCGATGATCGTCTTGAACTGGGGCGGCACCGCCGGAGCATAGGAGCGGATAATTGAGTCCTCGCGGCCCGGTCGCCTAGCGGTCTAGGGCGCTTCCCTTTCAAGGAAGAGGTCAGGGGTTCGAATCCCCTCCGGGCTACACGTGTCTCGGGAGGAATGCCGCCGTGCGTTCGTCTGCAAGCAGTGCGGCGAGGTCTTCCACCTCCTGCTGGCAGCTGATCAGCAAGTCAAGCAGACCGTGTCGCGTGATCCGGTGGGAGCGTTCGAAGTGCGTCCGGTACGGTCTACCCGAGGCTCTTCTTGACGATGCGTCCGATGTGCTTGACGGTGCGTCTGGGACATACCACGTCGTTCGCGCGCTTGACGGATGCGCCGACCTACGGCCGCTTACCCTTCGCCATGCAACCGCAGGTGCAGGAGGCCCGGTTTCGAACCGGCGGTGCCGAGTCTCGTCGTTTGTGCCTCATCGACTCGGCGATCTTGTCCGCGTCGGTCGTGTCTGGCGGTCAGGCCGTTGCGCGCGGCGTGCAGCGCCGCAGCCTAGCCAGCTGACCAGCCCGCAACTACATTCCCTGCGAGCAAGGCCATACTCGAAAAACGCGAGCACCGACGCGTGGTCAGACGGACTCGAGAGCGGTCGGTGTAACTGTAGGGTCGGCGTACGCCAGCCTCTGACTGCGAGAAGTGAGGTGAATATCGTCCTGCACCAGCATGTGAGCCGGGTCGGAGTCTTGGCGACGTCCCTTGGGCTCATCATCGCCTGCGCGGCGCCCGTGCCGGCGCCGCCGAAGGTCTTCGATGTCCAGATCGACGCACGGGCCAGCTCGTTCAGTCTTGCCGCCAGCGTCTTCTTCCCGCGCGAGATCGCAGTACACGCGGGCGACACCGTCCGATTCACGGCCATCGATCGCGGTGAGGTTCACACGGTCACATTCGGGAAGCTCGTGGACGCCGCGCTCGAGACGTTCGCGAAGTTGCCGCCGGGCGCACAGCGACCCACGCTCGAGTCCTTGGGGTTGCCGCCTGTGCTCCTCGGCGAGCCGCTGAGCTCTCTCGGCCGGACGGCGACGTTGCCCTGCTTCGTGGATCGCGGGCCCACGCCGGGCCCAGACGGGTGTCGGCCCGAGCAGCAGGTCCAGCCGGACCTGACTGGCGGTCAAACTCTCTTCAATAGTGGCTACCTTGCTGGTGGCGACATCTTCGCCGTGCGCCTCGCCGCGTCGATGAGACCTGGCGCCTATGGCTTCATCTGCCTCCTTCACGGCCCGGACATGTCCGGGCGCATCGTGCTGGAGGAGAACAGCCGGTCAGTGGCCAGCCCTTCGGAGGTCGTTGCTCGCGGCACCGCGGACCTCGACCTCGTTGTCCGGCAGCTCGAGCCGCTCGTCGCTGGAGCCGCGCGCGACCGGCCGAACGGCACCATCGTCTCGGGTGTATCCGCACCCGGCATCGCGCATACGCAGGCGACGGTGTTCAGACCCGTGGAGCTCACCGCGCGGCGCGGCGAGCCGGTGAGCTGGAGCATCACGGGTTTCCACACCATCAGCTTCAACGCGCCGCAGGACGCCGTTGGCCTGGTGGTAAGGGCCTCTGATCGCAGCTGGGCGCTCAATCCGCGGCTTCTGGCTGCGGAGCAGTCAGCGGATCCGACTGCCGGAGGGCGAGGTGGTCCGCGGATCATCGAGTCGGGAGTGTGGAACGGCCGGGGCTTCCGTAGCTCCGGTCTCATCGACGCCGATCCAGGGCCGCGGATCTATCGGGTCACCTTCAGCGAGCCCGGCACGTATAGCTACAAGTGCCTCCTGCACCCGGACATGGAGGGAACGGTGAAGGTCACCAATTGAGGGGGCGGTGGCGCGTCCCGAGCATGGACTGGCTGTTCGCGCGACCGTGGAGGGTCGTCGCGCTCGTCGCCGTCGTCGTCGGGCTCCCCATCCTCGTTCTAGGCCAGCTCTCCGCGGACACGACCCGGCAGCGTCTCCGCGCCGAGCAGCTGAAAGAAACGGCCGCCGTTGCCGCGCGCGCCGGCGATGCGGTGAGCGTTGACGTCGAAGGCATCCTCGAGCAGCTTTCGCTCGCGATCTCCATCAGCGACCTCCGTTCGGCCCTCGAGGAGAACGACGCCGCTCGGGTGGACGACCTCCTCCGCACGTTTCGGCGCCGGATGACGGCCGATATCATTCGCTTGGTCGCGCTCGACCGCTCCCTGAACATCGTTTCGCTCGACCCGCCCGACCCGTCGCTCGTCGGCAAGCAGGTCGCTCAGCATGATTTCCTCTCCGCGCTGCGGAAGGCCAACCTGCGGGCGGAGAGCGCGCTGTACTCCGACCTCTATCGATCCGAAGCGAGCAACACGGAGACCGTATCGATCTCCGTCGCCGTGCTGAGCCCACGCGGCAGAGAAGGTCCGTTCAGCGGTGCGCTCGTCGGCGAGCTCGACCCCTCACGGATCGCGGCATGGGTCGCGCCGCTCCTCGCTTCCGCCGACGAGATCTACCTCGTGGATCGCGCCGGCAAGCTCATCGTGCGGGCAACGTCTCCGGGCGCCGAGCGAGGTCGCGATCTCGCGGCCGACCCGGTGGTGTCCGCCGCGCTCGCGCATCGGCTCCTGACCGAAGAGGCGGCCGACCCGTTCGGCGGAGGCGAGCACTTCGTCTCCACGGTCGAGCTTGACCCGTTGGGTTGGCACGTGGTCGCTGAGCGCTCGACCGCCTCTTTGCAGAGATCGGTGGATGAGGTCCTTGGTCAGCTTCTCGTCAGCCGCCTCGTCCTCGTGGCGGTCTTGCTGCTCACGAGCTACCTCGTCGCCATTGCGCTTCAGCGGGTCCGTCGCCTCGAACAACGAGAGCAAGAACACATGCGCCTGGCGCTTGACCGGATGAACGAGCAGCTGCGCATCGCGAGCGAGATCCAGACCGCGCTCCTCCCGAAGGCCGTCCAAGCACCGCCGGGGTACGGGATCGAAACGTACTACCAGCCGGCGGCGGACATTGGGGGCGACTTCTACGACTTCATCTATCTGCCTGACGGCCGAATGGGACTCATCGTCGGCGACGTCACCGGTCACGGCGTCGGCGCGGCCTTGCTCATGGCGGCGACCGTCAGCACACTGCGCGCGGAGGCGCCGCTGTGGACGAGCCCGAGCAGCGTGCTCGGCCGGGTCAACGACCGGATCTGCGAGGAGATCCCGCCGGGGAAGTTCGTGACCTGTCTGTACGCCGTGCTCGACCCGGCGACCGGGACGCTGACCTTCGCCAACGCCGGGCATCCGATCCCATACGTGCGCACGCAGACAGGCGTCGTGGAAGCGAAGGCGTGCGGCATGCCGCTCGGTCTCATCCCTGGATCGGACTATGAGGAGAAGGAGGTCACGCTCGCGCTCGGGGACCGCGCCATCTTCTACACCGACGGCATCACCGAGGCGCGTAGGGATGGCGAGATGTTCGGCGAGCCGCGGCTGATGGAGATCCTCGCGCACGGGCCGGCTGGGCGGCAGTTCATCGATCTCCTGCTGCTTCGGCTTCGGCATATGACCGGGCCTGGTTGGGAGCAGGAGGATGACATCACGCTCATGACCCTCGAACGGCAGGCCTAGCCACCGTGCGCCGCCGCCTTTAGGCTGCGGTCGCCGTGAGAAGCTGGTTAGCCACGTTGGTCGGCGTCGCCGTCGTGGCGGGATGCACCGCCTCGGGGCCCGCGGTGCCGCAAGGCGGGCCGGGGACGGCCGGGGCGACCTACGACGTTCAGGTGGACGCTTCGACGCCCGCATTCAACCTAGCCGCTTTCGCGTACTTCCCGAGGGAGCTACGGGTGCATCCCGGCGATACCGTCCGCTTCACGGCGGTGGACCGCGGAGAGCCTCACACCGTCACGTTCGGCACACTGGTCGAGGACGCCCTCGCCGCGATCGCAAAGATCCCGAAGGACGCTCCGCCCGGTCCTCCTCCATCCGCCGTGCTGAAGGTCCCGCCGGCGCTGGCCGGCCAGCTGCCGAGCAGCATCGACCTGCGGCAGTCGGCGATGCAGTCGTGCTTCCTCGCGAGCGGCGATCCGCCCGCCCGCGACGCGTGCTCGAAAGAGCAACAGCGGCAGCCGGAGTTCACGGGCACGAGCACCTTCTACAACAGCGGCTTCATCCCCGGGCGGGCGGTCTTCTCGGTGAAGCTTGCGAGCACCGTTAAGCCAGGGACCTACAGCTTCATCTGCCTATTCCACGGTCCTGAGATGCTCGGGAAGCTGACGGTGATCGAGGCCGGGGAGAAGGTCGCATCGCCCGACGAAGTGAAAGCGCAGGCGACTGCTCAGCTCGACAAACTCGTGCAGAGCCTGCAACCGGCGGTCGGACAAGCGAAGGCGGCCCCGCCAGCGGGCGGTGTCATCGCCGGGACCGGCGATCCCGCTGTCCACGAAGGGTTCGTCTCCGATTTCTTCCCGAAGACCATCAGCGTCGCGACCGGCGGTACCGTGACCTGGCAGATCGTCGTCGGCCACACGATAAGCTTCAACGCGCCCTCGGATGCGGTCGACTTCGTAGTGAAAGCGACCGACGGCAGCTTCCATCTGAATAACAAGGCGGTCTTTCCGGTGAGCTGGCCGGGACAGCCGCTCCCTCCGTTCCCCGGGATCGATCCCGCAC
>JALYLX010000116.1 GCA_030773995.1 Chloroflexota bacterium
CCGCAAGCGCACCCGCCGCCGCGATCAACCGCAGGCGCCGGTAGGTCGCTCCGAGGGCCATGCCCAGCGCGACGCCGAACAGCACGCTGATGAAGTGGCCAAATTGGTCCGGGTTCCCGAACGTCGCGAACGGCCGGCCCCGCGGATCCGCCGCCCAGGCGAACGGATCCACCCCGAGCGCCTGCGCGATCGCGTAGCTGCCTGCGACGGCACCCGCGGCCGCGATCGCGCCGAGCAGCACCGCGACGTCCCTCGTCGAGCGCACCGCGACGGCGACGGCGAGATAGAGGATCACCATGTCCACGAGGAACGTGAGCCCGAGATAGCGGTCCAGCTCCCCAAAGATCGCGATGTACGGCTCCGCCGCGAAGAGCGCCGCGACGGCCGACACGAGCGCGAGCGCGGCGACCGCGGCGTGGAGCCGGATCCGCGGGACGATGCCTCGCCCGTAGGTGAGCAGCGCGAACACGAGCACTGCACCGATGACCCACTCGATGGCCCGGCTGGCCAACGACTTGGGCAGGTCGAACGGCACATCCCCGCCCGGGTCGAAGAAGAGGACGAGGACGACGATCTTGAGCGCGACGAGCCACAGCAGCGTGCGCCGGGAGCCTGCCCGCTCGAAGCTCGGCGCCACTCGCGTCAGGCTACGTCGTTGCCGTCACCCAACGGCGTTCGCGGTTGGGTGCCAGGCGGGCGACCAGCCGATTCACGGTCCTGCCTCCCGGTACGTTCGTCGCCCTGTTCGCCCTGGGACGCGACCGGATATGGTTTCGCACCCGTGCGTCCGCTGTTCGTTGCGATGGTCTCCGTGGGTCTGCTGCTCGCCGCCGCGCGGCCAGCCGCCGCAGCTCCCCCCTCCTGGTATCCGCCACTGCGTTGGCTCCCGGCCGCGGCCGCGAATTACACGCCGGGCCGCGGCGGCCAGTCCATCGGCACGATCGTCATCCACGCGACCGACGGGCCGTACGCGGGCGCGCTCTCGTGGTTCCAAGATCCGAGCTCGGGACTCAGTGCCCACTACGTCATCCGGGCAAGCGACGGCGAGATCACCCAGATGGTCGCGGAGGCTGACACCGCGTTCCACGTCCGCGGCTTCAATCGCGGCGCGATCGGCATCGAGCACGAGTTCGATCCCGCTCACGGGATCGCCTACACCGCCGCGCAGTACCAGAGCTCCGCGACGCTCGTCTGCGCCATCACGAGGCGCTACGGGATCCCGGGGGATCGCGCACACATCATCGGCCACAGCGAAGTACCAGGCACCGATCACACCGATCCCGGACCCACGTGGGATTGGTCCTATTACATGAGCCTCGTCCGCGGATGCGCGGGAGGCGTGGCGACAGCGGCGGCGGACCCCGGCGCGGTAGCCTGCGACGCCGGAGGCTGCGTACCCGCGGCCGGGTTCGGCACCGGCACGATCGGGCCGTCCGTGGCGCTCCTGCAATGGGATCTCGCGTACCTCCGATGGCTGACGCGATCGACGGTGCTGCTCGGCGACGGGACGTTCGGTCCGCGCACGCTGACCGCGCTCCGGTCGTTCCAGGCCGCGAGCGGCGTTCCAGGGACCGGCTTCTACGGGCCGCTGACCGCGGCGGCCCTCGGGCGATCGCTCGCTCGTACCCCGTCGGGCGCGGCGGGCGCGAATCTCGCCTTCGGGGTGACCTCAGCCGACGTCGCGCAGCTGCAGCGCGATCTGCGCACGCTCGGCTACATCGATGTCGTGACGGGCTACTTCGGTCCGGCCACACGCGACGCGGTGAGCCGATTTCAGCGCGACCGCGCGATCGACCCCACTGGGAGCTACGGGCCGCTCACGCGAGCCGCGATGGCCCTCGACCGCCGTTAGCCGCGGATCGCATCTACGCGACCGGTCTGCGCGCCAGCGCCGCCTCGAGGAGGACGGCATCGCCGCGGCGATCGCCGACGTCGAGCTTCGCGCGGATCCGCGTGATGTGGACCCGAAGCGTCTCAGGCGACAGGCCGAGCCGTTTCGCGAGCTCGCTCCGCTCGAGCTGCGTCTGTTCGGTCTGCAGCTTCTCGATCTCGTGCAGCACGCCGATCTCGCGCCAGGTGAGCCCCACGGCCCGAAGGTAGAAGGTGGCCTCGTCGAGCGCGGACGCCGCGACGGCGGAGGCGGAGTCGCTCCTCGCGAGCCGGACCGCCGCGTCGCCCCGGACCTTCAGCACGCGGGCGACGCGAGGAGCCTCGGCGTCGACCTCCGCGGCACGCCCCAGCCAGGCGGCGACGTCAGGCAGGTAGTACGCGAACCCTTCGCCACCGCGGACCCCGATGTCCCGGACCAGCTGCACCGCGCGCGCGCTGCCGCCGCCGCGAACGACTGCCTCCCGGTTGAACGCGGCATGCACGCTCGCCCCGAGCGCCCAATGGCCCATGCCGCGCGATTCGAACTCCTTCGCGACGTCGTCGAGCAGCCGGACCGCTCCGCGCGGATCTCCTCGGCGGCCTTTCACGATCGCGCGCACGAAGTCGCGGAAGTGTTCATCGGCCGGATACCCTTTCGGCGCACGCGCGAGGATCCGCTCCGCGACCTCGGCCTCGCCACGGAGCAGGGCGATGTGCGCGATGTCCTCCTCGGCACCCGCCGCGCTCTGTCGGCTCAGGCGATCACCGGTGGCGATCTCTCCGCGCTCCATCCGGGCACGCGCGAGGCAGAGGAGGGTGTAGCGCCAGGCCGACGTGCCGTACGAGCGGAGACCCTCTTCGGCCTTGGCGAACGCATCGACGGCGGCGTCGTTCTTCCCGGCGTACCACTTCGCGAAACCGCCGGTGTACGTCGCCCACGCCGATTCCCACGGATCGCCGACCCGCAACGCGAACCGGGCGGTCGCGTCGGCTGCGGCCTCCGAGCCGACGTAGTCGCCGGTGTGCGCGAGCAGGTGCGCGAGCTGCCGCTGCAGCCGGGCGCTCACGAGGTCCTTCGCTCGACCACGCGGTGCGGCTGCGAGGGCGTCTTCCCCCCAGCGGGCCTCCGTGAGCGCCGCCGTGATCTCGTTCGCTGAGGTCCGGTTCAGCGAGAGCGCGAGGCGCAACTCCGCGAGCAGCAACGGATCGGCGGCGGCCTGTCGTGCGGCTTGGCGGGCGAGCGGCTCGACCTCGTCCCACCGGACGAGGTAGTACGCGAGATGGACGAGATCGACCGCGATCCGCGCTGCGAGCAGTGGATCCTTGACCTGACCATTGCAGGCCGAGAGCTCGGCCCAGGCCACGTCGAAGGACTCGACGCAGGTCAGGCAACGTGCCCGCAGGACCCGGCGTTCGAGCGTCCCACGTCCGACCGACAGGGCCGGCAACAGGTGCTCCGCGTCCGCACGCGACAGCGGCGCGAGCGCCTGTTCGCGGATCGACGTCACATCTAAGTAATACGCCAGCGCTACGACTTACGTTCAGTCGCCGCACGCGCATCTGGCTCCCGCGTGGGAGGTCGTTGATAGCATCGGTCCCTCGCCGGAGGAGGAACTGATGCCGATCAAGAAGCCGAGCCCATCACGCAGCGGTCGTGGCACGAACCCGCCGGGAGGCGGCTACGGCCGCGGCGGCAAGAAGCGCGATCCGCTGAAGCCCAAACCCGGGCGGAAGAAGTAGCGGACCGGGCTCCGCGAGCTCCTCGTCGCGCGCAGTGGCTGACCGCGAACGACTTCGATTCGGTCTCGGGCTCTTAGGATTCTTCGATGCGGATCGGTGTCCTCACCGGCGGAGGTGACGCGCCCGGCCTGAACGCCGCCATCCGGGCGGTCGTTCTGCGCGCGACGGCCCTCGGGCACGAGGTCCATGGCATCGCGGATGGCTGGGCCGGCCTGATCGACGGTCGCGCCCGCCCGCTCTCGGTACGCGACGTCGCACACATCCTCTCTGAGGGCGGCACCATCCTCGGAACCTCACGCACCGATCCGCGCAAGGACGACGCGCATCGGCGGGCCTGCCTTGAGCAGCTCAAAGCGCTTCGGCTCGACGCGCTCGTCGCGATCGGCGGCAATGACACGCTCAGCGTCGCTGACTGGCTTCACCAACAGGGCATCGCCGTCGTCGGCGTCCCGAAGACGGTCGACAACGATCTCGCCGAGACCGACTACTGCATCGGCTTCGACACGGCGGTGAGCGTGGTGACCGACGCGCTTGACCGGCTTCGCACGACCGCGAGCGCGCACCACCGGGTGATGGTGGTCGAGGCGATGGGCCGCGATGCCGGCTGGGTCGCCGCGTACGGGGGCCTCGCTGGCGCCGCCGATCTGATCCTCGTTCCCGAGATCCCCACCAGCAGCGCAGAGGTCATCGGTGCCGTGCGTCGTCTGAAGGAACGCGGCACCGACGACATCATTCTTGTGGTGGCGGAGGCCGTGGAGATCGCTGGGCTCGCAGCCGAGGCCACGATCGACAAGGACGCCTTCGGCCACGCCCGCCTTGACCAGCGCGCGATCGGTGCCGTCCTCGCGCGCCACGTCGAAGAGCGCACCGGCATAGAGGCTCGCGTGGTCGTGCTCGGCCATCTGCAGCGCGGCGGCTCCCCCACCGCGATCGACCGCATCTGGGCAACACGCTTTGGAACGAGAGCCGTGGACCTCGTCAGCGCGGGCCGGCGCGGCGTGCTTCCGGTCGCGCGCGGCGGAGGACTGGATGTCTCCACGCTCTCCGCGGCCGTCGCGACGACGCGACGGCTCGACCCGGCGACGGTCGAGCTGGTCCGACGCCTCGCGGGGACGTAGAGCGCCGGTGAACAGTGCGCGATGCACACAGTTGCGCGACCGCACTACCCGTCGCGCGGCTCGATCTCCACACTGACGGCGTGACCGCTGTCACCGGCGCTGCGACGGCCGCTCCTCGGACGATGAGCACCCAGCACCCGGATAACGTCGCTATGCCGATCTTCGCCCGCGATCCGGTGATGAGCGCCGACGACGAGATCCGCGAGGCGTATTACGCCTTCTCGCATCTCGGTTGCCACGAACAGATGTGGGACTACGAGGGCAAGGAAGTGGACAACTCGGTCGTCCAAAAGCTCCTGTCGGCCTACGAGCCGTTCTTCCGTGACCACCGACTCGGCGATCGGCTGCGGGTGACGCCACGCGTGCCGAATCCGCGGCTGGAGCGCGTGCAGAGGAGGTGCGCGCTCGGTTCGATCGGCGGCTCGCGCCGATCTAGGCAGCGGCCGACGCGAACTCTTTGCGCAGGGCTGGGGCGACGCGGCTGCCGAGCAGATCGATCGCGCTCATCAGCTTCTGGTGCGGCAGCGTCGCGGCATTCATCATGAACGTGATGCGCGAGATGCCGCCCAGCGCCTCGCTGTGTCGAATGACCTTGTCGACGATCTCCTCGGGCGTGCCGATCAGCAGGGCGCCGTCGGGCGTGAGCTGCGCGTCGAACTGAGCACGGGTAGGCGGCGCCCAACCGCGTTCCTTTCCAATGTCGCTGAACGCCCGGAGGTAGCCGGGGAAGAAGTCGTCGGCAGCTTCCTTCGCCGTGGGCGCGATGTAACCGAGGGCATGCACGCCGACCTTCAAACGATCGGGTCCGAAGCCGGCCAGACGGCCCGCCTCGCGATAGAGATTGACGAGCGGCCGGAAGCGCCGCGTCTCGCCACCGATGATGGCGACCATCAGCGGAAGGCCGAGCGCGCCCGCACGGGCGAACGAACCGGGGGTGCCGCCAACGCCGAGCCAGATCGGCAGTGGATCCTGCAGCGGTCTTGGGTACACGCCCTGTCCGGTGAGAGCAGGCCGATGCTTACCCGACCAATGCACGAACTCGTTGTCGCGGATCTCCAGCAGGAGCTCGAGCTTCTCCGCGAAGAGCGAGTCGTAGTCCTCCAGCTTGTGCCCGAAGAGCGGGAAGGCCTCGATGAACGAGCCGCGGCCGACGATCATCTCCGCGCGGCCCTGCGAAAGCAGATCCAGGCTCGCGAATTCTTGGAACACCCGCACCGGGTCGGCGGCGCTGAGGACGGTCACGGCGCTGGTCAGGCGGATGCGCTGCGTTCGCGCGGCCGCCGCCCCAAGGATGACCGCAGGAGCGGAGTCCAGGAATTCTTTGCGGTGATGCTCGCCGACCCCGAAGACGTCGAGTCCCACCTGGTCCGCATGCTCGATCTCTTCCAGGAGGTCGCGCAGCCGGTCCGCCGGACTGCCAACCAGGCTCGTGTCACCAAGGGCCGCCGCGAAGCTGTCAACGCCGATCTGCATCTCGCCAACGTGAACATCCGCCCGCGGAGGATTGTTCCCCGGTCAACAAAAACGCGCGACTACTGACCGCTCGAAGATCGTTCCTTGGACACTGCCGGCTCGGGCGGCAGCAACCGCATGAGCTCGGCGGCGACCGTTTCGAGCGGTCCGCTGCTTCCCTCGGCGCGGCACAAGATGAGCGCGCCCTCCATCCCGGCCAGCGTGGCGAGCGCGATACGGGACGCCCGCCGAGTGGGAACGCCGACCGCCTCAAGCTGTTCGGTCAGCAGGTCGACCCAGGACCCGAACGTGGCGCGGACGACATCGATCAAGCCCCGCTCGCCCGCGACTGTATCGACCGCGGTGCCGGCGACGACGCAACCGGCAGTGCCGTTCGAAGCCACCACGACCTGGCGCCACATGTCGATAAAGCACCGCAGCACGCCGGCCGCCGTGGTCGCGCGGCACGCCCGTTGGTGCGCGACCACGCGTTCCGAGGTCCATCGGATCGCGTCTCCGGCGAGCTGTTCCTTCCCCTTTGGAAAATGGTGGTAGATCGACCCGCGGGGGGCGCCACTGTCGGCCAGCACGTCCGAGAACGAGGTCGCGCTCAGGCCACGGCTGCGAATCAGCGACGCGGCGCTGCGCACCATGCTTGCCCGGCTATCCGAGGTCATCGTTCGTTGGCCTTGACTATGACGATGAGCATAGGCTACGGTATGGCCGGTCCCAATATGACGGCCGTCATAATCGGCGAAGGAGCACCACGCGATGCCAATGATCGATGTGTACGCGACGCAGGGAACATTCAAGGACAGGAGGGCGCTCGCCAAGGATCTCGCCGCCGCCGTGATGCGGTGGGAGGGCGTGCCGCCGATACCGCTGTTCAACGACAACACCGCCGCGTTCATTCACGAGCTGGAACCCGACGCGCTGGCCAACGTGAATGGCGACAACAATTACGTTCGCGTCCAGATCCTGACCCCCATCGGAGTGCTCGATCGCAAGAAGCAGCTCGGCGTGGTGAAGGATCTGACCGACATCATCTCCGCCGAATCCTGAGCGCTCGCTCGCAAAAGAAACAGTCTGTTCACGGCGTTCTGCGCTGCCTAGACTGAGTTGCGTTCCCCCGCTGGCTGGTGTCGCCGCGTTCCCAGCGTTCCCCGCCTCATTGCTGATGTGCTCACGATGGCTTTGCAGACCCTTTGCCGAGATTTCACCCTGTAGGTCGAGAAACCGAGGAAATTCTAAGAAATTCCGCTCCCCGGCTGACCATCTCGACCCGCAGACTCTTGTCTTGGTGCTGAGTAGCTTGCTCTTGCCGTGCCTGCTACTTGCCTCGAGGTTTGCCCAGAACAGCAGCGACGAGCCGACGAGCCGTTAACACTTGCGATTCTGACAGGGCGAAAAGGGGTTGGCTCGCATGGTCCGCTACACCCTGTTTCAGTAGATCGACGCTCAAGAAGTCCAGCAAAAGGGTTCTGTGCCGAGGGCCGGAGTTGAACCGGCGACACCTAGTTCTTCAGGTCATTCGTCAAGGACCTCGAATCGGGCAGCCGTCTTGACGTGATCGCCCGGGTCGGCCTCCGCCTGGTACGCGCGACGACGAGGGCCGATGCTAGTGCCGCCAGAGCGGACTGGTGAGTGCCTGCAGCTCGCCGCGATCGTTCGCAAGCTGCGCGCGCACGTAGGCCGCATCGCGCGGGACCGTGTAGCTCTCGGTCCATTCGTCCATGCCGGTAACGGCCGACGCCGCGATGGAGCCGACATCCGTGATGAGCAGCATCGCTGCGCCCTGTCCGCCACGCACGGTGACGCGCACGCCGTCCCCGCCGGGCTCGAGGTACAGCTGCGGCCCCGCCGGCGACGCCGAGACGAACGTCCGCGCCCCACGGAGCGCTTCCAGGATCGTGTGCCGATCGAGCCGAGGGCCAGCAGCGACCCAGGTCGTGGGTGTACCGAGACGCTGCGCGTGTCGCGGGTCCGGATCGCGAGCCCGCAGCAGGTGCGTATCGCTGCCGCCGACCGCGGCGAGTCGTGCCCCCGCGCGGAGACGCGCTTCCCAAAAGCCGACGGCGATCGAGTTCAGACCCCACGGTCCATTCCAGACCTCCACCGCATGCATCGATCGCACCGTCGGGTACTCCCAGGGCGGGCCGAGCGGCTTCGGATGGTTCACGCTGACGAACGCGCCTGCAGCCGCCGCTTCGGCCATCGCCCGTTCGACCGCAGACGACTCGGGGGTCCGGAATTCCCACCACCGATCGGTCCCCCAAGCGTTCCAGTGCCCGCCGTACGTCGTGACCTCGACGCCGGGCACGACGACGGGAGCACCATTCCCGCCCGATCCGTACTCCGCGTGGTGCCGGATGTTGTTGTGGTCGGTCACGCCGAGGAACTCGAGGCCCGCCTCGGTGGCCGCATGCAGCATCTCGCTTGGCCACGAATCACCGTCCGAGTACCGCGTGTGACAGTGCAGGTCGCCGCGCCACCAGCCGTCCCGCGCGGCGGGGAGCTCGGGCCGCCGCGGGATTCCCGTTCGCACCAGATCGTTCGGCGGAGCCGCGATCCCAAGGTCGCAGCGCACTTCGACACGCCAATCGCACTCGCGCGGACCGACCTTGTACGGACCGAGAAGGACGTTCCAGGTTCCCGCGAGGATAGGGCCGGGGGCATAGGGCGGGGTCGCCCAGTCCTCCCCAATCACCAGCTCGAGCTTGTTGCTCCCGCTCCACCCGCGGAAGCCCTCACTGCCAGTGCTCGTCCCGCGCGGATCGAAGATCCCGATATCGAGGGTGTTGCCGCCGAACAGCGTCGGGTCCGAGTCGATGCGATCGGTGTACTCGTAGCGGATGTGGAGCTGGCGATGACCCGCCCCGATCTCGAACGGCACGAGCGAGTACCGCCTCTCGTCCGCCGTGGTGAAGCGCCCCTGGAGCACGAGATCCGGCGACGGGAGCGCCTCGGTCAATGGAGCGCGCTGCCGCTCGATCGGTCGAAGAGCCGGATCGCGCCCGGCTCGACCGCAAGGTGCACGGTGCTCCCCAGCTGTGGACGGACCGCGGGCGCCGCGCGGACCTTCAACGCCTTCTCGCCAACGCGGACGTCGACGATGACCTCGCTTCCGAGCGGCTCGACGGCGACGACCTCGGCCGCCTGGCCCGCGGTCCCGATCGCGATGGCCTCCGGGCGCAGACCGACCGCGAGCTCTCCGGCCGAGCCGTCACGCGTGAGCGGCGCGGGCAGCCGCCATCCGTCCACGGCGACAAGCGTGTCGCCGTCGCGCGTCACCTCAAGGAGATTCATCGGCGGGCTACCGATGAATTCGGCGACGAAGAGATTCGCTGGTTGGTTGTAGACATCGTCCGGTGTCCCGATCTGCTGCAGCTCGCCGGCGCTGAGGATCGCGATCCGGTTCGCGAGGCTCATCGCTTCCGCCTGATCGTGGGTCACGAACACCATCGTCGTCCCGAGCTCGCGCTGGAGCGTCTTGAGCTCGGTCCGCGTGTGCACCCGGAGCTTGGCGTCCAGGTTCGAGAGCGGCTCGTCCATGAGGAAGACCCGAGGCTCGCGCACGATCGCGCGCGCGAGCGCGACCCGCTGCTGCTCGCCGCCCGAGAGCTGGGCGGGCCGTCGCGGGAGCAGATGTGCGATGCCCAGCATGTCCGCGACGTGGTCGACCCGCTTGTTCTGCTCGGCCCGGCTCATCTTGCGGAGCTTCAACGGGTAGCGGATGTTCTCGCGCGCCGAGAGATGCGGGTACAACGCGTAGCTTTGGAAGACCAGGGCGACGTCGCGGTCCTTCGGCTCCTGGCCGACCACGCTCGCCCCGGCGATCCGGATGTCGCCGCGGTCCGGTTCCTCGAGGCCGGCCAGCATCCGCAGCGCGGTCGTCTTCCCGCATCCCGAGGGACCGAGGAGCACGAGCAGTTCCCCATCCGCGATGTCCAAGGAGAGGCCGCACACGGCAGGTGTGCCCTGCGAGGCGAACTGCTTCCAGACGTCCTCGTACTCGACCCGAGCCACTAGAGGCCCCTCGTGCTGCTCATGAGACCGCGGACTATAAGCCGCCGCGCACCGATGAAGACGGCCATGACCGGGATGAGATACAGGATCGCCATGGCGGCGATGACGCCGTACTGCACCTCGGTGTAGCCACCCTGATTGCGCATCGCTTCGTAGAACGCGAGCGGCACGGTCTTCATGCTCTGCTGATCCACCAGGATGATGACCATGAGCACCTCGGCCCACGCGCTGAGGAACGATAGCCCGGCCGCGATCCCAAGACCGGGTCGCGCCAGCGGCAGGACGATCTCGATGAGCGCGCGCAGCTTCGTTCGCCCGTCGAGCCACGATGCCTCCTCGAGCTGGCGCGGCACCGAGTCGAAGAACCCCTTCATGAGCCAGACGAGGAACGGCAGCTCGATCGTCGCGTGGATGAGGATCAGGCCGAGGTAGCTGTTCCGGAGGCCGAGCTGCCGCGCGAGCCCGTAGATCGGCACCATGGTCGCCGACAGCGGCATCGTCTGCAGCAGCAGGACCGCATAGGTGATCCAGTCCTTGCGCCGCAGCTCGATGCGCGAGAGCGAGTACCCGGCAAACGACACCGTCACGACGACGAGCAGCATCGTCGCGACCGAGACGAACACGCTGTTGCCGAGCGCGATCCCGAAATCGTGCTCGGTGAAGATGCGGATGAAGTTGTTGAACGTCGGCGCGGACGGCCAGTGGATGTACGCGGTCGCGTTCTCGTCGAACGCGGCGCCGAACAGCCACAGGAACGGCGCGAGGAAGAACGCGCTGACCGCGGCGAACGCGAGATGGATGAGCAGCCACTCGAGCGGGTGCGCCCGCGCGCGACGGGGCGCGTTGGTCCGAACCATCGGGCGAGCCACCGCGGTCATGCCCGGGCCCTCGACCAGCGGAGATAGAACACGGCGAAGGCGAGATTGAGGGCGAGCATGGCCACCGCGATGGTCGATCCGTACCCGACCTCGTGGGCCTGGAACGCCTCGTGATAGGCATACAACGCGATGACCTCGGTCTGGAAGGAGGGACCGCCGTTCGTGAGCACCTGGATGACGATGAACGTCCCGAACGTGGACATGGTGATCGAGAGGAGCGTCAACGCCACGATCGGCCTGAGCATCGGCAGGGTGTGATCCCAGAAGCGGCGCCAGGCGTTCGCGCCGTCCACGCGCGCCGCCTCGTAGACGTCGCCGGGCACGGTGCGTAACGCGCCGAGGAAGATGAGCATCGTGAACGCGGTGCCTCGCCAGACGTTCGCGATGATCACGGCGAGCATCGGGGCCTGGCCAAACCAGTTCACCGGCCCGAGTCCGAACAGTCCGAGCGCCACGTTCAACGATCCGTAATAGAAGTCGAACATCGCGACCCAGAGGAATCCCGCGATGAGGGTGGGGTCGACCCACGCCAGCAGCACAGCCGCGTACACGAAGTTCGCCGCACGGAAGCCGCGATGCTGCGCGTGATCGATGAGCAACGCCAAGCCGAGGCCGAGGATGAACTGCCCGATGATCGCGGACCCGACGACGAACACGATCGAGTTGACGATGACCCGCGCGAAGTCCGGGTCGCCGAACAGCCGCGTGTAGTTGTCCAGCCCGACAAAGCGCGGGTTCGCCGCATCGATCCCGACGAGCGCCCGGTTGGTGAAGCTCGAGCCGAGCGCCCAGAGGGCCGGCCCGATGAAGAAGAGTGCGAGGAGCAGCGCCGCGGGGGTAAGCCCGGCGAAGTACAGCCGGTTCCGTCTGAACGTGCGCCCAAAGCCGGTGGAGCGGGGGCCGATGGCC
>JALYLX010000117.1 GCA_030773995.1 Chloroflexota bacterium
GGCCGGGCGTGCCGGCGACCGTCGCCGCCTCCTCCATCGCCGCAGTCACTCGCGGCGCAAGCCGCACCGGCGCGAACGCGATGACGCTCGGGCCGGCACCGGACAGCGCCGCGCCGAACGCGCCCGCCTCGCGCGCCGCGGCGACGATCTCTTCGAGCGCCGGCACGAGCTTCATCCGGGCGGATTCGTGGAGCCGGTCGTGCATCGCGATCGAGAGCAGCGCGCCGTCCGAGCGGAGCACGGCCGCGAGCAGCGCGGACGCGTGCGCGAGGTTGAAGACCGCGTCGCTGCGTGACACGTCCTTCGGGAGCACCGAGCGCGACTTCTCGGTCGCGAGCGGGGACGTCGGCACGAAGAGGCACACCCGCCACGCGCTCGGGAACGCGAACCGCGCGGCGATCGGCCCGTCGGCCGATGGGAGCGCGATCGTGAACGCGCCATAGAGCGCCGCCGCGACGTTGTCCGCGTGCCCCTCGACCTCGGTCGCGATGCGAAGCAGCGCGCGCCTGGCGAGCGGCTCGCCGGCGAGGGCATTCGCCGCGACCACCCCGCCGACGATCGCCGCGGCGCTCGAGCCGAGCCCGCGGCCCCGCGGGATCATGGAGCGCTGGGTGATGTGCTGCGGTGAGAGGTTCTGCCCGAGCGTCTTCGCGGCGGCGCGCGCGGCGACCACGAAGAGGTTCTCCTCCCCCGTCGGCACGTCGGCGGCGCCATCCCCTTCGACCTCGACGGTCCACGCGCGGGCGGGCCGGATATCGAACTCCGCGAGCAGCGGGAGCGCGACGCCGAATGAGTCGAAGCCCGGACCGAGATTCGCGCTCGTCGCCGGGACCCGAACGCGGAGCTCGCTCACGGTGCCTGAAGCGCGCGGCGAACGGCGTCGATCTCGGCATCGACCTCGGCGATCTTCGGCGCGAGCGCGATCGCGAGGTCGGGGTCCTTCAGTCCGTTGCCCGTGAGCACGCAGACCACCTGTCGCGGCTTCGGTTCGGAACCCGCGAGCTTGCGAAGCCCGGCGACCGCCGCGGCGCTCGCCGGCTCGCAGAAGACGCCCTCGCACCGCGCCAGGAACCGGTACGCATCGAGGATCTCATCGTCGGTGACGGCCGAGATCGAGCCGCCCGACTCGTCGCGCGCGCGGACGGCGCCATTCCATGAGGCGGGATTCCCGATCCGGATCGCGGTCGCGACCGTCTGCGGATCGGCGACGACCTCGCCACGCACGATCGGCGCCGCACCGGCGGCCTGGAAGCCATACATGCGCGGCCGCCGCTTCGCCATCTTGGCGTCGCGCGCCTCGGTGAACCCCTTCCAGTACGCGGTGATGTTCCCGGCGTTGCCGACCGGGATGCAGAGCCACTCGGGTGCGTCGCCAAGGGCCTCGCAGATCTCGAACGCCGCGGTCTTCTGCCCCTCGATGCGATTGGGGTTGATGCTGTTCACGAGCGTCGCCTCGCCGCTCGTCGCGAGCTCGCGCGACAGCGCGAAGGCATCGTCGAAGCTCCCGCGAACGGCGATGACCCGGGCCCCGAACGCGATCGCCTGCGAGAGCTTGCCGACAGCGACGTGGCCTGCGGGCAACACGACCAGGCAGCGCAATCTGCCACGCGCGGCATACGCGGCGGCCGACGCCGCCGTGTTGCCGGTGGACGCGCAGAGCACGGCCTCGGCACCGTCCTCCATCGCCTTCGCGATGGCGACGACCATCCCACGGTCCTTGAACGATCCGGTCGGGTTGGTGCCCTCGACCTTGAGCCACACCTCCTCGATGCCCGTCTCGCGCTCGAGCTCCGTCGCGCGGACGAGGGGCGTGTCGCCTTCGCCGAGCGTCAGCCCGGGCGTCTTCGCCGTGATCGGCAGGTACGCGCGATAGCGATCCATCAGGGACGTGGTGTGGGGCATCCGCGGATGCTACGCGCCCGCGTAGCATTCGCCCCGTGAAGGTCAGCGCGAGAGAACGACAGCTTCTCCGGGCCCTCGCCGTCCTGGCCATCGTGTTCCTCGCTCTGCAGGTGTTCGCGATCCTGTGGGAAGCGTTCGGTCGGATCGCCGACGTCCTCGTCATCTTCGGCGCCGCGTGGGCCTTCTCATACATCCTCTCGCCGCTCGTCGACCGCATCGACCGCCGCACGGTCTTGAATCGCTTCGGCGCGGTGCTCGTCGTCTACGGAGCGATCTTCATCTTGCTCGCCGCGGCCGGCGCCTTCGCGGTCCCGCGGCTCGCGGATCAGCTCGCGGCCCTCGCGGCACGTGGCCCGGAGCTCGGGTCGACCGCGGATCAGGCGGCGAAGGACTTCCAGGGCAACCTCGACCGGCTGGGCGTGCCGGTCAACATCGTGCCCCTCTATGAAGCGCTCCCCGGACGACTCGCGGAGCTCGCCGGCACGTTCGCGTCGGACGCGCTCGGCGTCGTGTCCGCGGCGGCGACGATCGTCTTCGATCTCCTGCTCGTCCTCATCATCGCGTTCCTCATGCTCATGGACGGCGACGCGCTCTGGAATCGATTCACCGGGATGCTGTCCGGGGAGCTGCGCAGCGAATTCGAGCTCCTGCGGATGAGCAGCGACCGCGCTTTCGGCGGCTTCATCCGCGGCTCGCTGATCCTGGGCCTCCTCTACGGCGTCGCGACCCTCTTGATCCTCGTCGTGTTCGGGGTGCCGTTCTCGGGCGTGCTCGCGGTGCTGAGCGGGCTGTTCGTGATGATCCCGTTCTTCGGACCGATCCTCGCCCTCGTGCCGGTCCTCGTCATCGCCCTGCTCGGCGCGCCCGGCTCGCTCGTTCCGGTCGCCGTCCTCTCGATCCTCCTGCAGCAGGTGATGCTCAACGTGGTGAGCCCTCGCATCATGTCGAAGAGCATCGGGATCCACCCGCTCTTCGTGTTCTTCGCGCTCCTCCTCGGCTCGAAGATCGCCGGGTTCTGGGGCGTCCTCCTCGGCGTGCCGGTCGCCGGCGTCATCAACACGTTCATCCGCTACACGGTCGAGGTGGGCTCGGGCCGTCGGCAGCGCACCGAGGCCGCCGCTCTGATGGAGGAGGAACCGCCGATCGAGGCTGCGAAGTGAGGGACGCGCGGAAGCACATCCTCGTCACGAATGACGACGGCATCGAGAGCGACGCGCTCGGACCACTGTGCGACGCACTCGCGGAGATCGGCGAGGTCGACATCATCGCGCCGGAGCGGAACTGGAGCGGCGCGAGCCACAGCATCACGCTCTTCCGCCCGCTTCGGTGCCGGCCGACCCGGCTGCGCACCGGGCAGGCGGCGTACATGACGGACGGCTCGCCGACGGACTGCGTGCGCCTCGCGGTGCTCGGCTTCCTGAACCAGAAGCCCGATCTCATCGTGAGCGGCATCAATCGCGGCGCGAACCTGGGCGACGACATCACCTACTCCGGCACCGTCGCGGCCGCGATGGAGGGGCTGCTGTCCGATATCCCGTCGATCGCCGTCTCGATCGGCGCGTTCGGCGCGAACATCGACTTCAGCGTCGCGAGCGAATTCGTCGCACTCATCGCCCGCAACATCCTGGAGAAGGGCTTCGTACACGATGCCCTGCTCAACGTGAACGTGCCGCACCTGCCGCGCGAGCGCATCGCCGGCGTCGAGGTCACCCGGCTCGGCAAGCGCAACTACCGCGATCAGCTCGTCGAGCGGCTCGACCCGTACGGCAACCCCTACTACTGGGTGGGCGGTCCGGCCGTCGCGAATGAGGCAGAGCCGGGCACCGACGTCGCCGCGCTGCGTGACGGGAAGATCAGCGTCACCCCGATCGCCCTCGACCTCACGAGCCACGAGCTCCTGGTGGAGCTTGCGAAGTGGGACTGGGGCTGGACCGCGCCGGTCAACCTGCCCGTTGAACCAGCGGAAGACGATGCCGACGCCCGCGGAGCCACCCGCCGGCTGTGACCCGGACGCTCGTCCTCGCGCTGCTCAGTGCGATCGTCGCCGGCTGCGGGTCGACCGCGACCGCGCCGAGCGCGAGCCCCGTGGTCGTGGCGAGCCCGACACCGACACCGGTGCCGACGACCCCCGCGCCATCACCGACGCCGACCGGCCGCCACCTGAATGCCGTGCTCGGCTACGCCGTGACCCTGCCACCGCCGTGGCGCGTCAGCGAGTGCCTTTCGCGGATCGAGACGACGCGCGAACCGGTGTTCATCGGGCAGGACGTGCTGACGTGGCATACCGTCGCGGAAGAGCAGGATCTCGGAGTGTCGGGTGGCACCGGCGCGACCGGCGCGTTTGCGTGGGTCATCTTGATCTCCGTCCAGATCTCGTCCCAGACGGTCGCGGAATACGCGACGGCACGCGCCGGCGGGACGGGCGGCCAAGTCCAGGCGACCACGATCGATGGCAAGCCGGCGGCGCGGATGAACGGCAGCGCCGGCACCGCCCAGGCGTACTACGTCGCGAACGCCGGCCGCATGTACGGCATCAGCCTGACCCAGGGGTTCGAGCCACGTGCGCAGCTGTTGACCGATGCGACGTTCGACGCGATCGCCCGCTCGATGACCTTCGCGACACCCTCCGCACGGCCGACGCCCACGGCCACGCCAGCGGTCGGCACCGCGGTCGAAGGGGTCGCGGATGCGGTCGCCGCGGCGTTCGCCGCGTCCAACGCCGACCGCCTCCGCGATCTGATGACACCCAAGTGCTGGTTCAACTCGGGCTTCAACGCGTCCGAAGGCTCGGCCGCGAGCCGTGACAAGGTCGCGGCCAGCTTGCGTTCATCGTTCGGCCAGGGACTCAAGGTCACCGTCGAGCCCCGGCCGATACAGCCAGATCCACCGATGCCCGGCTCGTTCTGGATCTGGTCGACATGGTCGGCGTACGGCACGTCACCGCGGAGCAACGTGCAGCTCGTGTTCGATCAGATCGACGGACGCTGGTACTGGGTCGGCGCGCTCTTCAACGCCGCGCGTTGAGGCTCAGTTGTTCGGCCCGAGGAATCCGAGCGTCGTGATGCTCCCGGCCGCGATCGACGCGAACGCGCCGTCGCTGAAACGGTACGCGCGGAACGTCGTCGCCGGACCGGCGCCGATCTCCGTCCCGATGATCCAGTCGGCGGTGTGGGTGACCCAGTCCGCCGTGTGCAGCAGCCGGAATGTGCTGAACGCGCCGCGGTCCTGACGGACCACCGCTCCGTCCTTGTACATCACCATCGTGCCGTCGAACAGCCCATCCGGCCGCCAGGTGAAGATCCGCCCGTCCGGAAGGACCGCGACGCCCTTCTCGTTCGGAACATCCGTCGGAGTGAGCCGCGTCTCGGTGTCGGTGCGGAGCAGCACGTACGTCCGGTCCGACGACGAGCTCGAGCGATAGCCGCTCGCGTCCACCGGCTCCGACTCGAGGAGGTAGCGGCCCGGATGCCCGTCGATGAGGCGGTGGAGCGACAGCCGCGCCAGGGTCTTGTCATTGAGCAGCCACGTCCCCGCCTCCGCCTCCGGCCGGACGAAGCTCAGGCTGTTCTGCGGCCGCCAGATCGCGACGCCACCGCTCGTCAGCCACAGGTTGAATGCGACGCCGAACCGCTCGTCGAGCTGAGTCATCGTTCCGGTCTTCAGGTCGAGGAGCATGAGCTTCGACATCGCGGTCGGCGCGCTCGGGACGGTCGTGCCCATCGTGACGTAGACGAGCCCATTCGTGGTCGTGAGGGCAGCTCCGGGCCAGGACATATCGGTCTTCACCGCGGCCGCGACCGACCCCGTCGCGTCGTCGTACACATACAGCGTCGGATCGGTCGATCCGCACAGGAACACCGCACGCCGCCCGTACGCGACCAGGTCACGGACCGCGTCGGCGCAGACGTGGACCTTCCGCCCGGCGGGCTGGCCATCCTTTATCTGGAAGTAGAGGTCGCCGCTGTTGGTGCCGACGATGAACGTGAGGTCCGGGAAGGCCACGACGCGGCTCGTCGGTGACGCGCTGGGTGTCGCTGCCACAGGCGTCGTGCTCGCGCTCGGTGCGGTGCCGGTCTGGACGACGGACGAGCTGCAGCTGGTCGCGAGCAGCGCGCCGGCGATGACGAGCGCCGCGGATCGCATCATCGACCGAGGGTAGGTATTCGCGAGCTAGACGGGAAGGCCGCGAGCGCGCGCGAGCGCGCCTTCGAGGTAGATCGGCTCGATGCCCGTGGTCCAGTAGCTCAGCGCATCGCGGTCCGACTGTGATGTCTCGATCTCGGTCTCGACCATCTTGCCGGTCTCGTCGGTGAATGCGCTCCAGCCGAACCAGAGGTTGTCCGCGGGTCGTCCGTACGCCCGCGCGCGCCACGATCGACCGGTCTCGTCGGTCACCATGGTGCTGAAGGAATGGATGAGCTCGCGGTCGTCACGGGCCACACTCCCCGGTCGTGCATTCGGGATGCCCGCCTCATCGGTCGCTCGCCAGCACGGCGCCCGCGCGCACGTCGGTGAGCACACCGTTGTCTACAACGAGCCGTCCGTTCACCAACACCTTGGTAACGCCGATCGGCGCGAGCAGTGGTTCGTCGTAGGTCGCGCGATCGAGCACGGTCGCCGGATCGAACACGACCATGTCCGCGACCTTCCCGACCGCGAGGATTCCGCGATCGTGCAACCCGAACCGCGCCGCCGGCAGCCCGGTCATCTTGCGCACCGCGGTCGGCAGGTCCAGGAGCCTGCGCTCGCGCACGTAGCGGCCGAGGATCCGCACGAACGTCCCGGCGAGTCGCGGGTGCGGCTTGCCCGGGAGCGGGATCGCATCGCTGCCGATGATCGACGCCGGGTGCCGGATCACCCGATCGACGTCGTCGTCGTGCATCGTGTGCGCGATCATCGTCACCTGCCCCCGCTGCTCGGCGATGAGGTCGAAGACCGCCTCGGCCGGATCGGCTCCGAGCTGGTCGGCGCGCTTGCCTTCGAGGTGCGGCGCCCCGGCGCAGCCGGCGATGACGATCCCGTTCCAGCCGGCGGCGCGCTGCTGGTTCTGCCAGCCGGGGATCCCGTCAGCGAGATCGTGCTTGATCCGCGCGCGGGCCACAGGATCCCGCAGCCGCGCGACCATCGCGCCGATGCCATCGGCCAGTGCCCATGGCGGCAGGATCGAGTGGAGCAAGGTGCTGCCGGCCGTGTATGGGTACACGTCGACGGTGACGTCGAGGCCTTCGGCCCGCGCAGCATCGACGATGGCGAGCGTCTCGGCGGTGCGGCCCCAGTTGTCCTTGCCGGAGACCTTGTGATGCGAGATGTGCACCGGGACGCCGGCCTCGTGGCCGATGCGGATCGCCTCGCGCACGGAGTCCGCGACCATATCGGTCTCGCCGCGCAGGTGGGTGACGTACGGTCGCGCGGTGCCTGCGAGCGCGCGGGCGATCGCGACGAGCTCGGCGGTGCGCGAATACAGGCCAGGAGCGTACACGAGGCCGGTCGAGATGCCGACCGCGCCCTGCACGAGCGCCCGCTCCGCGAGACGGGTCATCGCGTTCAGCTCCGCGGACGTCGGCGCGCGATCTTCGAAGCCGAGGACCGCGGCGCGGATGCTCCCGTGGCCGACGAGCGGCGCGACGTTCGTGAACATGCCGGCACGTGAGACGGCGGCGCGATACGCCGCGAGATCGGGCCAGGCGTGCCCGCCGGCGACGAGCGTCCCCATGAGCGCGTCGACCTGGTCAGCATGCGGGCCGTCCGCGGGGAACGGGGTGAATCCGCAGTTGCCGGTGACCTCCGTCGTGACACCCTGCCGGAGCTCGGCGGTCTTCACGTCAAGGTGCGCGTCGGGTAGAAGCATCGCCACGTCGCCATGCGTGTGCGCGTCGATGAAGCCCGGCGATACTGCATGCCCGCTCGCGTCGATCGTCTCAGCAGCGGTTGCGGCGCCCAGATCGCCGATCGCGTCGATGTGGCCGTCGCGGATGCCGACGTCGGCCCGATATGGCTCGGCACCGGTGCCATCGACGATCAGCCCGCCCCGGATGAGAAGGTCCGTCAGCGCAACGCCGCCCGACCTACGCGCATCACCCCGCGAAGGCTATTGCTGGAGGGCGAGGAGGAGCGCGGCGAGGCCCTGCTGGCCGCGCACACGCGCGCGCTGGAGCAGATACATCTGGTTGGACGATTGCACGGAGCCGCCGCCCTTCTTGTACGCGGAGAGGTAGCCGCAGCGCTGTAGCGCCAGACCCGAGACGTCGTTGTAGTCACCCGACGGATACGCGAAGTGACGGACGTCGGTGCCGGTCCACTCGTTGAGGAAGTCGCGAGAGCGGCACATCTGGTAGATCTGGTCAGCGAGCGGCCGGATCATGCTCACGTGGTCCATCGCGTGCGACTCGACGTCCATGCCCGCATCCGCCAGGGCCCGGACCTGCGCGCGGGTGATGTAGCCAGGCTTGTCGACGAGGTTCACGGTCACGAAGAACACGCCGGTCATCCCGTACGCCTTGAGGAGCGGCAGCACGACGCTGTAGGCGTCGGCGTAACCGTCATCGAAGGTGAGCATCACCGGCTTGGTTGGGAGCGGCGCCGTCTGGTCGAGGGTCCACCAGAGATCCCGGGTCGAGATCGTGTGGTAGCCGTTGTCGCGGAGGTACGCGAGCATCGCCTCGAAGTCGGGTGGGCTCACGGTCAGATCCTTGCGGAGATCCATGTTCGGATCGGTCGCCGGAAGCCAGCTCACGTAGTGATACATGAGCGAGGGAACGCGGATCATGCGCGATCCATCAGCGAGCATGGCCGGCCAGTACGTGCGCGCCACCGGCGCCACGACCACCGTCGGGTCCGGCGGGAGATGATCGTCGTCCGCCTTCACGAGGACGTAGAAGGTGAGGATCGGATCGTCGAGCCACTGCTGCCCTTCGAGCAGCGGACGCAGCCCCAGCTTGTACGCGCCGGGCACGGGCGGCGCTTGGACACTGAACTGGAACCACATGACCTGGCCCGGACCGATGTACGGCGTCGTCTGGACCGCCGGACGGTTCGACAGCGACCAGCTCGTCGCCGGTGATCCGTTCGTGCCATCGCCGCCGAGCGAGCTCGCGCGATCTTGTCCGGGATCAGGACCCCACGTGCCTAGGGCAGCGTTCCCGTACCAGCCGAGCGAGCCCGTGTTGAGGAACGCGATCGTGACCGTCGTCGTGCTTCCCGGACAGAGCGTCGGGAAACCGGAGCGCGCGTAGAGCGCGGCGTGCGCGCCGCTGAGGCCCATCGGCGCTGCGACCGGCGCGACGCCGGGCGCGACCGTATCGGTGCAGGTGACCTGGGGAAGCGCGCGCGACGTCGGCGGCAGGATCGGCATGACGCCGTTTCCGGGATCGAGGTCGGCTGCGTGCACCGCAGGCGGAGAGACCTCGACCCAGAGGAGGGCAAGCGCGATCAAGATGACGCCGATCTTTTGGAACACCCTCGTCGTTGCCCTCTCCACTCGCGCGTGACCCGGCCACTCGGGACAACGCGCGCTACCCGTTCGTTGTGATGCTAGGTGGGCCACATGTCGCGGGTCAACACATCGCTTGGCCTCAGCCCGGGAGCACGGCCGTTCGACCGCTCACTTGAGCGACGACCAATCCTGCGCCGAAGATGCTCGCGACGACGTCGGCCGCGAGCGCTACCGAGGGTACCCCATCGGCGACGATGCGGCCCGCGTCCATGACGACGACGCGATCGGCGAGCGCGGCCAGATTCAGATCGTGCAACACCGCCAACGCGATGACGCCGCGAGATCGAGCGAGCTCGGCGGCCCGGCGGACGGTGCGGACTTGATGGGCCGGGTCGAGATGCGCGGTCGGCTCATCGAGCAGTAGGACGCGGGCCTCCTGCGCGAGGGCCATCGCGAGCACCACGCGTTGCCGCTCGCCGCCGGAGAGCGCGTCGAGGCGACGGTCGACGAGCCCATCAAGGTCCTGCTCGGCGATCGCGCGTGCGACCGCCACCGCGTCAGCGGGGCTCGGTCGGGCGAACAACCCGAGCCGCGCCCTCCGGCCGAGGGCGACGATCTCGCGCACGGTGAACGGGAAGAGCGTGTCGAACGTCTGCGGCACGACCGCGATCCTCGTGGCGAGCACCGCGCGGGACAGCGTCCCGATGTCGACGCCGTCGAGCGTCACGGCACCGGCGGTCGGCCGGACGAGGCCCGCGAGCGCGCGCAGCAGCGTCGACTTCCCCGCCCCGTTCGGCCCGACGAGCGCGATGAGCCGGCCAGGCTCGAGGCTGAGGTCGATATCCCGTAGCACCACGCGCGTGCCGTAGCCGGCTGCGAGCGATCGCGCGACGAGCGCCGTCACGCGACCTCGCGCCGACGGGCGCGGACGAGTAACACCAGGAAGAACGGCGCGCCGAGCAACCCCGTGAGCACGCCGACCGGGAGCTCCGCGGGCGAAAAGAGGCTTCGCGCGCCGAGATCGGCGAGCACCAAGACGCTCGCCCCCGCAAGGAAGCTCGCGACCGCCAGGGTACGGTGCGTCGCCCCGACGATCGGGCGCAGAGCGTGCGGCACGACGAGCCCGACGAAGCCGACGAGCCCGGCGAGTGCCACCGCGGCGCCGGTGAGGAGCGCGGCGGCCCCGATCACCGCGATCGTCGTGCGCTCCGGATCGACGCCGAGCGCCGCGGCGTTCTCTTCGCCGAAGACGAATGCGTCGATGCGTCGGCCCAGGAGGACAGCGAGCGCGAGGCCGCACGCCACGACGATGGCCGCGATGACGAGCTCGCTCGTCGCCCGGACCGCGACCCCGCCGCTCAGGATGTCGAGCACCGCGCGTAGCCGCAGCGACAGACGATCGCTCGCGAACAGCAGCAACGTCACGAGCGCGCTCGCGAAGGACGTGAGGATGATGCCGGCGAGAAGGACCGTGAGGACGGTGGTGCGCCCACCGAGCCGCGCGAGCTGCCACACGACCAGCGCGCTCACGAGCGCCCCGACGAACGCGGCGAGCGGCACGATCGTGGCGGCGAGGTCGCTGCCGAGGGCGATCATCCCGACCGCGCCCAGCGCCGCCCCGGCGGACGTGCCGGTGACGTACGGGTCCGCGAGCGGATTGCGGAACAGGCCCTGAAGGAGCGTGCCTGAGACGGCGAGCGCGCCACCGACGAGCGCGGCCGCGAGCACGCGCGGTAAGCGAAGGTCGCGAACGATGACGCCCGTGACCGGATCGCCGCCACCGAGGAGCGCGGCGACGACGTCGCCGGGCGGAAGCGGCACGGCGCCGACGAGGATCCCCGCGGTGAGGCTCAGCGGGAGCGCCGCCGCGAGGATCGCGATCGCTGGCGTTGCCCGCACCCTATTTGAAGAGCTCGGGATGGATCAACCTCGCGTACTCCAGCGCCGCGTCGCCAAGCCGCGGACCGGGCCGACTGAACACGCTGAGCCCGGCGAACACGCGCTTGTTCTTCACCGCGCTGAGCGCGGCCCAGCCGGGGCGACTCGCGATCGAGTCGATCGTCGTGCCGTACAGCGCGTCGCCCAGAACGATGACGTCCGGATCCGAGCGCACGATCTCCTCGCCGGAGACCGTCGGGTAGGCGGTCTTCGCGCTCGCGAACGCGTTGACGCCCCCCGCGAGCTTGATGAGGTCGTCGATGAACGAGCCGGGGCCGACGGTGTAGATCTTCGCCGGATCGGAGGCATCGATCTCATGGAAGACCTTTGGCTTCGAGGCGGTGTCCGTCTTCGCCTTCACCGCGTCGAGCTGCTTCTGGATGTCGGCCGCGAGCTTCGCGCCATCGGCACCGATGGCCTGACCGATGACCGTCGCGGATCGCGCGACATCGGCCGCGCCCTGCGGATCTACGACGAGCACCGCGGCGCTCGTCTGGGACAGCGCTTCGATCGTGCCGTCCGAGAACTTCACGGTGACGATGAGGTCGGGCTTGAGCGAGACGACCTTCTCGAGGTTCACCTTCACGCCGCCGACGTGCTGCTTCGTCGTCGCGGCCGCCGGCTCGTCGGAGAAGTCGTCGTCGCCGACGATCCGATCGCCGGCGCCCAGGGCGAAGAGGAACTCGGTGTTCGAGGGGCCGATCGAGACGATGCGCTCGGGCCGTTTCGAGATCGCGACCGAGCGGCCCTGGAAGTCGGTGACGCTGGCAGGGAACGCGGCGGCCAAGGCAGCGGGGGTCGTGGTCGATGAAGGAGCGGCGGTCGTTGGGTTGGTACAGGAGACGATGAACAGAAGCGCGAACAGCAACGCGATGCGTCGGGTCATCTCAGGCTCACCCTTTCTCGCGAAGGTGTGTTGGCCGCGAGCGGAGGACCAGGCGACCCGAGTTCGGCTGTTCGGCCGTTACGGTGGCGGGACCCTGCCGGAATCGCACCGGCTTCGCTGGTGATCCGCGTATTCAGTTGTGCGCGAAGGTCGGACTATGCGGTCGCGGAGAGTCGCTCCTGCGTGAAGCGCGCGGTGTCGGAGAGGTTCGCCGCGAACATGCGCTGAAGGGTCATGACGTGCGCGCAGAGGCCGTGCACCTGGAAGTGATCGCACTCACATGCCCACTCATCTCCGGAGAGACGGATCCGATGGGTCCCGTTGCCGCCACGGAAGGACACGTCGAGGGCTTGGAATTGGACCCGGTCGGGCTCAGCTGCGTACCGTTTCGCCTTCTCGATCCAGGAGATGAGACTCGAGTTCATGAGTTCCTCCCGCTCCGTTCGGCGTCAGGCGGCGCCGTCGCTTGCGAGTATAGGAAGCCGTTCTTCAGGCCGAATTTGAGCGAAAAGCGGCGCCGTGAACAGTGCGTACAGGACGCTGGTCAGGCCCAAGAGGATCAGGTATCGCGCATTGGTGTCATCGGAGAAGATGCTGTTGAAGCCCATCGCGAAGGCGAGCGCGTAGCCACCGGCGATCCCGATCACGAACGCGCCGGCGGTCGCGACCGCCCACAGCGGGCGGCGCAGGACCGCGGCCTGGAGGACGCCGGTCGCGAAGCCGCCTACCACCGCCACCGGTACGTAGCCGGTGGTCGTCGAGACGCCGTCGCCCATCGCGTGCGTGATCGCCATACCGATGGCCGTCGCGCCCGGCCACAGCCAGGGCCGGGAGAGCACGCCCCGCAGCGCGAACAGCTGCGCGGCGCCGATGAGCAGGCCGGTCAGCCCACCGAGTATCAGCGGGCCGGGCTCGAGGCCGACATCGTCGAGCGTGCCCGGGAAGTGCAGCGCACCACCGACGAGGAGAAAGGCGGCCACCGTGACGCCGACCCACGCCGCGACCCGCCTCATCGTTCCGTGCGCCGCAGCAGCTGCGCCCGCGCCGCCTGGTCGTACCCGCCGCCGCGCGCGGCGAGCTGATCGGCGATGCGCAGACGATGCTCGACCGTCTTGTTGCCCCCGTACTTGAATTTCGCGCGGACCTCCTCGATGGTGCAGACGATCCCGCGGATCGCCCCGAAGTATTTGCCGTAGGCGTTGCCCGGCTCGACCAGCGCGTGGCCACCTTCCGGCTGGAAGTGCGCGAGCTGCGCCCGGAGGATCGACGCCAGCTCCTCCGGATCGTCGACGGCGCGCGCGCGCACGATGGCCTGCACCGCGGCGTAGTACGACGTTGGCACGCCGTACTCCGCGGGTTCTTCGGGATTCGCATTCCACTGCGTCGGGATGTACGTGTAGTCGCCATACACGGACACGAGGGCGAGCGGGTTCTCGGCCAGCGCCTCCCACACCGGGTTCGGCACCGCGAGGTGGAGACGGATGGTCCGTTCGCCGTCGTAGATGAAGTGGGTCGGGACGACGACGGGCACGTCGCGGTCGCGGCCACTCGCGATGAGTTCGCCAAAGTCGCGCGACGCGAGGAATCCGCGCCACTCGTCCTCGGAGATCGCCGCGTCGTGCTTCTTGATCAGCATCGGTCTGAGCGTACTAGCCTCGGGTATGCAAATGGCTATGCAGGACGGCCGGATCGCGTCGGTGAACGTTGGGCGGCCGCGCGAGATCCGCGTCGGCGACACGCTCGTGCGCACGAGCATCTGGAAGGATCCGATCGTCGGACGGGTGACCGTCCGCGGCGTGAATCTCGAGGGCGATGACCAATCCGATCGGCGTGTGCACGGCGGCGACCGCAAGGCCGTATACGCGTATGCCCGCGAAGATCTGGAGTGGTGGGGCGACCGGCTCGGCCAGCAGCTCGGTCCGGGCACGTTCGGCGAGAACCTCACGACCGAAGGACTCGACGTGACCGGCGCGCGCGTCGGCGAACGCTGGCAGGTCGGGACTGCGCTCCTCGAGGTGACCCAGCCGCGGCTGCCCTGCTTCAAGCTCGAGGCTCGGATGGGCCGGCCGGGCTTCATCGAGGCGTTCATCGACGGCAGCCGGCCCGGCGCCTACCTCCGGATCGTCGAAGCGGGCGAGGTCGGCGCCGGCGATGCCGTGCGGATCGTGTCGCGCCCGGACGACGCGCCATCGATGGGCGAGGTCATGCGACGGAAGACGAAACGGGCGGAGTGAGCACGCGCGCGTCGGGTGGCGCTGGGACGCGACCTCGGTGCAACAGCGACGCGAGCAGCTCGATGCCATCCACGACTCGCGGACCCGGGCGGCTGAAGTACGCGTTGCCGTCGAGCACGTAGACGTTCCCGTTGCGCACGGCGCGAAGCTGTTGCCACTCCGGCCGCTCCGTGAGCACCCGCGCTTCGGTGACGGCACGTTGGGCATCGAAGCCACATGGCAGGAGGAACAGGAACTCGGGATCGGCGGCGGCGAGGTCCTCCCACCGGACGTCGATCGAGGGGACGAGTGGCGTGCCGAGCAGATCCTCACCACCGGCGATCGCCACCTGCTCGGGCACCCAATGTCCCGCATTGAAGAGCGGCGCCAGCCATTCGAGGCAGACGACGCTCGGCCGCCGCTCGCCGGCGACGAGCGCCTCCACCCGGGCGATCCTCGCGCGCAGCCCCGTCACGAGGGCGGTCGCGTCATCCGTACGGGCGAGCGCGTCGCCGACGCGCGCGATGTCGGCGAAGATCCCATCGAGCGAGTGACCGTCGAGCGGTACGACGGCTGGCGCGGGATCCAGCGTCGCCGGCAGCCGCGCGATCGTCACGGCGCAGACCGCGCACAGCGTCTGACCGAGCAGCACGTCGGGCCGCGCCGCCGCGAGCGCGGCTTGATCCAGATGGAAGG
>JALYLX010000118.1 GCA_030773995.1 Chloroflexota bacterium
GACCGCGCGGTCGACGTCGGCCTTCGTCGACTTCGTCGCCGTCGCGATGATCTCGCCGGTCGCTGGGTCGAGGTCCTCGAACGCCTCGCCGCTCGCGGAGTCCGTCCAGCGCCCGTCGATGTAGTTCTGCAGATGCGGCGTCGCCATTTGCGTCCTCCCCTAGGTCGCGCGCTGCGGTCCTAGAACTGCGCTCCATAGAAGAGCCAGATCGTGAGGCCGCCGACAAAGATGATCCCGAGCACGATGAGCGCGAACGCGATGTTCGCCTGACGGTCGGGATCGCTACTGAAGTCTCTCATTCGTCGGCGAGTCCTTCTGTGGAGCTGAGGGGATTCGAACCCCTGACCTCTTGAGTGCGATTCAAGCGCTCTACCAACTGAGCTACAGCCCCGCACCGGGCGACGGACGGCTGGATATGCCAGGAAATCCGCTCATCGAGAGACCCAGTGTACGTTCGGTGGCGCGCGAACGCGCGACGGGCTCAGGCCAGCCGGAGCATCAGGCAGCGCGTCATGTTCGCACGCCCCATGACGGTGAGCGAGAACGCGTCGAACGCGTCGTGGACCGACGCGACATCGACGACCTCGGGCCGCTCGACGTCGCGGTCCTGTCCCTTCCAGCGGACCTGCGCCCGGCCGGCCGCGAGCACATTGCGGCACCAGTCGGTGGTCGGGCCCCACGGCAGCGGAACGACGAATCCACCGGGGATCGGCCGGAGGACGACAGGAGTCGCATAGCCGCGTCCTGACCGCCTGCCGCGATGGCGCATCAATCCCCAGAGCGGTGTCCAGCGTCGGCCCGCGACGTAGGCTGCTATCCCATTGACGGCGTGAACGGCGGTCTTGAGCCGGCCAGCGGAGCGCGGAGGAGCTGATGGAGTCGAGCGCATTCCTGTTTTCCCCTTGTGTTTCTGGTCCTTCCAGTCAATCATCTGATTGATGGAGAGTCAAGTGGTCACCGAGGGGCCTGAAGGGAAGGGGACCCGGAGCGAGAGCCTGGTCCAGGCCGCGTATCGCCTGATCGCCGAGCGCGGGTTCGAGGGCCTGCGCACGCGCGACATCGCGAAGGCGGTGGGCATCAACATCGCGACCCTCCACTACTACTTCCCGACCAAGGAGGCGCTCGTCCGGGCGGTCGTCGCGCACGCCTTCACGCGGTTCCGGTCGACGCTCACCCCGGAGGGCACGGCAACGGACCAGCTGCGTCAGCACTTCGGCGGCCTGCGGCGCCTCTCGCGGGAGGAGCCGGACCTCTTCGCCGTGATGGGCGAGCTCGCCCTCCGGGCCCCCCGTGACCCGGTCATCGGCTCGTTGATGCAAGCCACCGACGATGCCTGGCACGGGATGATGCGCACGCTCCTTCGGCGTGCGCGGGCCGAGGGCGGCATCGACGCGCAGATCGACCCCGACGACTTCGCGGCCCTCGTCGTCGTGGCCCTGCGCGGCACCTACCTCCTGCCGATCGCGTCATCCCACCCCGAGCGGGTCGACCGCGCGCTGCGCCAGATCGAGCGCATTCTCGGGATCGTGAAGCCGCCGCGATCGCGATGATCGCTCGCAGCACGTCGCCTGCATCCGTGACGCGCGATGGCCCGCTCGCGCGCACTCGCCCGCATCGGGGTGCTCGGGCAGGTGCATGCTCCGGCCGGCGCACTCCTCAGCGCCATCCTGCGCGTTGGGATCCTGGCGATGCGCGTCGACGCCATCGTGAACGGCAGCGACCAGCGCTACGCGGGGAAGTCGCTCGGGCCGCGCGACGTCATCATCAGCGTCGGCTTCGCGATGGTCTTCCCGCTGTTCTGGAAGCTGCGCTACCGCAAGCGGCAATGGAGCGCATACCCGTGGCGGTACGACGACCTCTACCTTCGCTCGTCATTCGTCCACAGGCTCGGCAACACGCTGAATCTCTACAACGCGTGGCTCGAGTGGGATCACATCCCGCACTCCCACGGACCGGGCGCCCTCGCGATCGTGCCGGCGGGCGCCTTCGGCTTCGATCCTCACCGGGATCGGCCTCGCCACGCTGCTCCACGTCATCCTCGAGATCCAGGAGTTCTACGGCGACGTCCTGTTCGGCACGCACAACGTGCGTGATCTCAAGGACCAGATGAACGACCTGCTGTCGGGGTCATCGGGGTGATCGTCTACGGGCTCGTGTGGTGGCGGTGGTCGACGCTGCGGAGGAAACGCGCGCGTCCCGTCCGGCATCAGCGCACTTAACCCGCCTGCTGATCAAACAGCTACTCGATCTTCAGCACCACGGGCGCGTCGCCCCAGAGCCGCTCCAGCTTGTACAGATCACGCTCCTCAGGCACGAAGGCGTGCACGACCACATCGCCCAGATCGATGAGGACCCAGCGTCCCGAGCTGTACCCCTCGACTCCGACGGGCTGACGGCCTGCGGCCTTCGCCTGTTCAACGATCCCGTCCGCGATGGCCTGTACCTGCCGCTCGCCCCGGCCGCTGCAGATCACGAAGAGGTCCGCGATCGAGGTGACCTCGGACACGTTCATGACGAGGATGTCTTCGGCCTTCTTGTCGGTGGCGGCCTCGACGACAATGTCGGCAAGCGCGCGCGGGCTCAGGTCGTTCGCGACGTCGGTCCCTCCGCGCGGTACAGGCCGCGCGCCTCGATGTGCTTCCAGGCGGGCTCGGGAACAAGGTACCGCAGCGACCGGCCTCGAGCGGCACGCGCGCGCAGCTCGCGCGAGCTGATGTCGAGACGTGGCGCGTCGAACGGCACGATCGGCGTGTCGCCCACCCGCGTAGGGGCACCGGGTCGCTCGGCGACGACGAGTGTCGCGAGCTTCGCGATGCGCTCGGGATCCTTCCACTGCGGGAAGTCGGCGATCGCGTCGCTCCCGAGGATGAGAAACAAGTCGTCGGCACCGGCGAGTCGTTCGAGCGTTTCGACGGTGTACGACGGTCCCTCGCGATCGAGCTCGACGCGCGACACAGCGAAGCGTGGCTCCCCGGCGACCGCCAGCTCGAGCATCCGCAGGCGGTCGGCCTCGCCGGCGACCGGCCCACGGTCCTTGAGCGGCGAACGGCGCGCGATCACGAAGAGGACGCGGTCGAGCGGGATGGATTCGAGCGCCGCGTTCGCGATCGCAAGGTGCCCCACGTGGACCGGATCGAACGTGCCGCCGAACACTCCGAGCCTCATCCCGGGCCGCCTTCCGTCCATTCGAGCTCTTTGCCCCCGATTCGCACGGTGTCACCGTCCTTCACCCCGAGGCGGCGCAGCTCCTTCTCGATGCCGTTCTTCTGCAAGAGCCGCTGGAAGTACGCCGCGGCGTCCGGACTCTCCCAGTCGATCCCGGTCGCGAGGCGCTCGACGCGGTCCCCGTGGACGTCGAAGCCGTCCTTCTGCTTCTTCACGCTCCAGTCGCGGCCGCCACCACTGAACACGATGCGACGCTCGCCCGGCGCCCTGCCCGCGACGACCTCGCGTGGCGGGCACATCGCGAAGATGCGCTTCAGCAGCTCCGGCACGTGCTCGCCGGTGATGGCCGACACCGCCATCGCGTCCGGACCGACGGTCGCCACGATCGCCGTGGCCCGGTCTCGGGCCTCGAACAGGTCCAGCTTGTTGAGTGCGAAGAGCCGCGGCCGCTCCATCAGCCCGCGGCCGTACGCCGACAGCTCCGCGTTGACGGTGGCGATGTCGGCGATCGGATCAGCGAGTGCGAGGTCCACGACGTGGACGATCAAGCGCGTCCGTTCGATGTGGCGGAGGAACTCTTCGCCGAGCCCCGCCCCGGTGTGCGCGCCTTCGATGAGGCCGGGGATGTCGGCGATGACAAGCTCGCGATCCTCGAGGCGCGCGACGCCGAGGTTCGGCGTGAGCGTCGTGAACGGATAGTCGGCGATCTTCGGCGTGGCACGCGTGAGCGCAGCCAACAGGGAAGACTTTCCCGCGTTGGGGAGACCGACGAGGCCGACGTCGGCGATGAGCTTCAGCTCGAGATCGAGCTCGTGCGACTCGCCCGGCGAGCCGTCCTCGGCGATGCGGGGCACGCGCCTGGTGCTCGAGACGAACCGCGCGTTGCCCTTGCCGCCCTGACCGCCGCGCGCGATGACGATCTCCTCGTTCGGCGTCACAAGATCGGCCACGTGCTCGCCGGTCGCGCGGTCCACCACGATCGTGCCCTCAGGAATTCGGACGACCAGGTCCGCGCCGGCCTTGCCGCTCTTGTTCTTGCCGCCGCCTGCCGCGCCACTCTGGGCGGCGAGTGTCTTTCGGAAGCGGAACTCGGACAGCGTGGTCATCCCGCTGTCGACCTTGAGGATGACGCTGCCGCCGCGCCCGCCGTCGCCGCCGTCGGGTCCTCCGCGGGGGACGTGGGCTTCCCGACGGAACGAGATGACCCCGCGACCCCCATCGCCTCCCTTCACCACCAGCCGAGCGCGATCGAGGAACATGGTCAGGCCGCCACCCGCACGTGCGCGGCGTCGGCACGCACGCGATCGAGGAGGGCGGCCATCCCGATGGTGTCGCCACCCGGCACGCGCGCGAGCAGTGCGTACGGGTCGGCCGCGAGGTCGGCGACGCGAAGCTCGGTGCCCGGCGGGAGATCCCCGAGAAGCGCGACGAGCGCGGCGGCCTCGAGCTCCCGGTCGATCAGGCCGGGGAGAGCGAGCAGGTCGACGGTGATCGCCAGCCGTCGCGTCGCGGCTTCGCGAAGCGTGGCCCGGACATCGGTCCACCGATGCGCGGTCGGACGATGGACGCGCTCGTACGTCGGTCCGTGCGC
>JALYLX010000119.1 GCA_030773995.1 Chloroflexota bacterium
GGGCCCGGGCGCACGGTGGACGGAACCGCGCGTGCGGCGTTGGGCAGCACGATCGGTGCGCGCTCCTCGGGCGGACCGAAGACGTAGCGGTAGGACAGCGCCGCGAGCGCGGCTCCGGCGAAGGGGCCGATCCAGTAGACGTACCAGTTGTCGAGGAAGCCGCTCACGACCGCCGGGCCGAACCACCGCGCGGGGTTCATCGCGGCGCCGGTGAGGGGGCCGCCGATGAGTATGTCCGCCGTGACGATGAGCCCGATGCCGAAGCCGGCGATGCGCGGCGCATTCGGCGACACCGCGGTCCCGAAGACGGTCCACACGAGGAACAGCGAGAGCACGGCTTCGATGACGATGGCGAGCGCCGGCGAGACTGCCGGGTTCACTGTCGGCGTTCCCAGGTGCGTCGCCGTCGCCGCGGCAAGGAACGGCTCGAAGAACAGCCGAAGCACGAGCCCCGCCAGGAGCGCACCGATCAGCTGCGCAGCCCAGTACGTGAGGACGCGCGGCCACGGATGCTTGCGGGCGATAGCGAGACCGAGCGTGACCGCAGGATTGAAGTGACCGCCGGAGATCGCGCCGAACGCCGAGACGGCGATCGCGAGCGCGAGACCATGCGCCAACGCCACCACGAGCAGACCCGTTCCCGGTGCCGCCGACATGGCGGCCGTCACGATCGAGCCGGCCCCGATCACGAAGAACAGGAACGTTCCCGCGATCTCCGCGAGCAATGCGCGGGTGTGCTCGCTCACTGTCTTCCTCCGACCGGTTAGGCGACTTTAGATGCTAGCGTTCGCACCCGTGAGCGATTTCAAGCCAGTCGAAGCGAACAAAGCGCGCATCTTGTCCATCAAGGTCGCGCCCGCGGGCACGCGCATCGATGACACGAACCTCGAGTGGGTGGAGATCGCGGTCGAGCTCGACAGTGACCTGGCGAACTGGCGCGTCCAGCACCTTCGACCACTGTGGAAGGCCGAGATCGCAAAACCGATCGAATGGGAATGGATCTACACCTTCGGCTCGCCCGCGTTCGTACGCGCCGGTGAGATCTACCGCATCCATTCAGGGTCGAGGATTCGCGCCGCGATGCATCCGCTCGCCGACGATCTCACTTCCGGCCGGAAGCACGTCTACGTTGCCGGCCCGCTCGGTGCGGCGCGCCTGATCTGGGAGCGCGGCGACTACGTCCGCTTGGTGGACGCGTTCGGCACCGTGATCGACGAGGTCATCGTGTGGCCGCCGGAGCCGGCCGCTACTCCGGCCGGTACTCCTTCGTCTGGAGCGCGAGCCTCCGGATAACGTCCTCGAGCACGGTCACGCCGATACCTGGACCGGTCGGCACCTGCATGGTCCCGTCCGTCTCGACGGTAAACGGCTCGCCGATGATCTCGGTCTCGAAGTAGCGCTCGGACGCGCTCACGTCGCCAGGCAGGCTGAAGTTCGGCAAGGACGCAAGGTGCACGTTGTGCGCGCGGCCGATCCCGAACTCGAGCATCCCGCCGCACCACACCGGCACCCCGCTGCCGGCACAGACGTCGTGCACGCGTTTCGCCGACGCGTGGCCGCCCACCCGACCGGGCTTGATGTTGACAATGCGCGTCGCTCCGATGTCGATCGCCTTGCGCGCATCGTCGCTCGTGTGGATCGACTCGTCGAGACAGATCGGCGTCGCGATCTCCTTCTGCAGCGTCGCGTGATCGACGATGTCGTCGTGCGCGAGCGGCTGCTCGATCATCGTCGGGTGGTACGCGTCGATGCGCTTGAACAACGCCAGATCGGCGAGCGTGTACGCCGAGTTCGCGTCGAGCATGAACTTCAGATCGGGGAAGCGATTGCGCACCGCCTCGGCGACGTGGCCGTCTGCGCCCGGCTTGATCTTCAGCTTCACCCGAAGGTAGCCGCCCGCGAGCTCGCGCTCGATCGTCTCGATGAGCGCCTCGACCGTCGAGTGGATGCCGATCGCGACGCCGCACAGGATCCGGTCGCGGCTACCGCCGAGGAGTGTCGAGAGCGACATGCCGTCACGCTTCGCGAAGAGATCCCAGATCGCCATCTCGATCGTCGCCTTCGCCATGCGGTGCTCGCGGATCCAGCCGAGCTTCGCGTCGGTGTCCGCCGGCTCGGCGAGCTCCTCGTTCAGGAGCTGCGGGAGGATGAACTCGTCGAGGGCGTACCAGACGGTCTTCGGCGTCTCGCCGGAATACCACGGCTGTTCCGGCGCAACGCTCTCGCCCCAGCCGACGGCACCCTCGCTCTCGGCGCGCGCGAGCACGTGGGTCTGATGCGTCTCGCGCGAGCCGCTCGTCTCGTACGCGCGCTTCAGCGGCAGGCGCACGACGAACAGCTCCACACGCTCCAGCTTCACTGATCCTCCGACGGAGCTTCCGCTCGCCGCGGCTGTGGGACCAACAGGTACGCGCCGCGGCCGTCCTGGGCGCGCAGGAACTCGACCGCAGCGTAGCCCTGACCGAACGCGCCTTCGAACGCCGCGCGCGCGGCGATGCGCCATTCGAGCGCGAGCGACGTGTCCTGCCGCTTGATGGCCTGGAAGTCCGGAGGGATCTCGACGAGGAGGTGGGAATCGCCGCTCGGCGGATCTTGCAGTGCCGGCCGCGTCCCGTCGGCACGCAGGATGTAGCGAATTCTTTCGTGCTCCGCGTCGTCGAGGGCCGGCGGATGGTCCTCGCCACGGAGCCGCTTGTACGTCCGGTCCATGCCGATCGGCCACTCGACGTAGAAGCGGTCGGATGGCAGACCCGCGTTGAGCTTGTCCGGCATCGCGCCGTAGAAGTCGCGGTGGTACTCGCGGGCGTACGTGCCGAGCTTGCCGAAGTTGAACCGGGCGTTCAGCGCTTCCAGCGGATCCATCGTCCAGGCCATGATCTCGATCCCCTGATCGAGGCAGTGATCGCGCTGGGCCTCCTTGAGCGCGAGGGCAAGGCCGCTCCCGCGATGGTCGTTGCGCACGGCGAGCATGTGGGAGTGATGACGGAAGTGGAAGTCGTAGATGCCGAGGAAGCCGAAGACGAACCCAGCAGGCCGCTCGTCACCGTCGACGTAGCCGAGCGCGACGAAACCGCCGTTGTGGACGATGGCCAGCATGAGCTGCGGCGGCACGGCGACGTCGCCGCTCCAGATCTCGTCTTGGATCGGGACGGTGAGCGCGCAGGCAGCGATGTCGGTCGCTGTCTCGACCCTGAACGACACGGCGTGCCCAGTATCGGGCCAATCAGGCCTCGGCTATGCTCCCGCCGCATGGCGGACAACATCGAATTCCTGAAGCACGTTCGGCTGTTCGAGAACCTGGACCGCAAGTCGCTCGAGGCGATCGCAAACGCCGCGGTCGAACAGAGCTACTCGCCCGGACAGGACATCGTGCGGCAGGGGGACACCGGCGTCGGCGCCTTCATCCTAAAGAAGGGTCGCGTCGAGGCCGTGCAGGATCGCGGCGGCCGCCAGCACAAGCTCGCCGAGCTCAAGACCGGCGACGTGTTCGGTGAGATGGCGCTCCTCGACGAGTTCCCCCGCTCCGCCACCGTCCGCGCGCTCGAGCCGACGACCTGCCTCGGGATCCAGCGCTGGCACTTCCGCGGCATTCTCGAGAGCCACCCCCAGATCGCCCTCGCCCTGCTGCCCGTTCTCACAAGGCGGCTCCGCAACGCGGAACGCGAGGACGAGGCGAGCGCGAAGCACTAGCGCATTGGCCGATCCCCGCGTCGCCATGCTCAAGACCGTGCCGCTCTTCGCCCACTGCAACAACAAGCAGATCGAGTTCATCGCGACCCAGGTCGAGGACATGGACTTCCCGGCTGGCCGCGTCCTGTGCACCGAAGGCCAGAGCGGTGGCGACTTCTTCATGCTCCTCGCCGGCGGCGCGGACGTGACGCGCCAGAGCAAGCCGATCGCGAAGATGGTGCCCGGCGACTTCTTCGGGGAGATCGCCGTCGTCGACGGCGGCCCGCGCACCGCGACCGTGACGACGACCGTGCCGAGCCGGTGCCTCGTGCTTGGCCCCCGCCAGTTCCAGAACGTCGTGCACCAGAACGTGGACATCGCGCACAGCATCATGAAGGCCCTGACCCTCCGCCTGCGCGAGGCCGGAGCCGCGAAGGCCGACTGACCCGCGCCCGATAGGCTCGCCGGCATGGCAGGCATCGTCGAGTGCGTCCCGAACGTCAGCGAGGGCCGCCGCCTCGATGTCATCGAGCGCCTTGCGAACGTCATCACGGCGACCCCCGGCGTGCGGCTTCTCGACCGCACGAGCGATCCGGACCACAACCGCTCCGTGTTCACATTCGCCGGCGAGCCCGACGCGGTCGAGCGCGCCGCCCTGGACCTCATCGACGCGGCCTACAAGGCCGTCGACATGCGCGGGCACACCGGCGAGCATCCGCGCCTTGGCGCCGTGGACGTCGTGCCCTTCGTACCGCTCGTGGGCGTCACGATGGACGAATGTGTCGCGATCGCGCACCGCGTGGGGCAGGCGGTCGCCGCGAAGCACAACGTCCCGGTGTTCTATTACGCGAACGCGGCCATGCGACCCGACCGCGTGCGCCTCCCCGACATCCGTAAGCCGGAGTACGAGGGTCTCGCCGAATTCCTGGAGACGACACACGTCCCCGATGCCGGACCACGCGCGCTGCACCCATCGGCTGGCGCGATCGTGGTGGGCGCGCGGCCGCCACTCATCGCATTCAACATCGAGCTGGACACGACCGACCTGAAGCTCGCCCAGCGGATCGCGAAGGAGATCCGCGAGTCATCCGGTGGTCTGGCGGCGGTGCAGGCTAAAGGTTTCATGCTCTCGGATCCGCCGCGGGCGCAGGTGTCCATGAACCTTCTCGATCACACGGTCACGTCGCTGCCACGCGTCTGGCGCGAGGTCGAATCGCGCGCGACGGCTGCCGGGGTGCGGATCCTGCGCGGCGAGCTCATCGGCCTGCTGCCCCTCGACGCGGCCGTCGCGGTCGCGGGCGACGCCCTCAAGCTCGACTCGTTCACCCGCGACCGGATCATCGAAGCGCGCTTCCTCGAGTGAGCACCGAACGGCCGGAGGCGGATCTCCTGGTCCGCGGCGCCCGCCTCCTCACCCTCGCGCCCTTTCGACTGGAGCAGCCACGGGTCGGGCCGGCGGCGGGCGATGTCGGCGCCGTCGATGACGGTTGGCTCGCGGCGCGTGATGGGGTCATCGTCGGGACCGGTCGCGGGGACGGTTGGCAGTACTTCGCGCTGACCGCGGGCGCAATCGAGCGGCAGGCGGGCGGCCGGGTCGTGATGCCAGGCTTCGTGGATCCGCATACGCACCTCTGCTACGCCGGCGAGCGCTGGGACGAGTACGCGGCGCGGCAGAGTGGCGCCGACTACCTCGCCGTTCTCGAGCGCGGCGGCGGCATCCACGCGACGGTGCGTGCGACGCGCGAGGCGTCCGACGAGACGCTACTTGCGCTCACCCGAGCCCGCCTGGCCCGTGCCGTCTCGCTCGGCACGACGACGATCGAGATCAAGAGTGGCTACGGACTCGACCCCGACGAGGAACTGCGGCAGCTCCGGCTCATCGCGCGGATCCGGACGGAGGCCGCGGTCGACGTCGCGGTCACCTACCTCGCGCTTCACGCGATGCCGCGCGGCGTCGAGCGGCGCGAGTTCCTGAAGGCGGTCGAAGCCATGGTGGGCACGGTCGCCGCCGAGCACCTCGCGGAAGCTGTCGACGGCTTCATCGAGAAGGGCGTATTCGAGCCCGATGAGGCTCGGCCGGTGTTCAAGGCCGCGCAGGCCGCGGGCCTGGCGATCACGATGCACGCCGATCAGCTGCACGACGTGAATGCCGCCGCGTTCGCCGCGCGCCTCCAGGCCCGGTCGGCCGATCACCTCGCGAACATCTCGGCCGATGGGATGCGCGTGCTCGAGCGCATCGGCCACACCGTCGCCGTCCTGCTCCCCGGCAGCGCCTTCTTCGTGGGCTACACCCCACCGGATGCGCGCCGGTTCCTCACGGCGCGCGTCCCTGTGGCGATCGCCACCGATCACAACCCCGGTACGTCTCCGCTCGAGGGCATGCCCGCGGCCATCGCCCTCGCGGTGACGCTCTGCCACCTCACGCCGCATGAGGCGATCGTGGCGGCGACCATCAACGCCGCCCACGCGCTCGGCCGTGGCCAGCGCACCGGTGCGCTCGTCCAAGGGCGGCGGGCCGACCTCTTGATCCTCGAGACCGACGACGAGCGCGATCTCTGTTATCGCCTCGGTGCACCATTGGTCCGAGAGGTCTACGGGGGAGGGCGGCGGGTGGCATGAACGTTCCGCAGACCAAATACGCAAAGAGCGGCGACCTGAACATCGCCTACCAGGTCGTTGGCGATGGGCCATTCGATCTCGTCTACGTGCCGGGCTTCGTGTCGAACATCGAGTTGATGTGGGAGGAGCCGCGGCTCGCGCAGGTCCTCACCGATCTGGCGTCCTTCTGTCGACTCATCCTCTTCGACAAGCGCGGAACCGGTCTCTCGGATCGCGTCAGCGTGACGGACCTGCCGACCATCGAGATGCGCATGGACGACCTGCGCGCGGTCATGGACGCGGTCGGCAGCCAGCGTGCCGCGCTCTTCGGGCACTCTGAAGGCGGCTGCATGTGCATCGTCTTCGCATCGACCTATCCGGAGCGCACCAGGGCGCTGATCACATACGGCGCGTTCGCGAAGCGGTTGCGATCCGACGACTATCCCTGGGCGCCTGCCTTTGACGATCGGATGGCGGCGGTCGTCGAGACCGAGCGCCAATGGGGCGGCCCGGTCGACATGAGCTTCTACGCCCCGAGCGCTGCCGGAGACGCGCCGTTCGCGGAGTGGTTCGCAACGTATCTCCGGCGGAGCGCCAGCCCTGGCGCCGCGGCTGCGCTGATGCGGATGAACTCGTTCGTCGATGTCCGCCAGATCCTTTCCATCGTGCGTGTCCCGACCCTCGTGCTCCAAGCGAACGGCGACCGGGACGTACGCGTGGAGGAAGGACGCTATCTCGCCGCCCACATTCCGGGCGCGCGGTACTTCGAGCTGCCGAGCGGAGACCACCTGTGGTACGTCTCTCATGAAGCGGAGATCGTCGACGAGATCCAGGAGTTTCTGACCGGCACTCGGCACCTGCCGGATGCCGATCGATTCCTGGCGACGGTGCTGTTCACCGACATTGTGAGCGGCACGACAAAGGCTGCAGAGCTAGGGGATCGTGGCTGGCGCGCGCTCGTCGAGCGACACCATGCGCTCGTACGGACGGAGATCGAACGGCATCGCGGTGTCGAGGTGGACACCGCGGGGGACGGATTTTTCGCGACGTTCGACGGTCCCGCGCGCGCGGTCCGTTGCGGGCTGTCGATCCGCGATCAGGTCCGCGACCTCGGCATCGAGATCCGCGCCGGCGTCCACACCGGAGAGTGCGAGATGATCGCGGGCAAGACCGGCGGCATCGCGGTGATCATCGGCTCGCGGGTCCGCGAGCAGGCCGCCCCGGGTCAGGTCGTCTCGACGAGCACGGTGAAGGACCTCGTGTCCGGGTCGGGCCTTCACTTCGAGCCGCTCGGGGCTCGCAAGCTGAAGGGCGTGCCCGACGAGTGGCAGATCTATGCGACGAGCGCGTGACCACGCTCGGCACGCGGGCGACGTGGTGGGGCATCGCGTTCATCGTCGGGGCGGTCGTCGGCTGGCTCATCTCGGCCGCCGGCGGGCTGTTCTTCGGCGTCGTGTTCCTGTTCCCGTTCGGCCTGGGCGGCGATCGCGTTCGCGCAGCGATCGCCGGCGCGCTCACCGGCGCGTCACTCACTGCGCTCGCGGTCCACGGCCTGGCGACCGACTTCACCACGCTCGCCGCGGGCGCGACGCTCGTCGTGGGGCTCTTCGCGACCGCTCAGGCGTTCCGGAGGCCTTAGGCTTATCGCGCGGCGTGCACTACCGATAACAAGGAGGCGCGACCACGTGGCCACACAACGCGTCGCCATCTACCCGGGCTCGTTCGACCCACCGACGAACGGCCACCTCGACATCGTCGACCGTGCGGCACGGCTGTTCGACCGCGTCGTCATCGGGGTCGGCCGCAATCTCTCCAAGAAAACGGTCTTCACCTACGAGGAGCGCGTCGCGCTCATGGAGGAGGCCTGCGCGAAGCTGCCGAACGTGGAGGTCCGCACATTCGACAGCCTACAGGTCGAGTTCGCTCGCGAGGTCGGTGCGACATTCATTATCCGCGGGATCCGCGCGCTCTCCGACTTCGAGTTCGAGTTCGAGATGGCGAACATGAACCGCCGCCTCGCCAAGGACCTCGAGATGGTCTTCCTGATGACCGCGCCCGAGTACCTGTTCGTGTCGGCCTCGCGAGTGAAGGAGCTGGCCGCCTTCGGCGCGCCGGTCGACGGCCTCGTGCCCCCGAACGTCGCGAAGGCGCTCGCCAAGAAGGCGAAGCACGGTCTGCGCACCGGGGCCACCGAGGCATCGGACTGATGAGCGACGAGCGGCTTCGCCGCGACGAGCGAATTCCACCAGCACTGAGCGGGTCTCCGCGGCGAAGCCGCGAGATCGAGCAGGACTGATGGGCACGCTCCTCGCGATCGACGCGGGCAACACGAACGTGGTCATCGGGGCCTACCGCGGCCACGAGCTCATCGCGACGTGGCGGACGGCGACGAATCATGACCGCACCGAGGACGAGCTCGCCGTGACGCTCGACGCTCTCCTCGGCCAGGAGGACCTCACGCTCGAATCAATGGACGCGCTTGTCCTTGGCAGCGTCGTGCCGCCGCTCACCCAGGCGTTCACGCGCCTCGCGGACCGGTACATGGAAGGGAAGGCCGTCGTCATCGGCCCCGGCGTGAAGACCGGCGTGCGGCTGCGCGTGGACAACCCATCGGAGGTCGGCGCGGATCGCATCGCGAACACGCTCGCCGCGCACCGCCGCTACGGCGGGCCGATCGTGATCGTCGACTTCGGCACGACGACGAACTTCGATGTCGTGAGCGCGGACGGTGACTTCCTTGGCGGCGCCTTCGCGCCCGGGCTCGAAGTCTCCGCGGAGTCGCTCTTCTCGCGTGCGTCGCGCCTGTTCGCCGTCGGCCTGACCGCGCCGAAGGACGCGATCGGGAAGAACACCGCCGACTGCCTGCGCAGCGGGATCATGTTCGGCTACGTCGGCCTGGTCGAAGGGCTGCTGTCGCGCATCCTCGCGGAGCTGCCAGGCGAGAAGGTGAAGGTCATTGCGACCGGCGGGCTCGCCGCGACGATCGCGCCCCTCACCACGAAGATCGAGCGTGTGGACGACGACCTCACGCTCGAAGGCCTGCGCCTCCTCTGGGAGCTGAACGCGGCATGAACGCCGAGCTGCTCAGGGGCAAGTTCGTCGTGCTCGCGGTCACCGGCTCGATCGCTGTGTACAAAGTGATCGAGCTCGCCCGGCGAATGACCCAGGCCGGCGCGACGGTGCAGGTCGTCATGACACGTGGCGCGACGCAGTTCGTGCAGCCGCTGACGTTCCAGGCGCTGACCTACCGGCCGGTCGAGGTCGAGATGTTCGGGGCGTTCGATGACCGCGCGACCGGACACGTTGCGATGGGCCAGCACGCTGACGTCATCGTCGTCGCGCCGGCGACAGCCCACACCATCGCGCGGCTCGCCCATGGCTTCGCTGATGACCTGATCGGTACGACCGTGCTCGCCGCGCACGCGCCACTCGTCATCGCGCCGGCCATGGAGACCCACATGTGGGCCAATCCCGCGACGCAGGCGAACGTCGACGCGCTCCGTGACCGCGGCGCGACGATCGTCGAGCCAGAGAGCGGTGAGCTCGCGTCCGGGCTCGTGGGACAGGGCCGGCTCGCGTCGCTCGAGGCTATCGGTGCGGCCATCGAGGAGGCGCTCACGAGGTCGACCGCGCTCGCGGGGAAGCGGGTGATCGTGACGGCGGGGCCGACGCTCGAGCCGATCGATCCGGTGCGCGTCGTGACGAACCGCTCGAGCGGGAAGATGGGGTACGCCATCGCGGCGGCGGCGCAGCGCGCGGGTGCCGAGGTGACGCTCGTGAGCGGGCCGACGGCGTTGCGTGCGCCCGCAGGCGTCTCGATGGTCCAGATCGAGACCGCGAAGGAGCTCAGCGACGCGGTTCTCGCCGCGCTCCCGCGAGCGGACGCGGTGGTCATGGCTGCGGCGGTCGCCGACTACGGGCCGGCGAAGGCGTTGGGCCAGAAGCTGAAGAAGCGGGAGCAGGGCGACGAGGTCTCGCTGGCGCTCGTGCGCACCGCTGACGTGCTCGAGGCGATCGTCGCGAAGCGCGATCCGCGCACACTCGTAATCGGGTTCAAGGCCGAGACCGGCGAAGCGGTCGCGGAAGCGACGCGGATGCTGCGCGACAAGCGCCTCGACCTCGTTGTCGCGAATGACGTCACCGCGGACGGTTCGCATTTCGGCGGCGATACGAACCAAGTTACGTTCGTCAGCGCGGACGGCGCCGAGGCCCTGCCGCTCCTATCGAAGCGCGATGTCGCGCGCCGGCTCGTCGCGAAGATCGCGGAGCGGCTACAGAGCTAGCGGCCGCGAGCGACCGGGCGGTGATGCCCAGCAGGACTTCGCGCGGCTAACTCTTACATTTCGCTGCGTGGCGGTCATCTGGTGCACGTTCGATTGCTACGGCACGCTTATCGACTGGGAAGGCGGCGTCACGGATGCGCTGCTCCCGTATTTCGACGCGCCGCCGGACCGTGACGCCCTCGCGAAGGAGTACATCCAGACGGAGGCGAGGGTCGAGAGCGGCGGATACCTCCGCTACCGCGAGATCCTCGACCGGGCCGGCCGCGCCCTGCTGCGGGCCCACGGCATCGACCGCCCCTCGCCGCTGCCGGCCTCGTTACCCGGCTGGGTCGCGTTCCCGGAAGTTCCCGCAGCGTTGCGGGCATTGCAGACGGCAGGGCGGCGGATCGCCATTCTCTCGAACGTGGACCGTGACCTGATCGCGACGTCGATCCCGAAGCTCGGCATCACCCCAGACCTCGTGGTGACTGCCGAGGACGTCGGCAGCTACAAGCCCGCGGCCGGCCACTGGGCGCGCTTCGCCGAGCTCAGCGGCACGTCGACTGCCGACACGGTGCACGTCGGCGCGAGCCAGTACCACGACATGGTGCCCGCGGCCGCGCTCGGCTACCGCACGGTGTTCATCGATCGCCACGCCGAGCCACTCGTCTCGTCGCCGACGCGGGTGCTCCGCGACCTCGTGGGATTGCCGGGGGCCATCGCCGAGCTGGAGCGATAGCCGTGCGTTCGCGCCACCGCTACCTCGATCTCTTCGTGCGGTACGTCGCGCCCGAGTGGCGGCGCGTCGCGTTCCTCGGCATCCTGCTCGCGGCGAGCATCGGGCTACAGCTCGTTGCCCCGCAGCTGCTGCGCTCGTTCATCGACAACGCGATCGGAGGCGCCGATGTCGACGTGCTCGTGCGGATCGCGATCGTGTTCGTCGCGATCGCGCTGGGCCAGCAGCTCGCCGCCGCGCTCGCGACGTACCTCGGCGAGAGCGTCGGCTGGGTCGCGACCAACGCGATGCGGGCCGACCTCGCGCTCCACTGCCTCACCCTCGATCTGGGCTTCCACAAGGCCCGCACGCCCGGCGAGCTCATCGAGCGGATCGACGGCGATGTCACCGCGCTCGCGGGGTTCTTCTCCCGCTTCGCGGTGAACGTGCTCGGCAATCTCGTGCTGCTGGTCGGCGTGCTCGTCGTTGTCGCCCTCGAGGATCGGCGCGCGGGCGTCGTGTTGACAGGCTTCGCGGTCCTGGCGGTCGGGCTGCTCTTGGGTCCGCTGCGGACGATCGCTGTTGGAGGATGGCGCCGCGTGCGCGAAACGTCCGCGCAGATCTACGGCTTCCTCGGCGAGCGGCTGGGCGGGACCGAGGACATCCGCTCGAGCGGGGCCGAGACGCACATCCTCAACGGCCTCGCCCTCCATCACCGCGAATGGCTCAGGTCGCGGCGCCGGGCGATGCTCGGCGTGGGGGTGATCTGGGCGTCGACCATCCTCACGTTCGCGGTCGGTAACGCGATCGCGTTCGCCGTCGGCGGCTACCTCTGGGCCATCGGCGCGATCAGCGTCGGAACGGTCTACCTGCTCTTCTACTACACGGAGCTGCTGCGCCGGCCGATCGAGTCGTTCCGCCGCGAGCTCGAGGACATGCAGCGGGCCATCGCGAGCCTTGGCCGCGTCGACCAGCTGCTCCGAACGCGCTCGGCGCTCGTCGATGGACGCAAGACGCTGCCCGAGGGCGCGCTGGGCGTGGAGCTGGACGCGGTCTCGTTCGGGTACGACGCCGACCTCGTGCTGCGTGACGTCTCCGTTCGCATCGCGCCCGGACAGGTGCTCGGGATCCTCGGCCGCACCGGGAGCGGGAAGACCACCCTGGTCCGGCTGCTGCTCCGCTTCTACGACCCGACGGCCGGCGCGGTGCGGCTCGGGGGCATCGATCTTCGCGACGCGTCGCTCGACGCGGTGCGCGCCCGCGCCACGCTGGTGAGTCAGGACGTGCAGCTGTTCAGCGCCCCGGTCCGCGACAACCTCACGTTGTTCGACCGGACGATCGACGACGCGCGCCTTGAGGACGTCATCGAGCGCATCGGTCTGGGTGCCTGGCTGCGGGCGCAGTCACCGACCGATCCGCTCGGTGCCGAGATGACAGCGGGCGGCCTCTCCGCCGGCGAGGCGCAGCTGCTCGCGTTCGCGCGCGTGTTCCTCCGCGATCCGGGGCTCGTCGTGCTGGACGAGGCGTCCTCCCGCCTCGATCCGGTCACCGAGCGTCACATCGAGCGTGCGATCGACTCGCTGCTCGAAGATCGCACCGCGGTCGTCGTCGCGCACCGGGTGGCCACGGTCGACCGCTGCGACGAAATCCTCATCCTGGAGGACGGTCGGATCGTCGAGCACGGACGGCGCACGGTGCTCGCGGCGGATCCCTCCTCTCGCTTCTCGGAGCTGCTCCGTACCGGGCTTGAGCCGGTGCTCGCGTCATGACCGACGACACCGTCGGCACCGCCCGGTTCCTGTGGCGTATGGCGACGTACCGGACGGGGAACTACCTCGCCGACGCCGTCGCGTGGATCGGCGTGTACGGCTCGCAGCTCCTGCCGGGGCTGGTCGCGCAACGCGCGTTCGACGCGGTGCAGCACGGCGCTGCCGATGTACCGGCGATCCTGTGGTTCGCCGCCCTCTTCGTGGGCGCGGGCATCGCCCACTCCGGCGCGATGCTCATCGGCTGGATGATCGACGTGGGGTTCCGCTTCGGGATCACCGGGGTCCTGCAGCGCAACATGCTCACTGAGGTCCTCCGCCGTCCCGGGGCTCGATCGCTGGACCGGACGCCGGGTGAGGCGTTGAGCGTCTTTCGCGACGACGTGCAGCACGCCGAGGACGGCGCGGATTGGACGATCGACATGATCGGCAATGCCGTCTTCGCGACCGCGGCGATGACGATCCTCATCCGAGTGAACGCCACGATCGCGATCTTTGTGTTCGCGCCGTTGGCCGCGATCGTCCTCGTCGCGCAGGTCGCGACCAGCCGTCTGCGGCAAACGCGGTCCGCGAGCCAGATCGCCACGAGCCGCGTCACCGGCGCGCTCGGTGAGATCTTCGGGGCGGTCCAGGCGGTCCAGCTCGCGCGCGCGGAGCGCGGCGTCGTGGAGCATTTCCGCCGCCTGAATGACGTACGCCGCCGCGCCCTGCTACGCGAACGCGGGGTCCAGCTCGTGACGCAATCGATCTACTGGAACACGGTGAACCTCGGGACCGGGCTCATCCTGCTGCTCGGAGCGCAGGCGATGCGCATCGGCAGCTTCACCGTGGGTGACTTCGCACTGTTCGTCTCCTACCTCGGCTTCGTGACCGAGTTCACCGGCTTCGCCGGATTGTTCTTGACGCAGTGGAAGCAGCTCGACGTCTCGGTGCGGCGGATGCTCGCCCTCATGCGCGGCGAGGCCACCGGCGTGGCGGCCGCCGGACTGGTGGAGCGCACGCCGCTGTTCCTTCGGGGCCCACTGGCTTCGACGGTGTCGCGCCGCGGTGGAGACCTCCGGTCGCTCGAAGCGACGCAGCTCTCCTACCGGTTCGGCAGGCCGAGCGACGACGCTTCGACGGTCGGGATCCGCGACGTGTCGCTGCGCCTCGAGCGAGGCACGTTCACGGTCATCACGGGCCGCATCGGCGCGGGGAAGACGACGCTCCTGCGCGTTCTCCTCGGACTGCTCCCGAGGGAGGCCGGCGAGATCTACTGGAACGGCGTGCGGATCGATGACCCTGGCACGTTCTTGGCGCCGCCGCGCTGCGCGTACGTCCCGCAGGTCCCACGTCTCTTCAGTGACTCCGTGCGGGCGAACATCCTCCTCGGGATCCAGGACGACGCGCCGCTCGACAGTGCGGTCCGTGCGGCCGTCCTCGAGCGCGACATCCCCGAGCTCGCTGAAGGGCTCGAGACGCTTGTCGGCTCGCGGGGCGTGCGCCTCTCGGGCGGGCAGGTCCAGCGGGTCGCCGCCGCGCGCGCGTTCGTCCGGCAGGCTGATCTCCTCGTCGTCGACGATCTCTCGAGCGCGCTCGACGTGGACACCGAGCGCCTGTTGTGGGAACGGCTCGACGATCCCGCGCGGTCGCCCGATGAGCGTCCGACGATCCTCGCGGTCTCGCACCGCCGTCCGGCGCTTCGACGCGCGGGCCGGATCATCGTCATGAAGGACGGTCGCATCGAGGCTGCGGGCACGCTTGACGCGCTGCTGACGAGCTCGGTCGAGATGCGACGGCTGTGGGAGGTCGAGGCCGAAACGCGACCGTAGCGACGAGCGCAGGCCGTACCCTTAGTAGGTGACAGCCCGTACCGATATCCGAAACGTCGCGATCATCGCGCACGTCGACCACGGCAAGACCACGCTCGTGGACGCGATGCTCAAGCAGAGCCACATTTTCCGCGACAATCAGCAGGTCGCGGAACGGGTGATGGACAGCAACGCGCTCGAGCGCGAGCGCGGCATCACGATCATGGCGAAAAACACGGCCATCGTGTACCGCGGGACGAAGATCAACATCGTCGACACCCCGGGTCACGCCGACTTCGGCGGCGAGGTCGAGCGGGTGATGAACATGGTCGACGGTGTGCTCCTCCTGGTCGACGCGGTCGATGGGCCCATGCCGCAGACGAAGTTCGTGCTGCGCCAAGCGCTGCAGCGCGGGCACCGCGCGATCCTCGTCGTGAACAAGGTCGACCGGCCGAACGCCCGGCCGAACCACGTACTGAACGAGACGTTCGACCTGTTCCTCGACCTGGGCGCGTCCGAGCAGCAGGCGGAGTTCGAGACCGTTTACACGAACGCGCTCATCGGAGCGGCGAGCACGGATCACCGGCACATCGGCACGACCCTCGAGCCCCTGTTCGACGCGATCATCGGCGAGATCCCGCCACCCGACGTCGACCGCGACGGTCCGACGCAGCTGCTCGCCACCATGACGAGCCTCGATGACTACAAAGGCAAGATCGTCCTCGGCAGGCTGCAGAGCGGCCGGGTGAAGCGCGGCCAAAGCGTCGTCCGCATCGATCACGACGGCAAGGTGCTCGCGGCCACCAAGGTCACGGCCGTCTTCACCTTCAACGGCCTCGACCGCGAAGAGGTCGAGGCAGTCGAGGCCGGTGACATCGTCGCCATCGCCGGCGTCGGGGACGCCGCGATCGGCGAGACCATCGCCGATGCCGCGGATCCACGCCCGCTGCCGCCGATCCGCGTCGAGGAGCCCACGTTGCGGATGACCTTCAAGGTGAACGATTCGCCATTCGCCGGACGTGAAGGCACGTTCGTGACAAGCAGGAAGATCCGCGAACGCCTCTACGCCGAGCTCGAGCGCGACGTCGCGCTCAAGGTGGAGGACACCGACACGCCCGACACCCTGCTCGTCTCGGGTCGCGGCGAGCTGCACCTCGCGATCCTGGTGGAGAACATGCGCCGTGAGGGCTACGAGTTCCAGGTGTCGAAGCCGGAAGTCATCAGCAAGGTCGTGAACGGCGAGCGACAGGAGCCGTACGAGCAGCTCGCGGTCGAGGTGCCGCAGGACGGCCTCGGGGCCGTCGTCGAGCTCGTCGGCCAGCGGCGCGGGATCCTGCAGGACATGAAGTACCGGGACGACGGCAGCGTGCACTGCGTCTACAAGGTGCCGACCCGGGGCCTCCTCGGATTCCGACAGGCGTTCCTCACCAACACGCGCGGCCAGGGGGTGATGAACACCCTCTTCGCCGGCTACGGACCGCACGCCGGCCCGATCGCGGCGCGCGAGCTCGGCTCGCTCATCGCCTTCGAGGCGGGCGAGACGACCACGTTCGGTCTCGCCGGCTCGCAGGACCGCGGCACGCTGTTCATCGGGCCCGGCGTCGAGGTCTACGAGGGGATGATCGTCGGCCAGCACATCCGCGAGAGAGACCTCGAGATCAACGTCTGCAAGAAGAAGCAGCTGACGAACATGCGGAGCAGCAACTCCGACATCGCCGCGAAGCTCGATGGGATCCGGACCCTGTCCCTCGACGATGCGATCGAGTTCCTCGCCGACGACGAGCTCCTCGAGGTGACGCCAAAGGCGTTCCGCCTCCGCAAGCGCGTGCTCGCGAAGCAGGATCGCGACCGCGCCTTCGGCCAGATGAAGAAGGCGGTCGCCCTCAGCTGAGCGTGGACGACTGCACGTTCTGCCGCATCGAGCGGGGCGCGCTGCCGGCGAAGCTCATCTATGAGGACGACGACGTCATCGCGTTCAGGGACATCGCGCCTCGCGCGCCGTTCCATGTGCTTGTCGTGCCGAGGAAGCACATCGCCTCGCTCGCCGAGACGGAGGACGAGGCGTTGCTCGGCCATCTCGTGCGCGTCGCCGCCACGCTCGCCAAGGAGGCGGGCTTCGGCGAGCGCGGCTTCAGGGTCCAGGCGAACACGGGGCCCGAGGGTGGGCAGGACGTCTTCCATCTCCATTGGCACGTGTACGCCGGACGCCCGCTGCCGCCGCTCCCGCGCGTCTGAGTGGCGACCGGAGGACGCGAAGACCCGCGTAGTGCGGTTCGCCTAGCCCTGACGGGAGAAGCGCTCCCGGTACGACGGCACCGTGATCATCGGCGGCCGCTCGGTCACCCCGATGTCCTGCACCTCCAGATGGAAGCCCTCCGCGGTCGGCGAGATGAGCTTCATCGTGAGGTTCGCGTCGTCCAGCAGCCGCTCGCCCCGGCCCTCGCCGAGCCGCTTCATCGCCACCTGCAGGATCTCGAATGACGTCTTCGACAGGTTGAGCAGGGACTGGTTCCGGTGGATGCGCTGCTTCATGTCCACCTGGGCGATCGCTTTCAACCCGGCCATCCGGAGGACATCTATCAACAGCCCTGTCTCGACGCCATACAGGTCGAAGAACGGGAGCCGCTCGAGGAGGGTTCGCCGCCCAGCCTGCTCGCCGGCGAGCGGCTGGATGATGCCCGAGAGCTCGGGGAAGAAGAGGTTGAGGATGGGGCGGGCCGCAAGCTCGGTGACCCGCCCGCCGCCGGTCGCCTGCAGCTCGCCGCCGACGTTCAGCGGCCGGCGGTAGAAGGCCTTCACGAACGCGATCTCAGGCCGGACGAGGAGCGGGCCGATGAGCCCGTACACGAACTTCGGATGGAACTGCGACACGTCGGTGTCGACCCAGACGACGAGATCCCCGGTCGTGGCCGCGAGGCTCTTCCACAGCGCTTCGCCCTTGCCGCGGCCCGGACCGACCTCTGGCAGCAGCTCCTGGTGAATGTGCACCGGGACACCGAGCTCGCGCGCGATCTCGCGCGTGCGGTCCGTCGAGTCGGAGTCGATGACCACGAGCTCATCGACGAGCGGGATCCGCTCCATCAGACGCGAGCGGATCACCTGGATGACCCGGCCGAGCGTCGCCTCCTCGTTCAGCGTCGGTAGCGCGACGGAGATCCGCAGTCCCTGCTTCTCCTTTTGCGCCACAAGCGCTGCGAGGTCGGCGAATTCGGCGCTGGTGAACGTGTTCTCGACGAACCACTTGTCGACAAGCTCGCCGATGGCCGCGCTGCGCTGCGCTCGATCGGTCGGGAGAGGTGTGGACGCGAGGAACACGCTCGAGGCGACCGGCGTGCGGGTCCGCACGACGATCGCGGCCTTCGCCTCGGTGAGGATGCGCTGCCCGACGGGACCGAGCGGCTCCGATCCGCCGCTCGCGCCGAAGACGACGAGGTCATGGCGGCCGACCTCGTCGGTGATCACTGACCCCGCGTCGCCGACACGGGTGAGGAGCTCGTCGACGCGCTCGTCGAAGGCGCGCTCGCCGACGAGCTGGTAGAGAGTCGCGCTGCTGCGCCGTCTGCTGCGGTCCTCGGGCGCGACGTGGAGCAGCGTCACGGACCCGTTGCGCCCGCGCGCCAGGCCGACGCCGATCTTGGCGGCAAGCTCGGCGTAGCGGCCGCCGCGGATCGGCACGAGGATCCGCCGGGCGCGACCGACGGGGCCTTTCACGATCGCGAGGTCGCATGGGGGATCGCGGAGGATGTCCTCGATCGTCGTGCCGAGGAGGTCCCAGCCCGCGCGGCGCCAGCCGATGAGCAGCAGGTCAGGGTGCTCGTCACGGGCAGCCGCGGCGATCGCGGCCCAACCCTGTCGCGCGACGGTCACCAGCGGGCGCACGCTGCGCGGCGCGGCGAGAGCGGTGAGCTCACGTCGCCTCGCGCGCGCCTGCGGCTGCGCGGAGGCGAGCGTCTCGCCGTCGGGCACCTCGATGACCGAGGCGACGACGATCTCGCCGTCGTCGCCCGCCAGCGCGGAGGCGACCTCGATGAGCCCGTGGTCACGGGCCGGATCCACGATGACGACAAGACACTTCATCCCTGCCTATCCATCGATGGCCGGCAGCACCTGTTCGGCCAGGATCCGCGGCCAGGCGTGGGCGCGGCTCCGGCGATGAAGGCGCGCCACGGGGTCGGACTCGAGCCGTGTCGAGATCGCGCGGGCGAGGGTCTCGCCGTCCGCGTCCGCCGGAACGTACGTCGCATCGTCAGCGGCGACCGCGCGGAGGGCCGGGATATCCGAGCAGACGATCGGGAGGCGGTGCCAGCCGGCTTCGAGCGCGGGGATCCCGAAGCCCTCGGTCGCCGACGGGAGCACCAGGGCGTCCGAAAGGGCGTAGAGGTCGCTCAACACCCGGTCGCTTACGCGCACGTTCTGCTCGTGCAGCAGCTGCACACCGGCGCCGGCGCGCGCCGCGAGCTCGCGGGCGTAGATCGCGTTCGCCGGGTTGTGTGCCCCAGGGCCGCCGGTCACGACGAGTGTCGCGCGCGGGTACGTACGGCGCAGCCGCGCGACCGCGTCGATCGCGACCTCGATGCGCTTACGTCGGGTCATGCGCACCGGAAGGAGGAGCAGCGGGTCGGCATCGAACAGCCCCAATCGCTCGGCGAGGGTGACGCTCGCCTTCGACAGCCCGAGCAGCGCGGCGGGGTCGACCCCGTTCGGCACGACGGCCACGTCGGCGCGCGCCATCCCGGTGAGCGACGCAAGCTCGTCGCGGACCTTCTCGGAGACGGCGACGTAGCGGACGCCGGGGAGGGCGGTCTTGAACAGCGACCATGGCCGGCCCGGGTGGAGCTGATCGGAGTACTGCGCGTCGGTCCACGCGAGGTCATGCGTCCAGGCGATGAACCTGCCGGGCCTCTCTGCCGCGAGCCCGGCGAGGGCCTCGGTCAGCGCGGCGTTCTTGTGGAGCGTGAAGGCGTTGTGCACGACCACCCGATCGGCCCGCGCCACGTGCGGCCGGAGCTTGCGCACGAGCGCGGCGACGAGCCGGTCGTGAGCAGCGGTGACCTCGCCGCGCGCCAGAGCAGCGAAGTCGTGGAGCACCGCCGGATGTCGCGAGTCGAGCTCCCCGATCCGGACGAGCCGGAGCGGCCGCGCGCTCCCGCGGCCGGCCACGATCGCGACGTCATCGCCGGCGTCGCGCAGGGCGCGGGCGTGGACCGCCATGATCCGCTCGACACCGCCCAGGACCGACGGTGCGGTGTAGTGAACGAAGATGACGCGCCGCTTCCTGCGCCTCACACGCCGGCCGGTGCCGAAGCGCGCGCGACGCGCGATCCGCCGCCGGTCACCGTGACGCTCCGGCCGGAGCGGCGGACGCGGAACGAGATGAGCGAGTCGTACGCCCGCAGGTGCTGCACCTCGATCCGGTCGAGCCACACCGGGAGCGCGGGGTCGACGATCACGCGCCGCCGCTCGAGGTCGGGTTCGAGCCCGAGCAGCGAACGCAGGCAGAGGAACACCATCCCGGCCGACCATGCCTGCGGGATGCAGGAGACCAGGTAGTCGGCGGGGCGTGACGAGAACCGCAGGTCGCGCTGGAAACCGCAGAACAGCTCGGGGAGCCGGGCGTTCGGGAATCGCTTTCCGGCCTCGATGAGTGCCTCGATGATGGCGTTCGCCTCTTCGCGGAAGCCGTAGCGCACGAACCCTTGCGCGATGAGCGAGTTGTCGTGCGGCCACACCGAGCCGTTGTGGTAGCTCATCGGGTTGTACGTCGTGTAGGTGCTCGAGAGGGTGCGGACACCCCAGCCGCTGAACATGTCCGGGGCCATGAGGCGCTCCACGACGCGACGGGCGCGATCCGGTCGCACGATGCCCGCCCACAACGCGTGGCCGGCGTTGCTCGTGACCGCCGGGACCTGCCGCTTGTTGCCATCGAGCGCCTGGGCGTAGCAGCCCTCGTTCTCCATCCAGAAGTCGCGTTCGAAGCGTTCCGCGAGCGCGGCGGCCTCCGCTCGCAGGGTCGCGGCACGCTCGTTCTCGCCGTCGATCGCGTAGAGATCGGCGAGCCCGCGCTTCGCCGCGTACACGTACGCCTGCGCCTCGACGAGCGCGGCCGGCAGTGCCGACGGTCGTCCGTCGAGGTCGGAGAGCGAGTTCGCGGAATCCTTCCACCCGTGGTTATGCAGGTCGCTCGGGCTTGCGCCGTATTCGATGTATCCGTCCTGATCGGCGTCGCCGTAGGTATCGCACCAGGTCAGTGCACGTTCGGCTGCCGGCAAAAGCTCGCGCCAGAGCACGCGGTCGCCCGTCCACTTGACCGTTTCGGCGAACAGCATCGCGAACAGTGGCGTCGCGTCCACCGTGCCGTAGTACGGCCGGTGGGGCACCTCACCGAGTCGCGCGAGCTCGCCCCTCCGCAGCTCGTGGAAGATCTTGCCCGGCGCCTCCTCGGTGAAAGCGTCGATCTTCGTGCCCTGATAGCGGGCCAGCAGCCGGAGCGTGCCGCGGGCGATGTCCGGATTCCAGGCGAGGGTCTGGTACGCCGCGATCAGCCCGTCGCGGCCGAACGGGACCGCGTACCACGGGATGCCGGCCGTCACGTACAGCCCGGTGTCCTCCGTATCGATGAGCGCTCGGATGTCGAGCGCGCTCCGGAGGACAAGCTCCTCGTCGAGCGACTCCGAGCTCGTCGAGAAGTCGGTGCAGCTGCGGAGGAATCGCCGGTACCGTGCGTTGAGCGCATCGAGGGCCTCGTCGAAGTCACGTGGCGCGGGCGCGGCGCCGGAACCATCTTCGCGCGGGACGATCGCCAGCTCGTAGGTGACGATCTCCTGTGGCGCGAGCTCCCGCTCGAGCACGAATGTGTGTCCGTCAATCTGATCGGGCGCGGGCCGCATGGTCACGTCGGTCGTGCGGCGCACGCCGTCGCGGCCGAGACGCTGGAACCGGATGCCGCTCGGGATGACCTCGACCAGGGTGGCCTCGGTGGTCGCAAGCATGCCCCGATAGCCGCGGACCGCGAACATGTCGCGGAACGACGCGTCGAATTCGAGCTCGATCCGGAGTCGCACCTTCCCCGGATTGCAGTTCAGGATGCCGACGCGCTCGCGAAGGCCGTCCACGAGGAAGCGCGTGCGGCGGACCGACAGCGACTGCGAGGGGAGGATCGTCCCGTCATCGAGCGTCGCCGGACGGTTCGCGAGCTGGAACGCGCCCACGTAGTTCTGCTCGGTGTTGGCCGAGAGCAGCGCGGGCGACTGGCCGTTGATCCGCAACGCGAAGCCGGAGAGGAACTGGGTGTCGTGGTAGTAGAGGCCCAACGGTGATGTGTCGCCGATCGGCAGGCTGCCATCGTCCTCGGAGACGAGGACGAGGCTGTCCTCCTTCATGGAGACGCTCACCAGCGGGCGCTCAGCTCGGGCTTCAGCTCCTCGAACGTGGAAGCCTGCCGTTCGACCAGCTGCTCCGCTCCTTCCGTGCCGAGATCGCGGGCTTCCTCGATGAAGCTCGCGACGCGCGCGAAGTAGAGCGGCACGAGCGTGCCGACGAGCTGCCCCGTCTCGTCCGGTCGCTGCTTCGACGCGACGAGGAAGTCGTAGACGATCCGCGCCCAGGCCACATCGTCGATGCGATCGGGCACCGGTCGTGAGAGGATCCCGTCCCACGCCCGCTGGTGCTCGGCGCGTCCGGCCGCGTACTTCCGCTGCAGGATCTCGACGCTCGCGTTGACCGCTTCTGGCTCGACCGGGTCGATCGAGCCGATGATCTCGGCCGGCGTCGAGCCTCGCACGGCTTTCCACGCGTCGGGATTCGCGATCGCGAGACGGAACGCGGTGCTCACGACCTCGGTGAACATCGGCGCGAGGTCCGCGCCGGGATCCTTCGGATCGTGGATCTTCGCGCCGAGGAACGCCTGTACGACGCGTGTGCCGCGCACCAGGGCGGTCGTGGTCATGTAGATGTCGATGCCGAACCGCGCGACATCGGTGTCCCAGACGTTGCTGCCGCCGAAGGCGGCGCCGTCGAGGAAGTCGCGAGCGAGCTCGGGGCTGAAGCCGAATTCGCCGCCGATCGGCTGACGCAGCCGCAGCCCGTACAGCGCGCGCGTCAGCGGGTACGCCACGTTGTTCGTGATCGTGCCGTCGAACTTGTGGCGCGCGTAGAGCGGCGTCACGTAGTCCGCGCGGCCGCCCCGGATCGGCGAGATGAGCCGCTTGATCCACTCGGGCGTGATGCTGCGCAGGTCGCTGTCGACCACCGCGCACGCGTCGACCCCCAGCTCCGTCGCGACCTCGAAGATCGCGTGGAACGCGGAGCCCTTGCCGGGCGGGCCGACGTATGCGCCCGTGATCGTCGGGAGCCCGTCGGTCGACGACGCGATCACATCGCTCGTCCCGTCCTTCGAGCCTCCGTCGGCGTTCACGATGACCGGTCTCGCGTCCGGGAAATGCGTGCGCAGTCCCGCGGCGACCGTCCGGGCCACATGCCCGACCGTCGCGGCGTTGTTGAAGCTGGGGATCCCGACCAGCAGCTCGGCGCTCTCGACACGCGCGACGCCTTCGCGGAGCCGGTCGTCGAGGGCCGAAGCGGTGGCTTGGCGCATCGTCTCTCCCTGCCGTTCTTCTTCCCGGCCCCGCCCTGCTTCCTCAAGCCCGATGATACCGAGGTGCTCGAAGCGATCGACGCATACGTGCTGCCATTGCTCGAACGCGCGTACTCGGCGTTCGGCTATCTCGGCGTCGTGCTCGCGATGACCGTCGAGAGCGCGGCGATCCCCGTGCCGAGCGAGCTCATCCTCCCGCTCGCGGGCTTCTCGGTCGCCCGCGGCATTCCGGAGCCGCTCACCGGCGCACCCTGGTCGTACTGGGGTGCGGTCATCGCCGGGGTCGCCGGCAACACGCTCGGCTCCCTCATCGCGTACGCCATCGGCGCGTACGGCGGCCGACCGCTCCTCGAGCGCTACGGCAAATACGTCCTCATCTCGACCCGTGACCTCGATGCCGCCGAGCGCCACTTCAAGCGATGGGGCGACGCAACGGTCTTCTTCTCACGGATGCTCCCGATCATCCGAACGTTCATCTCGGTCCCCGCCGGCATCGCGCGTATGCCGCTCTGGCGCTTCGTCGCGTTCTCGGTCCTCGGCGCGGTCCCCTGGGTCATGCTGCTGGTCTGGGGCGGCGTGGTCCTCGGCGAGCACTGGGTGGACATCAAGCAGTCCCTGAAGGGCCTCGACTATCTCGTCGCCGTCGTGCTCGTCGCGGGCATCGGTCTGTTCATCTGGCGTCACGTCCGCACGCAGTGATGGACCAGCTCTTCGCATTCGACGACCGCTTGTATTCCGCGATCGTCGCGGCGCGCAACCCACTCATCGCGGTCGTCGCGATCGCGATCACGTACCTCAACGTGTTCGGCCTGCAATGGTGGCTGCTCGGGATCGTGATGTGGCGCACACGCGGGGGCCGGCGTGGGCTCTGGGTCGCGCTCACGATCTTCATCGGCATGATCCTCGCCTGGGCGACGGCCGAGATCGCGAAGGAGATCGTTCGGCGTCCCCGTCCGTTCATCGCGATCCCGGACGCCCTGCGGCCGATCATCCCGGAGCCGTCCTCCTATTCATTCCCCTCAGGCGACACCGCCCTCGCGTTCGGCGCGGCAGTCGCCTTCGGCCAGTGCTTCCCGCGCTTCAGGCCGTTCGCGCTCCTCCTCGCGTTCGCCGTTGGACTGTCGCGCGTCCTCGTCGGGGTGCACTACCCGATCGACGCGCTGGGTGGCGTCATCGTCGGGACCGTCTGGGGTCTGCTGGCGCCGCCGATCGTCGCGTGGCTCCTGCGCCTGTACCCGTGGCGCGCGTTCGTCGTCCCGCACACGCACTGGGACCGTGAGTGGTACGAGCGGTTCGGGGCCTTTCGCGCCCGCCTCGTCCCGATGGTCGGGTCGCTCCTCGATCTCCTCGAGCGCGAGCCGCGGTTCCGCTCGTTCACCTTCGATGGCCAAACGATCCCGCTCGAGGACCACCTCGCCGTCCGGCCGGGCGATCGTGCGCGCATTCAGGCGCTCGTCCGCGCCGATCGGTTGATCGTCGGTCCCTGGTACGTCCTCGCGGATCTCCTGCTCGTCTCGGGGGAATCGATCGTGCGCAATCTGCAGGAAGGCTTGCGGGTCTCCGGCTCGTTCGGGCGCGCGTCGCGCGTGGCGTACGTGGCCGACCCGTTCGGGCACCCGGCGCAGCTCCCGCAGCTGCTCCGCGGCTTCGGCTACGGCTCCTATGTATTCGCGCGCGGCGTGGGGGACGAGGGGGAGGAGCTCGGGAGCGAGTTCAGCTGGGAGGCGCCGTCCGGCGATCGCGTGCTCGCGTCTCACCAGGTCGCGCACTACGACAACGCGCTGCCGCTCGTGGCCAAGGGCGTGACGCCGGTGGACGATGTGCGGCGGCGCGTGCGCACGACGCTCCCGCGGATCATGGCTCGCACCGCGCCCTACGCCGCCGGCGACGCCCTCCTATTCATGGTGGGGACCGACCACACGCCGGCCTTCGCGAACCTCCCCGACGCCGTCGATGTGATCAGCCAGGTGGCCCCGCGGACCAGGGCGACGATCGCCACCCTCGAGGACTTCGTCGC
>JALYLX010000120.1 GCA_030773995.1 Chloroflexota bacterium
GGCGCTCCCCTCCTTCAGCTCGTTACTTCTTGATCCACCACTCGTAGACGTTGTAGATCGCGCTGAACGAGGCGGGCTTGAAGTTCTGCAGTGAGGTCTGCGAGACCGCAAGCACGTTGTTCGCGTAGCCGAAGTTGTAGGGCTGGTTCTCGTTCAGAATTTGGTTGAACGTCTCGTACTGCTTCTTGCGCGACGCGATGGAGCAGTCGCCGTTCGACGGGTTGCGGGCCTCTTCGATCGCCTTGTCCATCGCCGGGTCCTTGAAGTAGGTGAAGCCGAAGCCTTCGACCTTCTTGGCCGGGTCCGGGATCTGGCTGGAGTGCCAGATCGAATACGGGTCGGGCTCGGCGCCGAGCGACCACCCGATGATCGTCGCTTCGAGCGTCGAGTCACCCGTGGTGAGCTTGGTCACGAGCCCTTGGAACGCTTCCGGCGCCGCCTTGGCGTTGATGCCGAGCTGCTTGTACTGCTCGGCTGCGACCGTGGCGAGCGTCTCACGCTCCGTGTTCCCCGAGTTCGTCGAGATCGTCAGGTTGAACTTCTTGCCCGCGGCGTTCTGGAGGATGCCATCGGAACCCGGGGTCCACCCGGCGTCCTTGAGCAGCGACAGAGCCTTGGCCTTGTCGTATTTGTACTGCTCGAGCGCGACGCCGCTCGGGTACGCCCACTGCACCGGGACGTGGTGGGCCACCTGCTTCGTCGCTTCACCGAAGACGACGGCCTTGATGACCTGGTCCATGTCGATGCCGTACGCGAGCGCCTGGCGCACGCGCTTGTCGGCCAGGCCGATCGCCGTCGGGCTGGCGGTGTTCCAGCCGATGAACGTGTAACCGAGGTTCTGGTACTTGTCGATCTTCACCGTGGCGACGGTCTGCACGTCGGCGAGGTCCTTCGCCTGGATCGTGCCCCAGGTGATCTCACCGGTCTTCAGGCCGTTCGTGATCGCGGTCTGGTTGGCGACGACCTTGTAGACATACTGGTCGATGTTCGGCGCGCCCTGCCAGTAGGTCGCGTTCTTGTCGAGGATGACCTGGTCACCCTTGCGCCACTCGGTGAACTTGAATGGACCGCTGACGACGGTCGGCGCGGTGTTCTCCGGCGCGGTGTCGATCTCGTCCTTCGATGCGTCGGTGACGTACTTGCCGAAGACCTGCGTCGGCAGGGTGTAGCCGATGAGGTCGATGATGGCCGAGCACGAGACCTTCGCCATCGTGACGGTCCACTTCTTGGTGTTCGCCGGGTCGATGACGACGCCGCCGATCGACGTCGCCTTGCCGTCCGAGTAGTCCGTGAAGCCGACGACGTCCTTGAACGTCGACTTGCGGACGGTCTTCTTGCTCTTGCCGACTGCCTTGAGGCCGGTGAGCCAGTCGTCCGCGATGACGGGCTTGCCGTCAGACCACACGGCCTTCGCGTTCATCTCGAACGTGTACTTCAGGCTGTCCGTCGAGACGGTCGCGCTCGCGAGCCGCGGCTTCGGCTCGCCGGTCTTGTAGTCGACCTGCAGGATCGGGTCGTAGATGAGGCCCGTGATGCGACCCGACGCGGTGTCGTTCACGAGGACGGGCTGCATCGTCGCGATGTCCGAGATCGTCGCCTCGACGACGCGGCCACCCTGCTGCGGCTTCTCCGTCGCTGCCGCTGAAGGCGAGGCCCCGCCACCGGGCGTGCCGCTGGAGCTACACGAGACGGCCACCAGCATGGCTGCGCCGAGGACCGCAACTAGTCGCCGCATGGACTCACAACCCCCCATCGCCCCTAATTCGTGACCGGCGATACATCTGGTACGCGGGACACTAGCCGACCGTTCACTCAGCGGCCACGGAAGTCGCCGCCGGACGGCTTCCCGCATTGCGCGACCGGTCGACCTGGGCGGTTTTCGGACACCGCACGCGCCAGGACCGCGCTCACGCCGATGGGGGGCGCACCGCCGCGCCCGGGCGCCAGACTGAGCGTCGTGGACGGGTTCTTCCGCCGTGATGGCGGGCAGTCGGTCGTTGAGCTCGCGCTCTGCTTGCCGCTGCTCGTCTTCGCGCTCCTGGGCGGCGCGGACATGGCCCGCGCGTTCGCCCTTCAGATCGCAGTGCAGAACGGGGCGCGGGCGGGTGCCGAGTCTTACGCGATCGACGCCAACCCGACCTCCTTGGAAGCGCAGAACGCCGCGCTCGCTGAGATCAACCGCACGCCCGGGGCGAACGCCACGCTCTCCGACGTCACCGTGACCAGGGCCCAGTCCGACGGCGTGACCGCGTGCGTGGGGACACCGACCGTCGCGACGCCGTGCTTCGTGTCCGTGCGAGTGCAGTACGCCTGGTCGACGATCATCGCCTGGCCGATCGTGCCGAACGGCGGAACGTTCGACCGGACCACCTCGGTCCGGATGTTCTATTGATGCGATCGAAGCGACGCAGCACGGCTCGCGGCTTCCGCGCGGAGGATCGGGCGCAGGCGCTCGTCGAGTTCGCGCTCGTGCTCCCCATCTTCCTGCTCCTGGTGACCGGGATCTTCGACGTCGCGCGCGCCGTATGGCAGGAGAACTCCCTCGCGTACGCAGCGCGCGAGGGCACCCGGTACGCCATCGTTCACGGCTCGGGCGGAAGCCCGGTGGTCGGGCCGTGCACCAACTGCCTCAATCCGGCGGCGAACAACCTCGGCAACATCGTCAGCGCGGTCACCGCGAGCGCGATCGGCGTCTACAACGTCGACGTCACCATCGACTACCCGGACGGCGACAACCAGCGCAATCATCGGGTGACCGTCGACGTGTCCGCGCCGTTCGTCCCGCTGCCGTCGCAGTACCTCCTCGGCGGTGCGTTCCAGATCACGCTGCGCGGCGGATCGCAGCTGGTCATCCAGCGATGACGAAGCTGCGAAGCTACCTGGGCGCTGAAGGTGAGGCCGGCCAGGCCCTGCTCATGATCGCGATCGTGTTCATGGGGCTCCTGTTCGTGGTCGGGCTCGCGGTCGACACGGGCCAGCTGTTCGCGGCGAAACGGACGCAGCAGGAGGCGGCCGACGCGGCGGCGTTCGCCGGCGCGGTCGTCATCTACCAGCACGGCACCGTCACCCAGGCGGTCCAAGCGGCGATCGCAGACGCCACGAAGAACGGCTTCACCGACGGCGTCAACACCACGACCGTGACCGTCAACGGCTGCACGAGCTACGTCGGCTGCACGTCTGCTCCGACGTCAGGGGCGTACGCCGGTGAAAGCCCGGTACGCCACGTCGAGGTGGTCATCGTCCATCAGGTGAAGACAACGCTCGTACCCGCCGAGGCGGCGTTCAATCCGGTCCGCGCGCGTGGAGTCGCCGGCGCGGAGCCGTTCAACAACCAGTACGCGATCATGGTCCTCTCGCCGACCTGCGCCGGCAGCACGACGCCGACGTTCACCGCGAGCTCCAACGTGGACCTGCACGTGACCGGCAGCGGTGTGTTCGTGAACGCGTCGTGCGGCACCGCGGTCAGCGGCTTCACTGGCACGGACTTCACCGTTGCGGCGCCGTACTCGCTCGACATCGTCGGCAGCTCGTCCGACACGTTCCCCGCCGGCGTCAATCAGGTCAACCGCGGCGTGACCGCGCAGCCCGACCCGTTCGCCGGCTATCCGATCCCCGACGGCAAGAGCTACAACACCACGAGCAATCTTCCGACCGACCCGGCGCGGATCGCTGGGACGACCACCGCGGTCGAGGGGATCTACACCACGTCCCTGGGGAACGTCGCCGTGTGCCACGGCATCTACATCCTGAAGGGTGCCGGGATGAGCGGCGACGTCACCCGGGACACGACCCACACCGATCCGAACACCGGCACCGCCTGCGACGGCCGGGTGTTCATCTACAACACGATGACCAACTGGCCGGCGGCGACCGGCACCTGCTCGAGCCTCGGTCAGAACGGGAACCACCCCATCACCATGCTGCCCATGACGACCGGAACGTACGCGAACATGCAGATCTATCAGGACAAGGCCTGCGCGGCGACGTTCCTCGTGGGCGTGGGCAGCGTCGTCAGCACCGGGGGCACGATCTACCTGCCCTCCGGCCCGATGAGCCTGAACGGCAACGTGACCAGCATCACCGCCGGTCAGATCGTGGTGAAGACGATGGATCTCCAGAACGCGAACCTCGACGTGATGTTCACCCCCGCGACGACGGCGTCGCCGGTCCTCCCGCGGCTCGCCGAGTAGCGGCCAGACTGGTACGAGCGGCTGACGCCGACTGGTACCACTGGCGCACCGCCGGGACCGCTCCGACGGCCCTTCCGTTCATACACTCGGTGAGCCGATGACCACCCGCCCGCATCCCTCCGTTGCCAGCGCGCACGCCGAGGAGGGCGGGCAGACGATCGTGATCGTCGCACTCCTGTTCGTCGTGCTGCTCGGCTTCGCCGCGCTGTCGGTCGACGTCGGCCGGTTCTACGCGGAGCGCCGCTACCTCCAGAACGCCGTCGACAGTGCCGCGCTCGCCTGCGCTCGGGCGTACACCCAGGGCGGCACGGTCCAGGGCGCCTGGAACGCCGCAGACAGCACGCTCCACGAGTTCAACCTCAAGAGCAACCCGATCGGTGCGGCGATCACGTACCCGGGTGCCGGCGACCAGGTGAACGGGTACGTCGCCCCGCTCGTGTACGCGAACAGCATCGTCACCGACCAGAACCTCGTCGGCGGCATCAAGCCGATCCCGACGCCCCTCGGCTGCCGGGTCGCCATCACGGCGAACGTCGACACGTACTTCATCAAGGTCGTGCAGCCGGCGCTCGCGCAAATCGGCATGGTGACCAAGGGGTACGCCACCTCGAAGGGCGGCTTCCTGCCGACGGTCACGTACAAGTACTCGAACGGCCCCGGCCCGGGTGACGGGAACCCAAATAACTTCATCGCCTGGACGAAGAAGGATGGCCAGGATTGGGGCTGCACCACGACGAATGACGCCGGATGCCCGATCGACGCGACGCCGGCCTTCCCGGGACGCGAGCACATCCTCTTCGGGGCGAGCGCGAAGGCGACGAACGACTCGTCGTTCCGCGGCTACATCGCGCTCGACATCCGCAACTTCCAACCCGATGACATCACCGGGCTGCTCGTCCACGACGCGTACTCGGGCGTGGCGCCCGACGCGTCCTCCAACACGCTGAAGGCCTTCGAGGCGCAGTGGATCGACAAGGGGTACTCAGGCCCGGACATCTGCATCGTCGACCCGACGAACTTCCAGGCCTGCGCACAGATCGCGGCGCTCGATGGCTCGAGCTCCGGCATCTTCGTGGACGACTACAACCAGTTCTTCAATATCGGCGACACGCTCATGCTCCAGCTCTACGACGGCACGGTGAAGAGCATCCCGGACTTCACGATCCAGGCGCCGAACCTCACCGTCCCCACGACCGGCGTTATCCCGAGCTCGACCGTCGCGTACACCATGAACTCGCAGTTCCAGACCTCGGGCTCGGTCATCACCACCGAGCTCTACTACGACGACGGCTCGCTCACCGGCGGCGGCGGCGATCAGTCAGGGTCGAATCCGTTCATGTCCGGCAGGATCTCGGCCTGCGCGGACACTTCTCCGCCGGCGGGCCGGAAGCTCTGCGGCGCGTTCGTCCAGCCGACGACACCGGCGGGCGTCGCGTCGTACAACCAGACCTGGTCGGGCATGACCGCGACCCTCGCACAGAAGGGCATCTACCTCGCGTGGCTGCGCGGCAACGCGACGGCGCCGTACGACCAGCGTCAGCACGACTCGCTCGTGACCCTCAACGTGGGCAGCCAGGCCCGCGACTTCGACATCAACGGCACGCTCGGCCAGGTGAGCGTCGCGGCGCCGGGCACGCAGGCCGACTTCCCGGTCAAGGTGCGGACCGGAAGCGGCGGCAATGCGTGGAACGGTGGGGCGAGCAGCATCCACCTGACGTGGGAGCAGTGCCCGAAGAACGTCGACTCGACCGGCACGACGACCGTCCTCTCTTGCAAGATCAACGGCAACGCCGGCACCACGTTCGTCGACGTCGACCCGGGCAGCGGCAGCTCGGTCGAGGCGACCTTCAACGTCACCACGACGAGCGCGCTCGCGAACCGGACGTACAACGGCTGGATCCGCGCGTTCGGCCGCGACTCGACCGGCAACCCGGTGAATCACCTCTTCGAGGTGACGGTGAGCGTCAGCGTGGTCGCGGGTGGCGTGACGAGCTACGTCGACGTGCTCGGCTACGCCGCCTTCCGCATCACGGCGATCGACAGCAACGACGTGACCGGCGTGGCGATCAGCAAGGCCGTCTACGACCCGAGCGACGCCGTCCTCGCGATCGGACGCAAGATCCGGCTCGTCCCGTGGGAGACCCCCTAAACGAGACCGAGCTCCGCTGCCGCGAGCGCCGGTGGGATCGAAGCGCAGCCGAGCAGGGCGTCGTGGAAGCGCCGCATCCCGTACCCCTTGCGCTGGGCCCGCTGCCGCAGCTCCAGGATCGCCGCGCGGCCGAGCGCGTAGCTCGAAGGCTGCAGCGGGTTGAGGGTGTAGCGGCGGCACTCGCCGACAGCGTTGGGCCGCTCGAGCTTCGGCCCCTCCATCATGAAGTTCACCGCCTGCTCGAATCCGAGCGCTCCGGTCGCGAGACCGACGTCGACGCTCACGCGGGCGGCGCGCCACAGGAGATCCTTGAGCCGCAGGAGCCGGGTCTCCGGATCGTCCAGGAACCCGAGCTCGGTCATGAGCTCTTCGACGTAGAGCCCCCAGCCCTCGATGAAGACGTTCGATCGGATCGCCTTGCGCGCGACGGACGGGTGATCGGCGGCCGTGGCGAGCTGCAGGTGGTGGCCGGGATACCCCTCGTGGCAGGCGATCACCGGGATGCCTTTGCGCGGGTGCCCCGCCAGGCGCTCGGCTTGCACGGTCTCCGGCTCGCCGGCGGCCGGCAGGGTCACCCAGAACCGGCCGCGCCGTGACCGCTCGAACGGCCCGGGCTGGACGTACGCGGCGTACGGGAGGGTCGGCCGGGCGAAGTCCGGCATCGCCTCGACGGTGAGCGATTCGCCGGCCGGGAACGCCGCGAGATCCGCGAGCGCGGTCGCGGCGCGCGAGCGCTCCATGTCGGTGCGATACGCGTCGACGAGCTCGTCCGCCGATGGGTGCTCCGCCCGCAGACGGTCGACCGAATCACGCCAATCGCTGTCGCCGAGCGCCCGCGCTGCCTCGACGAGCTTCGCCGCCGTCTCGGCGTAGAGCTCCTCCCCCCACCGGCGCAGCGACACGGCGTCGTACGGGAGGAGCTCCTTGTCGCGCAGGAGCGCGTCGTACGCGTCGCGGCCGATCGCGAAGCTGCCCTTCGCGCGGCGCATGAGGTCGTCGCGCAGCCACGACGCGTACTGGTCGAGCGCGTCGCCGGCCCGCTTCCCCGCCCCGGCCAGCGCGGCCTTCGCGTGCGAGCCCTCCGGCGCGAGCGACGGAAGGATCGCCCGGACGAATGTCGCACCGGCGGTCGCGCTCTCTCCGGCGACGACCACGTAGACCGGCGGCACCCGGTCCGGGTCGAGGTTCGCGACCGCGTGGCGCAGCGCGGCCGGGGCCTGTTCGAGCCGTTCCGCCAGGGCCCCGAGCCGCGTCTCGACATCGCCCTCCTCGCGAATGAGGGCGTAGTAGGCGCCGCGGGTGATCGCATCGGAATAGAGGGACGGCTGGCGGGCGTGACGCTCGAACGGCCGCAGGGCCTTCTCGCCACGGAGCTCGCCGAGGACCAGGGCGAGGTCGGTGCGGTCCGGCAGGCTCCACGACGAGCCGTCATGCGACTCGAAGACGCGGAGCCACCGATCGGTGAACGCGTCGCGTGCCGCGAAGCCCTCCGCGCTCATGTCTCCCAGCTTCGCGTCGTGCTCGTGCAGGCCGGCGATGGTCGCGGCGATCGGGTCGAGTGCGTAGCGGTCGCGCACGAACGATGCGACCTGCTGCCGGAACGCGTTCTCGTCGCCTACCATCAACGACAGTCTTTCAGGTCGCTGGAGAGTCGTAATGGCAGTCGTCGCGCGTTATCCCGACTGTGCGAATTGCGAAGCGCCGTGCTGCAACAAACAGTTCATGGAGTCCGAGGAGGACGGCTGGTTCAAGCTGTCGGACATCCGGCCGATCTACACGGCCGCGGGCACGGACGTCCACGTCGTCGGCTGGGCGCAGCAGCCCGACGGCCGCCAGCCGATGATCGCGTGCGACGCGTTCGATACGAAGCACCTGCAGTGCGGTATCTACGGGTCGCGCCCAGAGCACTGCCGCACGTACGACTGCCGAGACGACGACCCGGACGAGTGGCAGGCCCGCGCTCACTGCGACCTGGACCGCCACCGCCGCATGAAATCGCGAACTGAAAAGAGGCCTTGACACGGCATTAGAACTTGTGTTCTATCGCGGGGTGTCGAGCCCAGGCGCGTCAATTCAGCACCGCGGTTACCGAACCGAGCTCGATCCAACCCGCACGCAAATCTCGTCGTTCCTTAGACACGCAGGCACGAGTCGCTGGACCTTCAACTGGGGCCTGCAGCGAAAGATAGAGACGTATCGCAGCGGAAAGACGGCGACTCGATTCGATCTCGAAAAGGAGCTCGTGGCTAGGAAGCGGACGGATCTTCCATGGCTCGGCGATGTGTCGAAGTGCATGCGGCAGGAGGCCCTCAAGGATCTCGATTTCGCCTTTGCAAGGTTCTATCGCTCTTTACGCAGCGGTCAAAAGTCAGGCTTCCCGCGGTACAAGAAGCGACGACTGACCTCGTTGTCGTTTCGCTTCTCGGGAGACGCGTTGAAGGTCGATTCAAGGAGGATGCGACTACCGCGAATCGGATGGGTGCGACTGAAGGAAGCTGACTACCTCCCGGTCGGCGGCGTGCACCTTGTCGCAGCGACGGTGTCAGAGCGAGCCGGACGGTGGTTCATCAGTCTGACCGTCGGACGCGACGTTCCTCTCGCTCCCCCGAACCGCGGCTCGGTCGTCGCACTGGATGTCGGAATATCTCGACTCGTCACGCTTTCGGACGGAACGATGTTCGCGCCGCCTCGCGAGTTCGACCGCTTCCGAGCGCGGCTGCGGCGCGCGCAGCGGTCAATGTGCCGCAAGCAGAAGGGCGGCGCCAATTGGCGTAGGTCGGCACGAACCGTGGCACGCCTTCACATGCGCATCGCCGACGTTCGTGCTGACCGGACGCACAAGATCACGACAGAGCTGACGAGAACCAAGTCGCTCATCGTGGTCGAGGACTTCAGGGCGCAAGCGTTGGGCAGAAACAGGCGTCTTTCTCGCGCGCTGTGGAATGCGGGTCTGGCCGAGCTCCTTCGTCAGCTCACCTACAAGGCCGCATGGCGCGGCGGGACGATCCAGGTCGCGCCTTTGTTTTTCCCGTCGACGAAGCGCTGCTCCGGTTGCGGTCAGGTCGGACAGGAGCTGCCTTTGAGTCAACGGACTTTCACATGCGCGCCGTGCGGCTTCGCGCTTGATCGCGACGTCAATGCCGCTCGGAACCTGTGCCAACTGGCCGCGAGTCCCACGGACAGCAATGCTTGTGGAGAGGACATAAGGCCGTACTTCGCGGCAGCCCTCGGCGAAGCAGGAACCGCACTCGGCGGAGGACGGAGTTCATGGAAGATGCCCCCTGACGTCGCGTCGCTGAAGGAGGGGTACCTATGAGGCACACCCGCGCGAGCGTCATCAAGCGGGCCGACACGGAGTACCGGGCCCTCGACAAGATCGTCCGGCAACTGAAGGCAGCCGACTTCCGCAAGGCCGCCATGCGCGAGGCGGCGCCGATCCGGTTCACCGCCAAGGACGTGCTCGCGCACATCAACGCCTGGAAGTGGCGGCAGGCACGCGTGACGGCGAAGGACAAGAGCACCGAGAAGCCGTACGAGCCGCCACGCCTGCGGAACATCAAGGACATCAATGCCGCGATCTACAAGCGGTCGCATCGCACGCCGGCGCAGACGATCGTCGCGGAGCACCGAGCTGCGCACCGCGCGATGCTGAAGGCGCTCCGCGCGGCGCCACCGGCGTACTTCGCCAAGCGCTGGTCGGCCAACTGGCCGTTCGATGCGGTCGGGCACGTCGCGGAGCACCGCCGCAAGCACCTCGAGCCGCTGCTCGCGGCTACGGCGCGCTCAACGCGCTAGCCAGCTCCTCCGGCGTGTTCACGTTGGTGAACGATCGCAGCGTCGGGTCGGCCGCGCGCAGCTCAGGCTCCTCGATCGGCAGCACCCGCACCTGATCGAAGAACGAGATCACCCGCAAGCGATTCTCCGCGATCGCGCGGGCCATCTGCGGGACACACGCTTTCGTGTACAGCGCGTGCATCGTCTCGTACTCGCCGCCGATCTTCGGGATGACCACGTCCGCCTCGCCGGCATGGCCGAGCAGCACGCGCCACACGTCCACGGAGAGGAACGGCATGTCGCAGGCTGCGACGAGCACCGTGTCGTGCGTCGCGGCGCCGATGCCGGTGGCGATCCCGCCAAGGGCGCCACCCTGGGGCCAGCGGTCACGGACGACGCGGAGCCCGAGCGACTCGTACCTCGGATCGTTCGCCACGACGATGACCTCGTCCGCGAGTGCGGCAAGCACATCCGCGACGCGCTTGATGAGCGGCTCGCCGTCGAGCTCGATCCAGGCCTTGTCCTGGCCCATCCGCTTGCTCTGGCCGCCGGCCATGATCGCGGCCGAGACGGTCACCGGTCGCTCACGCGCGCGCCGATCCGCGACAGGATGAAGTCCGCGACTCCTGGCGCGTCGTCGAGCGCAAAGTGCGGCACCGCGGGACTCACCGCGAAGTCGGTCACCGTAGCGACGAGGTTGCGGTCATTCAGGCAGAGCAGCTCGGTGGAGAGGGCAGCGCGCCCGACCTCGATCTTCGGGAGCGGCTCGGCCTTGAACCCCTCGACGATCAGGAGATCGAGGTCGTCGCGTCCGTACCGCGCGATCGTCGCATCGAGCGTCAGGTCTTGCTCATCCCGCCCGTCGTCGATGACCGCGATCTGGCCGCCACCCACGACGATCGTCTGCGCGACGCCGGTGCGACGGGCACGGTAGCTGTCCTTATCGGGGCGATCGATCTCGAAACCCGCGTGCGCGTGCTTCACGTAACCGACCCGGATGCCCTCGGCGACGAGCAGCGGGAGCACCGCGACGAGCAGCGTCGTTTTGCCCCCGTTGTGCCGGCCGACGAACGCGATGCGCGGCGCCTTCACGCGGGACCCTTAGGCGGCGAGCGGTGTCCCGCAGCTTGCGCAGAACTTCGCGCCATCGGCGTTCGGCTTCCCGCAGCTCGAGCAGTATTTGCCCGCGCCCGCGGTCGTCGTCGTGCCGGTCGGGGTCGAGGCGAGCGGCTCGGGGTCCTTCTTCTCCGACTCATCGCGGAACGTTCGGACGCCCTTGCCGAGCTGCCCGAAGACGGTCGGAAGCTTCCCCGCCCCGAACACGATGAGCACGATGATGAGGACGAAGACGAGCTCCGGCCCCCCAAGGTTGAACGGCATGGTCACTTCCTCGTGCGCGCGTCGCGCGCGGTATCTCGCCTAGGAGTGTACGAGAGGGTGGATCAGCCGAAGAGCCCATCGAGGAGCGTGAGGAACAGCGGAATGACGACCAGGAGCATCAGCGCCGGCAGGTAACAGAGGACGAGCGTCAGCATCAGCTTGCCTTCGACCTTTGCCGCCGCCTCGAGCGACTCGGCCCGTTCCGCCGCGCGTGCGGCGTCGCGGGCGTCGCGGATCACAGCGATCGAGCCGCGGCCGAGGTCGCGCGAACGCTCGAGCGCCGTGGCCAGGGTCAACAGCGTCCCGATCCCCTCGGCCTGGGCCGCCGCCCCCAATGAGCGGAACAGGGGCGCGCCGAGTGCGTATGCGTCCGTGGCCTGGTGAAGCGCTTGGTCCAGGATGGCCGACGACGTCGCGGTCCGCGCG
>JALYLX010000121.1 GCA_030773995.1 Chloroflexota bacterium
CTGCTGCGCGCCGCGTCGATCGCCTCCTGCCCGGTGTACGCGCGGATCACCTCGTAGCCCTCGTCCGCCAGGAAGTCGGCGAGGAGATCGCAAAGATCGCGATCGTCGTCGACGACCAGGACGCGTCCGGTGCCCACCGCGCCGGTAAAGTAGCCCTAAATGTCGAACTTCGAGCGCGCGCGATTCGCGCGTCTGGTGCGCCGCGCGGTCATGGATCTGCCCGCCGAGTTCGGACGGCGGATGCGAAACGTCGAGATCGTCGTCGACGACGAGCCTGAACCGGGACGCGTCGCCGAGGGGCACGAGCTCCTCGGCCTGTACGAAGGCGTGCCGCTCACCGAGCGCGCGTACGCCGAGCCGTACCTGCCTGACCGGATCTCGATCTACCGGGGCCCGATCCAGCGGATGTCGACGTCCCCGCGCCGGCAGGCGCAGATCGTCCGGGAGACGGTCATGCACGAGATCGCGCACCACTTCGGCATCAGCGACGAGCGGTTGACCGAGCTCGGGCGAGGCGACGCCGACTAGGCGACCGCTTTCCGGAACTTCGCGAGCGCCGCGCTCACTCCGTCGGGATCGAGGTAGACGGCCGACCCGGCCACGAGCACCGACGCGCCGGCACGCGCGACGTCGCCGGCGTTGTCCGGTTTGATGCCGCCGTCGACCTCGAGCTCGGCCGCCGAACCGCGCGCGTCCAGCGCCGCACGGAGCGTCCGGACCTTGTCCAGCGCCGAAGGGATGAACGCCTGCCCGCCGAAGCCGGGATGGACGCTCATGACAAGGACGAGGTCGGTGCGATCGAGATACGGCATGAGGCGCGCGGCGTCGGTCTCAGGGTTCAGGGTGATGCCGGGCCGCGCGCCGGCCTTCCGGATCGCATCGAGCGCGCCCGCGGCGTCGCGCGTGGCCTCGATGTGCACGGTGAGATAGGCCGCACCCGCCTCCACGTACCGTCCGATCCAGTCCTCCGGCCGCTCGATCATCAGATGGACGTCCAGCGGGAGCCGCGTCGAGGCGTGGAGGTCAGCGACCATCTTCGGCCCGAAGGTGAGATTCGGCACGAAGTGCCCATCCATGACGTCGACATGGATCCAATCCGCGCCGCCTGCCTCGGCCGCGGCCACCGCCTCGGCCAAGCGCGCGAAGTCCGCGGACAGGATGGACGGCGCGAGCTTTGGCGCGTTCAGCGTGTTCCCTTGTCCCGAGGCATTCCGGCTGGCATCATTGATGTCGCTTCCCCCGCGCATCCAGAGAGGATTTGTCATATGTATAGGCCGCAGAACCTGCGGATCCCTGGTCCCACGTTCGTTCCTCAGGCCGTGCTCAACGCCACGGCGCGGCCGATGATCAACCATCGCGGGCCTGAGTTCGCCGCGCTCATGGCCGGCCTGACGCGGGCCCTGCAGGACTTTCTCAACACCAAGGGCGACGTTTTCCTGCTCACGGCATCCGGATCGGGGGGTATGGAGGCGGCGGTCGTCAACACGCTCTCGAGCGGTGACCGCGTCCTCCTCTTCGTCAACGGGGCGTTCGGCGAGCGTTTTGCCGCGGTCTGCAAGGCCTATGGCGTCGATGCCCGCCGGGTCGACGTCCCCTGGGGTCGGGCGGTCGAGCCCGATCTGGTCCGTGACGAGCTGGCGAAAGAGAAGGGCAAGGACGGCGCGAAGGCGGTCCTCCTGACGCACAACGAGACGTCGACGGGAGTCCTCAACCCGCTCAAGGAGATCGCCGAGGTCGTCCGCGAGTCCGGGAGGCTGCTCATCGTCGACAGCGTGTCCGGCGCCGGTGCGGTCGACCTCATGGTCGACGACTGGGGCGTGGACGTCCTCATCTCGGCGTCGCAAAAAGCCTGGGGCGCGCCTCCCGGCGTCGCGATGGTCACGATGAGCGAGAAGGCCTGGAAGGCCTACGACCGCTCCAACCTCCCAAAGCTCTACTTCGATCTCCAGTCGTACAAGGCGTCGCTCGAGAAGGGCGCGACCCCGGCGACGCCCGCGGTCACCGTGTTCATCGGGCTGCAGGAGTCGCTGCGCCTGATGGCAGAAGAGGGCCAGGCCGCCATCATCAAGCGCCACCGCGATCTCGCGTACGCGACGCGTCGCGGCCTGCAGGCACTCACCCTCGGCATCTTCGGCGACGAGCGCTACGCCTCGCCGTGCGTCACCGCGTTCCGGATGCCCACCCGGGTGGACCCGCGAAACCTCATCCGGATCCTCCGCGACGACTACGACACCGTCATCGCGGGCGGCCAGGGACGCGTCGAGGGGCAGATCGCGCGCGTCGGGCACATGGGCTTCGTGACGCTCCAGGACATGGTCGCGTTCTTCGGCGCGGTCGAGCAGGCGCTCAAGGACCTCAACCAGGCGGTCGAGCCGGGCCAGGCGATCTCCGCGGTCCTGCGCGCGCACGCGGAGACATCCGCTCCGCCGGCGAGGCCGGCACGCGGTGACAGGCGCCGCGAGCCCGCCGATGCCGTCGCCGGCCGCCGCTAAAGCGCCCAGACCCATCGTCGTCGTCGCGGACCCGCTGGCCCCTGAGGGGCTGGCGTTGCTCCGCGAGCGCTGCGATGTCCGGACGCCGAAGGGCCCGGACGAGCTGACGGCGGAGCTCGCGACCGCGACCGCGCTGCTCGTGCGCAGCGAAACGAAGGTGACGGCCGCGCTCCTCGATGCGGCCCCGCAGCTGCAGATCGTCGGGCGAGCGGGCGTCGGGGTCGACAACATCGACGTGCCCGCGGCGACGGCGCGCGGCGTGTACGTCGTCAACGCGCCGACCGGCAACGTCCACGCCGCCGCCGAGCACGCGCTCACGCTCGCGCTCGCCCTTATGCGCAACATCGTGCCGGCGGACGCGAGCATCCGGCGCGGCGAGTGGACGAGAGCAACGCTCATGGGCCGGGAGCTGCGCGGGAAGACCCTCGGGCTGGTCGGGATCGGGCGCGTCGGCAGCCTCGTCGCTCGACGGGCCGCGGCGTTCGAGATGAAGATCATCGCCCACGATCCGTTCGCGACCGAAGGCCTCGCCCGCGCGCTCGGTGCCGAGCTCGTCGAGCTCGATCGGCTGCTCGCGGAGGCCGACGTGATCTCGCTGCATGCGCCACTCACCGACAAGACCCGCGGGCTCATCGGCGCGGCGGCGCTCGCGGCAATGAAGCCCACGGCCATCCTCGTGAACTGCGCGCGCGGCGAGATCGTCGACCTGGACGCGCTCGCGGACGCGCTCGAGCAGGGCGCGCTCGGCGGCGCGGCGCTCGACGTGTTCCCCGCGGAACCGATCCCCGCGGACGCCCGCATCCGCACCGCCCCGCGCACCATCCTCACACCGCATATCGCGGGCTCGACTGTCGAGGCGCAGCAGAACGTCGCCGTGGATGTCGCGCTCCAGGTGCTCGCGGTCATCGACGGCAAGGTGCCGAGCGACGCGGTGAATGCCCCACGCCCGCCGGCCGACGAGCAAGGCATGCAGTGGGTGCGGCTCGCCGAGCGCGCCGGCGCGCTCGCCGGTCAGCTCATCGCCGGCCGGCCGGAGGCGATGGCCCTCACGTATCGTGGCGCGCTCCTCGAGATGGATCCGACCGCGCTGCGTGCCGCGGCGGCGAAGGGCCTCCTCGAAACGTTCAAGGCCGGGCGGGTCAACCTCGTGAACGCGCTGGCCGAGGCGAAGGCCCGCGGGCTCGACATCGTCGAGCGGCGCGAGACCGAGGAGTCCCGCTACCCGAGCCTCCTCGAGGTCGCCGTGGGCGGCACCGCGGTGGGCGGGACGATCGTCGGCGGGGAGCCCCGGATCGTGTACATCGACGGCTTCTGGGTCGACGTCCCGATCGACGGCCACCTGCTCCTCACGAAGCACCAGGACAAGCCGGGCCTCGTCGGCCGCGTCGGCACGCTACTCGGCGGATCGGACGTGAATATCTCATCCATGCAGGTCGGCCGGCTGCACCCGCGGGGGGACGCGCTCATGATCCTCACGCTCGACGATCCGGTCCCGGACGTCGTGCGCGATCAGATCGCGATGTTCGCCGACGTGGACGAGGTCAGGACCGCGAAGCTCGGGGCCTAGCCCAACCGGCGCATGCGCGGGAGCAGCTCCTTCGCCGCGAGCTCCGCATTCTTCACCGGATCGGGTCCACCGAGCATCACGATCTGCTCGGTGAAGCCAGCCTTCAAGTAGGTCTCCGCGGTCTTCAGCGCCTCGTCCACGGTGGTGAGGCGGAACTGGACCGAGCGGCGCACCGCGCCCGGATCGCGGCCGACGGTGCGGCAGTGCTCGTCGAGGATCTTCGACAGCCCGATGGTCTTCTCCATCTCGCCAGCGTTCGAGTTCCAGACGTCGCCGTGCCGCGCGACGATCTTCAGCGTCCGCTGCGGACCGGAACCCCCGATCCAGATCGGCGGATATGGCTTCTGCACCGGCTTCGGCTCCGCGATCGCGTCGGTCAACGTGTAGTACGTGCCCGTGAAGGTCGCGCGCTCCTTCGTCCACAGGCGCTTGATGACGCGGACCGCCTCGCCGAAGCGGCCGAGGCGCTCGCCGAGCGGCGGGAATTCGATGCCGAGCTGGGTGAACTCCGGCTCGTTCCAGGCCGCGCCGATCCCGAATTCGAGCCGGCCACCGGAGAGGTGGTCGATGGTCGCGCCGATCTTCGCATGCAGCGCGGGATGGCGATACAGGTTGCCCGCGACCATGAGCCCGAGCCGCACCCGCTTCGTCGCCTCAGCCATCGCCGCGAGCATCGACCAGCCCTCGAAGATGGGCTGCGCCGGATCAGCGCCGAGCGCGTAGAGGTGATCGAAGCCCCAGAGACCGTCGAAGCCGGCATCGTCCGCAATGCGCCAGACGGCGCGATGGGTGGCGATCGGATAGATCTGCGGCGCAAGCTTCAAGCCGACGTGCAGTGGCGGCATCAGCGCGAGCGTAGCGGCGACGACGCTCGGCCGCGTCGTATAGTCCTCGCCTCATGGAAGCAGCCCGCTTCGAGCGCACCGTGCGCACCGAGTCAAGCGAGATCTTCGCGATCTACGGCGGCGCGCGCCGTGTCGGTCGCGTCGATCTCCACTACGGCCGCTTCGAGGTGAACGCCACACTCCTCCTGGAGGTGGAGCTCACGGATGACGAGCTCCAGCAGCTCATCGATCAGCTCGATGAGGAGCTCGTCCAGACGCACGATCCCGAGCGCGAGGACTTCCTCGTGACGGTCTTCAAGTCCGAGGAGCTCGGCTTCTACTCGGACGAATTCGAAGAGGACGACGAGGACGACGACGACAGGTAGCTGACCAGGCCGTCCCGCAGCGAACGCGGTGAATACCCAAGCTCGGTGCGCGCTTTCGCGTCGGTGGCCCAGAACGTCACGCCGTCCGCCGACTTCACCACTTCGGCGACGTCTGGTCGGAGTCGCGCCGCGAAGCGCAGGATCGACGCGGGCACCTCGAAGCGCGGCGCGGGCTTCCCCGCGAGCGCCGCCACGATCCGGATCGCCTCGCGCAGCCGGGCCAGCTCGCCACCGAGCACGTAGGCCTGACCGGGACGGCCGCCATCGATGAGCTTCACGATGCCGCCGGCGACATCGGCGACGTGCACGAAGCTCATCCCCAGGTCGCCGAAGGTGAGCACCGGCAGCTTGCCCGCCGCCGCGCGGCGGAAGATCGCGCCGATCCCCGAGTGGTCGCCGGGCCCGTAGATCTGGCCGGGCTGCGCGATCACCACCGGCAGCCCCTTCGCGGCGAAGCCCTCTGCGACGCGGTGCGCGAGCGTCTTCGTCTCGTCGTAGTACGACGTGTAGCCGTCAGCCCGCCGGTAGGCCTCGTCGACGATCTTCCCGTTCGTGTTCCCGAACACGACGATCGACGACACGTGCACGACCTTCGGCACTCCGGTCGCGAGTGCCGCGCTCAGCACGCGCTCGGTACCGTTCACGTTGGCCTCGTACATGTCGACGCGGCGGGGAGCGTTGATGCCGACCTCGTAGATGGCACCGGCGTGCACGACGGCGTCACAGCCGTCGCAGCCGCGCTTCAGCGCGTCGGGATCCGCAAGATCGCCGACCACGACCGCGCGGCCTGTCTTCCTGAGCAGCTCGGCCTTGGCCGGATCACGCACCAGCGCAACGACGGTGTCGCCCCGCGCCCTCAGCTGCTCGGCGACGACGCTCCCAAGGAATCCGGTCGTGCCGGTGGCGAACACTCTCACGTGACGTCCGCCTCCTGCCCGCCGCAGAGCCGCAGCAGCTCGGACGGCGCGATCGGGAACACGGCGTCGGGCAGCCCCGCCGCCGCCCAGACGGTACCGAAAGCGAGCAGGCCGCGATCCACGATCACGCGAAGATCGGTCGCGTGCGCGAAGGGCGGCACGCCGCCGATCGCGAAGCCCGTCGCTGCCTTGACTTCGTCGGCCGTCGCGCGGCGCACGCCGGGCCCGCCGAGGGCCGCCTCCAGCTTCGCTTCGTCCACCCGATCCGCGCCCGAGCAAAGCACCACCACCGGCGCGCCCTCGACCAGGAAGACGAGGCTCTTGACGATCTCGGCAGCGGTGCAGCCGATCTGGCGCGCGGCGTCCTGCGCCGTGCGCGTCGTCGCCGAAAAGCGGGTCACCGCGATCGCGACGCCGCGCTTCGCGGCGTATGCGCTCACGCGCGCCACGTTCGGGTGCTCGGCTATCGGATCAGCTTCGCGAGCGCGCGCACGATGCGGGTCGGGAGCAGTGTGACGAACACGCGCGCGACGCGCCGCCACGCGGCCGCGGCGGCATCGCGCTCCGCGTCGGTCGCGCCACCCGGCGCGTAGCGGTCCTGCACGCGCGCGTGCGCGATGGTGCGCAGTGGCTCGTGCACATCGGGGATCTGCTGCCCCATCGCGTCGGCGTACTCGTACGGCGTCTGCGACGGCCGGGCGGCGTGCCCCGCGTACGCGCCGAGCAGCCGCGTCTTGCCCCACGCGGAGTCGATGGCGCCGAGGCCGCGGAACCGCAGCTCGAAGCGGACGAGCGCGACGAGGAGCGCGAGGAGGAGCGCACCGAGGACCGCGAGACCGGGCCGGGGATCGACCGGCCGCTCCACGCTGCCGCTCACATCGGGCGGGGTGTCGTCGACGCCAAGGATGCCCGGGTCCGGCTCGTTGTCGCGGCCGAGAAGACCCGTGCTGTCCTCACGGCCGTTCGGATTCTTCGGGCTGCCATCAGGATTCGTGGAGTCGGCGGCGCTCTCCGCGCGGTCGAACGGGAGCTCCGACGGCGTCGGCTCGAACTCGATCCAGCCGTACTGGGGGAAGTAGGCCTCGACCCAGGCGTGCGCGTTCAGCTCGCGAACGGCGTAGCGGTTGCTCGCGTCGAGCTCGCCCGCGGTGAATCCCTCGACGACGCGCGCGGGCACGCCGACCTCGCGGAGCATGACGGCCATCGATGAGGCGAAGTACTCGCAGAAGTCCGCCTTCAGGTCGAACAAGAAGTAGTCGACCGGATCGCGGCCGGCCGGCGCCGACTTCACGACCGTGGAGTACTTGTACGTGTTCCGCAGGTACGTCTCGATCGTCTCGGCCTTGTCGTACGCCGTCGCCTTGCCGGCGGCGATCGCGATCGCGAGGTCCCTCACGCGGGCGGGAATGCTCGACGGCAGCTGGAGGTATTTCGCTTTGATCGTCGCCGGGTAGGCGGTCGTCGCCTTGCGCAGCTCGTCCTTGCTCGCTTTCGACACGAGCGAGGTCGTGGTGTACGTGCCCTGCGCCTGGTTGCGGTTCACCGCACGTACCGATGTCGAATAGGCGCGGTCATCGCCCGTCTGGAACTGGTACGGCACGTTCACCTTGGTGGGCTCGTTCGCGCCGAAGAGCAGGTTCGCGTGCGGCACCACGATGTCGAAGGTCGCATCCATCTTGTCGCGCTCGAGGGTCGGCGGCGTCACCTTGTCGACGCGGTCGGTCTCGGTCGTCCGCCAGCCGGCGCCCGTGTAGAAGTCGTAGGTCACCGCGCGCCAGAAGTGCGCGGCGGGTGCGTCCACGTAGAAGACGATGCGATCGCCGAGGTTCGGCGCCTGCCCGAGCCGGATCGCATCCGAGAACGACACCCCCTGCAGGCGGCTCGGCCCGGACACGCCGGCGAAGAACCGCTGCCACTCGGCCTGCAGCCGCTGGTACGGCGCGTCGAAGGTGTTGAAGGCGTTCGAGACCAGGTCCGCGGCGGCGATGCGCGGCGTGAAGAAGGCCATGAGGATGAGGACCAGCGTCCAGGTGAGGCCGCCGCGGAGCAGCCGCCAGTCCATCTCGCCGGCGGGAACGATGTTCTGCCGCTCCCAGCGCTCCGTCAGGTTCACGATGTGCAATCGCGTGAGGAGCACGAGCGCGAGGAGCGTGAACAGGATGAGGTCGAAATAGAGCGAGGTGAGCGCGAGGGAGACGTTGACCGTGAGGCAGATGCCGCTGAACACGACGGCGTCCCACGGCCGGTGCTCCCGGGCCAGCGCGAATGCACCCAGGTACGCGCTGGCCCAGCACGTCGCGCCGAGGAGAAGGACGAAGACCGTCGGATCGTTGGCCGACTCGCCCGCGAAGACCTGGGTCGCCCAATTGTTCACGTGGGTGGCGAGCTGGACCGTCTTCGCGTGGAGCGTCGCGCCGTCCGATGCAACGATCGTGACGATGACGACCGTGAACGTGCCCGCGAGCGCCCCGAGCAACGTGGAGCGCCGTGAACGCATCCGGCCGTTGCCGACGATCGTGCCGAGGAGTGCGCCGGCGAGCACGATGTATGGGAACTGCGTGTTCAGGTCGACCCAGCCGGCCTGGCCGAGCGAGGCCGGGTAGATGAGGATCATGACGAGGTAGATCGACAGCCCGGCCCAGCCGCCGCGGAACCGGAACCGTCGCGTGTCGATCGGCGGGAAGAGCCCCCGCTTCAGCGACCCGAACAGGATCTCAGGCGATCGCATTCATCGCCTCGTGGAACAGATCCTCGATGTTCATGCCGGGTTGGAGATGGGCGGTCCGCACCCCGGCGACCGCGAGCTCGCCGAGGAGCGCGTGACGCCTCGCGCGGTCACGCTCGTCGGTGTCGTCGGAGCCGACGACGACCGCCTGCGTCGAGATCGACGACTCGCGCAGGGTGCTCGCCGGGCGCACCCACCCGCGATCGAGCGACGGCGTGATGAGGAGCACCGACGCCCCGCGCCGGATCCGGGGGAGCGTCTCCACCATGATCTCGGCGATCGTCCGCGATCCACCCACCGACACCTCGGCGAGGTACTGCATGAGCTTGCCGAATTGTTTCGTGCCGCGATCGGGATGGAGGATCTCCGCCCGGACGCCCGTCGTGACGAGGCCGACGTTCCGGTGCTCCCGCAGGGCCTTTGACACGACCGACGCGGCCACCGTCACCGCGCGCTCCTCGGTCGAGGTCTCACCTTCGCCCCGGTGCCAGTGGCGCTCCAGGTCGAGGTAGATCCACAGGTCCGCGGTCTTGTCGAGCTCGAATTCCTTCACGTAGAGGCCGCGGTGTCGGACCGAGGATGGCCAGTGGATGCGATTCACCGCGTCGCCCGGACGGTACTCGCGGATCCCCATGACCATCGAGGTGGACTGGAGCGAGCGTTGCCCGGTGAGCACGTTCCCCTCGAGGAACGATCCTGGCAGCTGCCAGAACGGCAACGGCAGCACCTTCGGGTAGACGAGGATGAGCGCGTCCGCCGGGATCCGCGCGACCGTGCCGAAAAGGCCGAACGGATCGCCGGAGCGGAGGACGATGGGACCGAGGTGGAACCGCCCGCGCCGCAGGGCCGGCACGCTCACCCTCCACCGCCGAACGGCGCCCTTACCGGCGATCGACAGGACGCGGCCGGTGAGCGGCTCGGGCCAGTTGGACTGCTCGCTCACCTCGACCCAGAGCTTGCCGAGCCGGTGGTCGTTGTGGAGCTCGTAGTTCAGATCGATCCGGTCCCCGAGGTGGGCGTACGCCTGTCCGACGGTGCGTTTGATGGAGAGCCCCTCGAGCGTGAGGCGCGCGGTGATCCACATTGCGGTGCCGACGAACAGCAGCAGGTACGAGAGGTAGCTGAGGAGCTCGACGCCGCTCGAGACCGCGGCGATGAAGAGCCCGACCCAGACGACCGCAAAGTGCCAGGGCCGCATCGCCGGCCCCTACGCTCGGAGCGCCGTCGGGGACCCGACCTCCACCGGCACGCTCGCGAGGACCTCGGCGATCACCGTGGTCTGCGCGAGGTCCTTCAACCGCGCCTGCGGCTGGAGGATGAGCCGGTGTGCCAGCGTCGGGGCGGCGAGCGCCTTCACGTCATCGGGCACGACGTAGTCGCGGCCCCGGACCGCCGCGTACGCCTGGGCCGCCCGCGCGAGCGCGAGCGAGCCACGCGGCGACGCGCCGAGGTAGACGTCGGGATGCGAACGCGTCGCGCCCACGACGGCCACGATGTAGTGCTTCACCGCGTCGGCCAGGTGCACATCGCGGGCACCGGCCTGCGCCCCGAGCAGCTCATTCGCGCTCATCACCTGCTCGAGGCTGTCGAGCGGGTGATGCACGCGCTGCGCGTCGAGGATGGCGACCTCCTCCTTCGGCTTCGGGTAGCCGAGCTGGAGCCGGATGAAGAAGCGGTCGAGCTGCGCTTCCGGGAGCGGGAAGGTGCCTTCGTACTCGATCGGGTTCTGCGTCGCCATCACGAGGAACGGGTCGGGGAGCAGGTAGGTCGTGCCGTCGACGGTGACCTGCCGTTCCTCCATCGCCTCGAGCAGCGCGGACTGGGTCTTCGGCGTCGCGCGGTTGATCTCGTCGGCGAGCACGATCTGGCTCATGACCGGGCCGGGGCGGAACTCGAAGGTGTTGCGCTGTTGGTTGAAGATCGAGACGCCGGTCACATCCGAGGGCAGGAGGTCCGGCGTGAACTGGATGCGGCGGAAGCTGCAGCCGAGCGAGCGGGACAGGGCCTTGGCCAGGACCGTCTTTCCGGTCCCCGGGACGTCCTCGAGGAGGATGTGCCCCCGGCAGAGGAGCGCGACGAACGCGAGCTCGACCTCGTGATGCTTGCCGAAGATGACCCGCTCGACGTTGTCGACAACTCCGGCGACCTGCCGGGAGAGCGCAGCGCTGTCCAAACGAATTCCCCCTGAAATCCCGTTTCCCGCCGCAATGGTAGCGACGCGGCCGTCCTGGGCCCCGCGAACGACGCAGTCGCGAGCAGGGTTATCCGGCGAGCTGAGCTCGCCTATAGAACGGTCTGGAGGCCCCGGCGGTTCATTGGAGTACCGGCGGGACCCGTCCGCGGTTCCCCTATCTGCCGAGGACGGCGCGCATGACGGCAGCCCCGAGCGGAGCTGCGTCGACGCCACCCTGGCCGGCGTTCTCGATGATCACGGCGACGGCGACCTGCGGATCCTCCGCCGGCGCGAAGCCGACGAACCAACCGTGGGGCGAACCGCTCGGGGTCTCGGCCGTCCCGGTCTTGCCCGCGACGTGGACGCCCGAGATCTTCGCCCCGAACGCGAAGGCGCCGGGCGCCTCGACGGCCTGGACCAGGTAGGTCGTGAGCTTGGCCGCCGTCGCCGCGCTGATGATCTGGTCACCGGCGCCGCCACCGACGGTGCGAAGCACGCCGCCGCTCGGGTCGCGGATCTCGATGACGTAGTGCGGCTGGACCTGGATGCCATGGTTCCCGACGGTCGCCGCGACCATCGCCATCTGCAGCGGTGAGGTGAGCAGCTCGCCCTGGCCGTAGCTCGTGTCGGCAACCAGCGTGGGCCGGTCCAGCGATCCGGTGTTGGACAGCTGTCCCTTCGCGGCTGCGAGATCGAGCGCCGGCGCGTGGCCGATGCCGAACTTCTTCGCCATGTCCGCGAGCTTTTGGGCGCCGATCGTGAGCCCGACCTTCGCGAAGTAGATGTTCTCGCTGCGCTGGAAGGCGAGCGACATGTCGAAATCGCCGTGCGCACCGGACGACGACCGTACGTAGTAATCGCCCCACGATCGGTCGGCCTGATACGGATCGTCGACCCGGATCTTCTGAGCCGGATCGAAACCACTCTCGAGGGCCGCCGCGGCGGTGATGATCTTCATCGTCGAGCCCGGCGGGTACAGGCCCTGGGCGACGCGGTTGAGGAGCGGACGGTCCTTGTTCTCGTTCAGCTGGCCCCACGCGACGTCCTGTTGCCCCGGATCGACGAGCGCGTTCGCGTCGTAATTCGGAACGCTGACCGACGCGAGGATCCGTCCGGTCTTCGGGTCGAGCGCGACGATCGCGCCCCGCCGCCCGGCGAGCGCGGCGACCGCGGCCTGCTGAACCTTCGGATCGAGCCCAAGCACGACGGAGCCGGGCTCGGTGCGCTCGACGAGATAGCGCGCCTTCCACTGACCGAGGAGATCGGATGGGTCCTGGCCGATGAGGGACTCCTGGTACCCACCTTCGATCCCGGACGCGCCGTACTTGAAGGACGCGTATCCCACGACCTGCGCGAGCGACCGGTCCGCGTACCGGCGGCGATACGACTCCCCATCCTTCACCGATTCGACCAGCACGCGGCCGCTCGCGTCGACGATCTTGCCGCGCGGCCGATCGCGGACCGCGGCGATCAGCCGTGGGTTGAACGGGTCCGCATTGAGCTCGCCGGCAGCGACCAAGCTCCAGTACCCAACGCCGATCGACGTCACCAAGAATGCGAGCGCGATCACGAACGTCAGTCGGCGGATGTTGCTGCCGATCGTGCGCTGCCTCACCGCCAGGGACGACCTAGGACAAGGAACAGGTCAACCGTGCGGTGATCGGGGCTGGCGGGTACTTCGCGAACGAAGGCCCGTCCGGAGGATCGGCCGCCGTCTCGGACGCACGGGACGGGCGAGTGAGCGAAGTGCCCGCCAGCCCCTAACGAACGGCCCGACGCACAGCTTGACGCTGTCACCGTCGCACCCTGGCCGTGATGTCGCTCACTCGCAGCAACAGGGCGCAGAGCACGAAGTTCGTGACGAGCGAGCTGCCCCCGTAGGCGACGAACGGCAGGGTGATGCCGGTGAGCGGGATCAGCTTGGCGTTGCCGGCGACGATCACGAGGGTCTGGAACGCCACGATGAAGGAGAGCCCGGCGGCCAGCAGCTGTAGGAACACGGTCGGGGCGCGCAGCGCGATGAGCATGCCGCGGTAGACGAAGACGAGGTAGAAGGCCAGGAGCGCGAGCGCGCCGACGAAGCCCACTTCCTCGGTGAACGCGTCGAACACGAAGTCGCTCCACACGACGGGAATGCGCTCGGGCATGCCGTTGCCGAGGCCGGCGCCGAGGAGGCCGGCGTTCGCCAGCGAGAAGAGGCCCTGGGTGAGCTGGTACGCCTGATCGAAGCGTAGGTCGCTGTCGAACGGCGCGAGCCACACATCGACGCGGGCGGCAACGTGGGCGAACGCGTGGTACGCGACGAAGCCGCTGGCCGCCAGCATGAGGAACCCGATGAGGACGTAGAACGGCTCACCGGTGGCGAGATAGAGCATCGCGAGGAAGATGCCGAAGAACAGGAGCGTGGCGCCGAGGTCCTTCTCGAAGACCATCACGAGCATGGCCACGAGCCACATCGCGACGATCGGCAGCAGGTACGGGATCGGCGGCACCGGGATCGGGCCGAACCGGCGCGGCGGCGTCGACAGGACCTCGCGATACTCCTCCAGGTACGCGGCAAAGAAGATGACGAGCGCGATCTTCACGAGCTCCCACGGCTCGAACTGCGCGACGCCCGGGATGCCGACCCAGATGCGCGCGCCGTTGATCTCGCGCCCGATGACCGGGAGCAGCGGGGAGATCAGCAGCACGAGACCCAAAAAGGCCCACGTGTACTTGTACCGCGCGAGGACGGACACGTCGCGCGGGATGAGGATCGTGACGCAGAACGCCCCCGCGGCGATGACCAGCCAGGTCAGCTGCTGCAGGAGCAGGGTCGGCGCGAGCCGCTCGACGAGAACGAAGCCGATCCCGGTCAGCCCGACCGCGAGCGGCATGAGCAGCTGATCGCCGCGGAAGGCGGTGGCCACGAGGAACAGGTGAAGCGCGCCGAAGATCGCGAGCACCGCGATCGGGACGGCGATCTCGTACCACGCGAACCGCCCGGATGCCGCGGCGACGACCGCGACGTACCCCGCGAGGCTGAACGCCGCGACCCAGAGGAGCAACGTGAGCTCCCCGAGCCGGGCCACCGGCCGTACGCGGATCATTGCGCGCGCTCCAAACGGAGCGCGATGCGGCCGACCGCGACCTCGTCGCCGTAGTGCAGGCGCTGCTTGTCCCAGACGCGCGATCCGTTGAGCAGGGTCCCGTTCGTACTGTCGGCATCCTCGAGCCACCACTCACCGTCCGCGAAGCTCACGATGGCGTGCTTCGCCGAGGCGGCCTCGTCGTTCAGCACGATGTCGTTGCCTGCCTCGCGGCCGACGCTGGAGACGGCGCGAAGCGGCATCCGCTCGCCGACACGCGGGCCGCCGGCGTGGCTTCGCGTCACGACGAGCGCGGCCAGGCCGGTCTGCCGCGCGGTCAGGGCGAGACGCTCGTCGGCGAGGGCGCGGTGGAGCGCCCGGAACGCGCGGATCAGGAACAGATACAGGAGCACCAGGAAGGCGATGCGTACCGCCCACAGGATGACCGCGAACGTGATCTCCACTAGCCCTCGAGGCGAACGACCAGCTCCGCGCCACCCATGGTGATGCGATCCTCGTCGGACAGCACCATCTCGGCGATGCGCCGGCCGTTCACGAATGTTCCGTTGGTGCTCTGGAGGTCGTACAGGGTGTAGCGGCCGAGCCGCAGCCGGACCTCGGCGTGCCGCCGCGAGATGCGCCGATCGTCGAGCACGATGTCGTTCTTCGGGTCGCGGCCCACCGTGAGCGGGTCCGCGCTGAGCCGGACCTCTCGCCGGACGCTGCCCTCGCGGGCGATGATCATCCCCTGCGGCGCACGCGGCTTCGCGGCGAGGAGCGCGTCGCGGTCGAGCACCATCGTGTGCCCGGCCTCGATGCGGCCGAGCCGCTCGGACTCGTCGGCGGGGACCTCCTCGCCCGACGCGTCGACCAGCGCGCAGGCCACGCGCAGGTCTCCGGGCGACACATCGTCATCCTCTTCGATCTCGACGGTCGGGTACGCAAGGAGGGTGAGGCTCCGATCGCGCGCGGCGCCGAGCACAGCCTCGGCCAGGTCGCGCTCGAGGCTCCGCTTGTACTGCTCGAATTGCGCGAAGTCAGACGGCGAGAGCGAGACGACGTAGCTGTTGGGCACGAACGTCTTCGCCAGCGAGATCGTCTGCCGGGCCTCCATGGCGCGGATGACGCGTTTCGCGATCTGCACCGGCTGCAACCGCGCGCGGAAGAGCCGCGCGGTCCACCCTTCGATGACGCGGCCGGCCAGCGCCTCGAGCCGTTCAAGCATCGCGCGTCTTCACGACCTCCGCCCCGATGAGGATGATGACCGCGGTCACGTAGATCCAGGTCAATAGTCCGGCAGCGAACGCGAGCGCGCCGTAGGCCTGGAAGATACCGAGCGCGCGGGTGAGGAAGCCGAACGCGACCTTGGCGACCTCCCAGAGCACGGCCGATACCAGCGCCGCCTGCCGCGCCGCGCGGTGCCTGACCGGCCGCCGCGGCGCGAACCGGAAGACGAGGTAGAAGAACCAGTAGCCGACAGCGAGACCCACGAGCGGCGCGAGGAGCTCGAGCAGCAGCCGGAGGCTGCGGAGCCCGGTCTCGGCCAGGGCGTCCGACGCGGCCTGGACGCCGAAGCTCACCGCGAACGACCCGACGGCGAGCACGATCACGAGTCCGATGAAGGCAAGGCTGTTCAGGCTCGCTCGCACGAACGGCCGCTTGCCCTCGCGTCCGAGGACGTGGGACATCGCGATATCGATGGACCCGAGGATCGCGGTCACCGAGAGCAATGTGCCGATCAATCCGACGCTGAGTGACAGCGCGCGCCCCTGCACCAGCTGCCCGACCAGGCGCGTGTCCTGTCCGGTCGCGGTCGGCAGCACATTCCGAACGATGGACGCGAGCTCGGCCTCCGCGCGCTCCGTGCCGGAGAGGAAACCGAAGATGCCGATGACCAACGCGAGGAGCGGGATGAGGGAGAAGAAGATCTGGTATGCGATCGCGCCCGCGAGGAACGGGCCGTCGTCGGCGAGGAAGGCGCCGATGACCCGGCGCGCCGCTACGAGGATGCGGCGTCGCCCTTCGGTGCGGCCGGTAGGGGCGCGTCGGCCTTCCGTGCCTCGGCGTTGGCCGGCGGCGCGTCCTTCGTCTTGCCCTCGCTCGTGTCGGTCTTGCTCTCGGCCTTGGCGTCGGACCTCGTCTCAGCCTTGCCCTCGGGCTTGGTATCGCCGGTGCCGCCGCCGTCCTTCTGCGCGGGCCGGCTGTCGGTCTTGTACCACCCACCGCCTTTGAAGACGATCGCCGGGGTCGCCATCAGCTTGCGCGGGCGCTTGCCGCAGCTCGGGCACTTCTCGAGCGTCGCGTCGGTATACGACTGGACCTGCGAGAACGTGTGGCCGCAGTGGTCACAGTGGTAGTCATAGATGGGCATGTGCTCCCCTATCATCGCAGCACGGTGAGGGCTGGGGTCATGGCGCGCCCTGCGATCGGAGCCACGCGCCGCCGTCGCATCCTCACCGAGAACCTCTTGGCCTACGCGCTCGTCCTTCCCGCCATCGTCATCGTCCTCATCTTCCAGTTCCTGCCGGGCTTCGCAGCCGTGTACATGTCGCTGTTCCGGTGGGACATCGTGCAGGGCGCCTTCCGCGGTCTCGACAACTACCAGACCGTCCTGGTCGGCGGCCGCGCGGAAGAGTTCTGGCAGTCGCTGTCGGTGACGCTCACGTACACGCTGATCACGGTCCCGATCGAGATCGTGGTCTCCCTGGTCCTCGCCTATCTCCTGTTCCAGAAGATGCGGGGGCGCGGCATCTACCGGACGCTCTACTACCTGCCCTACATCACCTCGGTGATCGCGGCCGCCGTCATCTTCAACTGGCTGATGAATCCGAGCTACGGCCTTTTCAATACGCTCCTCGGCTTCGTCGGGATTGGCCCGCAGACGTGGCTCGACGAGCCGCGGGGGATCATCGAGCTCATCGCCGGGTCCTTCGGCGTGACCCTCCCCGACTGGTCGCCGTTCCCCGTTGGGAGCCAGTTCCGCCAGTCGATCCTCGCGGGACCGAGCCTCGCCCTCGTCGGCGTGTCGATCTACACGATCTGGCACTACATCGGGTTTCAGGTCGTGATCTTCCTCGCCGGTCTCGGCAACATCTCGAATGAGTACTACGAGGCGGCGCGCCTCGACGGCGCAAGCGAGCGTCAGATCTTCACGAAGATCACGCTGCCGCTCCTCAGCCCGACCACCTTCTTCGTCGCAACGATCGCCACGATCGGATCGTTGAAGGCGTTCAACCAGATCTACGCGATGACGAACGGTGGCCCGCTGGAGACCACGAAGACCCTCGGGTACGAGATCTTTCATGTCTTCTTCCAGCAGGGTCGCATCGATCTTGGTGCCGCGATGGCGGTGCTGCTCACCCTGATGATCCTCGCGTTCACGATCTTCCAGTTCCGGGTCGCCGAACGGCGCGTGCACTATGGCTAGCACCACCCTCGCGCGGCCAGCCGGCGTGCCGCGACTCCGCCTGCGGACGGTGCTGAAGCACGTGCTGCTCGCGGCGGTCGCGATCGTCATCGCGTTCCCGTTCTACTGGATGGTCTCGACCGCGTTCAAGAGCTTCTTCGAGGCCACCCAATTCCCGCCGACGTTGTTCCCCCGCGAGCTGCACCTCGAGAACTTCGCGACCGCGTGGGGCGACGCCCCCTGGGCCGGGTTCTTCCGCAACACGCTCGTGATCGGCGTCGCAGTGACCCTGGGCGAGCTGACGACGTCGGTCCTCGCGGCGTACGCCTTCGCGCGGCTGAACTTCAAGGGCAAGGGTGCGGTGTTCTTCATTCTGCTCGCCACCTACATGATCCCGGGCGAAGCCACACTCATCCCGAACTTCGTCCTGGTCACCCGATACCTGAAGCTTGCGGACACGCTGCAGGTCCAGATCATCCCGTTCCTCGCGTCGGTCTTCTCGATCTTCCTGCTGCGCCAGCATTTCCGATCGATCCCCAACGAGCTCGCCGATGCAGCGAAGGTGGACGGCGCCGGGCATCTGCGGTTCCTCTGGAGCGTCGTGCTGCCCCTCTCGGTCCCGGTCCTCGTCACGGTGACCCTGATCACCGGGCTGGGCGTGTACGACGCCTTCCAATGGCCCCTGCTGGTGACGAACAGCGACGCCGTCAGGCCGGTGCAGGTCGGAATGGCGCAGTTCCGCACTGAATTCGGGGCGCAATATCATCTTGAGATGGCGGCGGCCACGTTCGTGATCGCCCCGGTGGTACTGATCTTCCTGTTCGCGCAGCGGTATCTGATCCAGGGGGTGGCTCGTACAGGTATCCGCGGCTAGGGCTGATTCGTATACCCAGGCGTACTGAGTAGGTAGGCGTTTCAAAGAGGAGGGCTGTTCATGCGGTTGAGGCTTGCGATCATCGCGGCGGTCATGGTCGTCGCGACGGCCTGCAGCGGGGCTGCCGCGCCGGCGGCCCAGAACACCCAGGCGGACATCGATCTTTCCGGCGCGCCGATCGCGCTCACGCTCTGGCACACCCAGACCGGCGCGAACGCCGCGGCGCTCCAGGCCATGGTCGACCGGTTCAATTCGACCAACGGCAAGGGCGTCACCGTCACGCTCCAGTACCAGGGCAGCTACACGCAGCTGTACCAGAAGAACCTGTCGGCCATCCAGGCCGGCGCGCTGCCGGAGCTCGCGGTCGCGTACGAAAGCTTCGTCGCCGACTACATGAAGGCCGACGTCGTCCTCAACCTCGACCCGTACGTGAAGTCCGCGAAGAACGGACTGGACGCGAAGTCGAAGGACGACATCTACAAGCCGTACTACGACACGAACACGTTCCCGCAGTTCGGCAACCAGCTCCTGTCGTTCCCGTTCACGAAGTCGCTCTTCCTCCAGTACACGAACGACGACATCCTCAAGGAGGTCGGCAAGAGCGCGCCGAAGACCTGGGATGAGTTCGAGGCCACGGCCAAGGCGGCCAGCAAGACCGGCGCGGACGGCAAGCCCACGCGCTACGGCTGGGCCGTGACGATCAACGCGTCCAACTTCAACGGCTGGGTGCTCTCGCGTGGCGGCCAGCTCATGAGCTCTGACCAGAAGACCGTCGCCTGGGACCAGCAGCCCGCGATCGACGCCGTCACGATGATGAAGCGCATGATCGACACCAACAGCGCGTACGTGCCGAAGGGCTTCGATTACCAGACGGACTTCGGGACCGCGAAGGTCGCGTTCGTCCAGGAATCGAGCACCGGCCGGCCGTTCTTCGTTTCGAGCTTCAAGCAGCCGATCACCTGGAGCCTGACGAACATCCCGCAGAAGGACCCCGCGAAGGCGGCGACGGTCCAGTACGGGGCGAATGTCGCGATCTTCAAGAGCACGCCGGAGAAGCAGCTCGCTTCGTGGCTGTTCGTGAAATGGTTCTCGGACCCGGCGCAGACCGCCGAGTGGGCGGTCAAGTCGAGTTACATGCCCGTGCGAAAGAGCGCGGCTGACACCGACACGCTCAAGAACGCGTGGAAGACGGACGTCCAGGGCAAGGCGGCGTTCGACCAGATCGGCACGAGCGTCCCGGAGCCGAACGTACGCGGCCAGCAGGACATCCGCACGGTCATCGAGGACATGCTGAACGCGGTCGTCGCAGGGAAGGTCACCGACATCCCGGCCGCCGTGAAGGCCGCCGGCGTGAAGGCGAACCAGATCCTGAAGGACAACCAATAGCCCGCGCGATCACGCGTTGACGAAGGA
>JALYLX010000122.1 GCA_030773995.1 Chloroflexota bacterium
AGCCGGCCCCGGCCGAGCCCCAGTCAAAGGCGCCCGGCCGTACGCGCAGGAGCCAACCCTTAGCGTCTTAGCGAAATGACTTCGGTCGATCTCAACAGCGACCTCGGCGAAGGGGCCGGCACGGAGCGCGAGATCATGCCGTTCATCACCTCGGCCAACATCGCGTGCGGCGCCCACGCCGGCGACGAGCGCTCGATGCGCGAGACGATCCAGCTCGCGGTCGCGAACAACGTCGCCCCCGGCGCGCATCCCGGATATCGGGACCCTGCGAACTTCGGCCGGACCGCGCTCGCTATCCCGGTCGACGCACTGACCGCCGATCTCGTCCTCCAGATCGACACGCTGCGGACCATCGCGCGATCCCAGGGCAGCGAGCTCGTCCACGTGAAGGCTCACGGCGCCCTCTATAACGCCGCGCAGCACGACGAGGGCGTCGCTGCCGCGATCGTCCGCGCCGTCAAGCGCATTGCGCCCGACCTCATCCTGTTCGTCTTCCCGGGCTCGGCGGTCGAACAGGCGGCACGCGACGAGGGCTTGCGCGTCGCCCGCGAAGGGTTCATCGACCGCGCCTACGAGCCGGACGGCACATTGCGCTCACGCACGAATGCCGACGCGCTCATCACGGATCCCGAACGGGCCGCGGCGCAAGCCGTGTCGTTCGTGCGAGAGGGCGGCATCCTGGCGCGCGATGGGACGTTCCTGGACCTCCCGGTCGAGACCCTGTGCGTGCACGGCGACACCCCAGGAGCGCCGGCGATCCTTCGGGCGGCGCGCGCGGCGCTCGTCGCGGCGGGCATCGGGATCCGACGGGTGGGATGACCGTTCGCCCGTTCGGCGATCGCGCGTTCCTCATCGAGCTCGAGCAGCGCATCGATCCCGCGATCATCGATGGAGCCCGCGCGATCGCCGATGCCTGGGAGCAGCGAGGGCTCGGCGAGGCGATCCCGGCGTACGCGTCGATCGTCGTCGCCTTCGATCCCGTGCGCACGGCGTGGACGGATGCCGCCGCGGCCGCGACCGCGCTTGCTGCGGCGCCACCGAGGGCCACCGGCCCGCTCGCCGGTCGGCTCATCGAGGTCCCGACGGTGTACGACGGCCCGGACCTCGCTGACACCGCGGCCCGCTCCGGCCTCTCGCCCGACGAGCTCGTCGCGCTGCACGGCGCGCGCGAGTACCGCGCGTTCTTCCTCGGCTTCATGCCGGGCCTCGCGTACTGCGGGATGCTCGATCCGCGCATCGACGCACCCCGCCTCGCTGCGCCGCGGGAGCGGGTGCCGGCTGGCTCGGTCGCGATCGCCAACGGCCAGACGATCGTCTATCCCATCGACTCACCGGGCGGCTGGCGCCTGATCGGGCGCACGGACCTTGCGACGTTCGATCCCGCACGGGACCCGCCCGCGCTCATCCGGGCCGGCGACCGGCTGCGGTTCGTGCGGCGATGATGCGGATCCTCGTTCCCGGCCTGCGCGCGACGATCCAGGACCGCGGGCGTCGCGGGCACGTCCGCGAAGGGATCCCACCCTCCGGCCCCGCCGACCCCGGCGCGTTCGCCGCGGCGCTGGCGCTGGCCGGTTGCCCTGACGATCAGGCGGCGATCGAGATCGTGGGTCTGCCATTCGCGTTCCGGTGCGACGACCGGCGCATCGTCGTCGCCACCGGGAGGGACGTGCGCATTCGCACGCGCGGGCGCGTGCCCGGCTGGACGAGCGTGCTCGCGCGTCCCGGCGAGGAGGTCGTCGTCGAGGGGTCGGCGTCGACGCGGTTCGCGTACGTCGCTGTGAGCGGCGGGATCGCCGTGCCGATGATCCTCGGCTCGCGGGCCACGTACCTGCCGGCCCCGCTCGGCCCGGTGCCGCGTCCACTCGCCGCAGGGGACGAGCTGCCGCTGGGCGAGTCGAGCGCCGGCGTCGAGGGCGCGGGCCGCACGATCGCCCCGCCGGACTACGCGCGGGCCGTCCGCGCGGTGGCCGGGCCGCACGACACGCGCTTCTCGGATGACGGACTCGCGACCTTCTTCTCGTCCGCGTTCACGGTCTTGCCCGAAAGCGACCGCATGGGCGTGCGCCTGACCGGCCTGGCGCTCGCGCCGGCGAGCGCCGAGCTCCTGAGCTGCGGGGTGGTGGCCGGCGCGGTCCAGGTGCCTCCCGGAGGGGCGCCGATCGTGCTCCTGGCGGACCACCAGACGACCGGCGGCTACCCGATCATCGCGACGGTCCTACAGGCCGACCTCGGGATCGTCGCCCAGTCGGTACCGGGGCAGTACCTCCGGTTCGAACGCGTCACGCCGGGAGATGCCGACCGTTCTGCCTGAGATGGACCCGCGACTCGTCGCGCTCGGTCTTGCCGAGCCCGTCGACGAGCCGGAGCCGGAGCCGGCGCCACCGGCGCGCCCGAACGTCCCGGAGCCCGTGCCATTCGCGCGTCCGATACCGATCGTGGAGCCGGTGCCGCTCGCGCGCCCGAACGCCACGCTCGTGCGTCAGACCATCCGCGTGCGCGACGGTCGCCACGAACGCGACGCCCTCTGCGAGCTCGATGCGTCGGGCATCCGGATCACGGGGGCCCAGATCGCGCGGACCATCCCCTGGCTCGACCTCCGCTCCATAGCGGTCGATCGCGGCCGAGTGGAGATCGTCTCCCCGGTCGGATCGACCACGATGGCGCTTGCGCTCGATGGCATAGGTGAGCCCGAGCTGGCGCCGCTCTTCGCCCGCGTGCTCGAGGAAGGTCGCGCCGGGACGCTCGCGTCACCCACCGGCGCGCGCCACGAGTTCCTGCTCGGCATCGATCGCGCGCTCGAAGCCTTCGCCGAAGCCGACGATCCGATCGTGCCGCTCGCGACCGGGGTGTTCACCGTCCTCGCAGGTCTCGTGATCGTCGCGGCCTTACCGGCGACCCTCCAGCTCGCCGCGCATATCCAGCCCGCGGCCGGTGCCTTCGCGCTCCTGCCGCGCATCGCGTTCTTCGATCCGCGGACGCTCGTGGCCTCGTTCGCCGCCGCCGCCGCCCTGTCCGTCGTCGTCGCCAAGATCGCGCTCGGGCCTGCGGCGACGAGCTGGGCGCGGGGAGCGCTTCGCGGCTGGCACCGTGGCGCCGACGGCCTCGAAGCCGTCGCCCGCCGGGCCGTCGCACGGCTCATGCTCGCCCCCCGCGTCGCAGCCGCGGTCGCGGCCGTCGCGCTGCTGGTGCTCCTGCCCTCCGCATTCGCCCGCGCCGTCGTCGACAATGACGGGATCCACGAGGCCTCTGGGGTGCCGTTCCTATCACGCGACCGCTCCTGGGCCGAGCTGACCGACGTCGTCGCCGTGGCGGTCGGATTCGGTGAGCGTTCCGAGGGCTTCGACACGATGCTCCTCTTCTCCGACGGCTCGAAGCTCTCGACGCGCGGTCGCGACCTCGTCGGCGGCTCGGAGCGCGCCCTTTTTGACCTCGCACGAGCGCACGCCCGGTAGACTCCGGCGCAGCGCGTTTCTCGGGGAAGGGCTTCACGATGGAAGAGGCGGTCGGGCGGTACCTCGGCGTATTCCTGCCGTTCATCGCGACGCTCGTGTGCGTCCACTACATCCTGCGCCAGAGTGGCTCGGAGCTCCTGGCGCGCACCGAGCTCGCGTCGCCGAAGACGTTCCGTCGCTCGATCATGGCGACGCTCGTGGCGGTCGCACTCATCGTGGGCGTCGATTCGGCGACCGGCGGCGACCTCTTCCTCCGCCCGCGGTTCCCGGAGTCGCAGCTGCTGATGACCCTTGTCCTCGTCGGCCTTCTGCTCGCGTTCACCGTCGGACGCTCGCTCGCGACGATCGCACGGCGCCTCAAGCGCATCGCCTGACCGCGCCTAAACTCCGCGCGTGATCGTCGGGCTTAGCGTCCGCGAAGGGACGTCCGCGGACCTCGAGGGTGTCCTCGAGTTCGCCAACCGCTACGCCCGGCCCGCATTCGTGCAATCGGGCGAGCTCGCGCGGCGCTTCGAGGCCGCCAACCCCGAGCCGAACCGGCTCCTGCTCATCGCCCAGGACGCGAGCGGCGCCATCGTCGGGGTCGCCAGCACGTCCGACGGCGGCGTCCTCGGCGGCGGCGGGAACCGCTATCGCGCGAACGTCCGCGTCGCGCCGGAGCATCGCGGCCGCGGGCTCGGCACGCGCTTCCTGGAACGGCTCGAGGCGCACGCCCGAGCGAAAGGCGCGCCCAAGCTCCAGGGTTCGGTCCGCGGCGAGGAGCCGGAGGGGCTTCGCTTCGCGGAGCGCCATCGCTACCGGGAGTTCCATCGCCGCTATGACTCATACATCGACGTGCAGGCGTTCGACGGGGCGCCCTTCGAGGATCCGAAGACCGTCGCGGCTCGGGCCGGCGTGCGGGTGGAGCGATACGACGTGCTCGAGGCCGAGGCCAAGGACAGGCTCGCGTTCCAGCGCGACGTCTATGAGTCGCTCGTCGCGACGCAGGTCGATATCCCGCGGCCAGAGCCGCTGCCGCCACCGCCGCCCTTCGAAGCCGTGCGCGAGGTCTATTTCGAGGGCGACACTTTCTCCCACGACTGCTCGGTCGTCGCGATGCGCGATGGACAGGCGGTCGGGATCTCCATCACGACGATCAATCCGGCGGGCATCGCCTACACGGTCTACACCGGCGTCGATCGCGCGGAGCGGGGGAAGGGTCTCGCGCTTGCGATGAAGCTGGCGATCCTCGACCGACTGAAGGGACGCGGAACGACGCAGTTCGGCACCACGAACGACGAGGCGAACGCGCCGATGCGCGGCATCAACAAGCGGCTCGGCTACGTCGGGGCGCCGCCGACCATCGAGGTCGAGAAGGTGTTCGAGACGTGAGCGCCCTGAAGATGCCCGGGACGACGGCACCCGGCGAGCAGCTGCTCGCCGGCGCGATCGGGCATCTCGACAGCGCGGCGAAGTCCCTCGGGCTCGATCCCGGTATGCACCGACTTCTCAGCACGAACGAGCGCGCGCTCATCGTGTCCGTGCCGGTCGTCATGGACGACGGGCGGCTGGACGTGTTCACCGGGTACCGGGTCCAGCATTCGACCGGCCGCGGTCCCGGCAAGGGCGGCATCCGGTTCCACCCATCGGTGAGCCTCGACGAGGTCTCGGGACTCGCGATGCTCATGACCTGGAAGTGCGCGGTCACCGACCTGCCGCTCGGCGGGGCCAAGGGCGGCGTGGCGGTCGACCCGCGTAATCACAGCAAGCGCGAGCTCGAGCGGCTCACGAAGCGCTACACCGTCGCGATCCTGCCGATCATCGGTCCGGAGCAGGACATCCCGGCCCCCGACGTGAACACCAACGCCCAGACGATGGCCTGGATCGTGGACACCGTCACGATGATGACCGGCAAACATTCGCCGGAAGTCGTCACCGGCAAGCCCGTCGATCTCGGCGGATCCCGCGGCCGGCACGAGGCCACCGGCCGCGGCGTCGCGTTCGTGACCCTCGAGCTCCTCCGCGGGATGGGGAAGCGCATCGACGGCACCCGCGTCGCCGTGCAGGGCTTCGGCAACGTGGGGAGCTTCGCGGCGCTCGCCCTCGCGGAGGCCGGTTGCAGGATCGTCGGGATCTCCGATGTCAGCGGGGGCTACGCGGACCCCAAGGGCATCGATATCGCCAAGGCGATGGAGCACACGAAGCGCAACGCGCACCGCACCCTCGAGGGGCTCCCCGGCGTGTCGCCCATAGGCAACGATGAGCTCCTAGCGATGGACGTGGACGTGCTCATCCCCGCCGCTCTCGAGGCGCAGATCACGGCCGACAACGCATCGAGCATCCGCGCGAAGATCATCGTGGAAGGCGCGAACGGCCCGGTCACCGCCGAGGCCGACCGAATGCTCACCGGTCGCGGCGTGACGATCGTGCCGGACATCCTCGCGAATGCCGGGGGCGTCGTGGTGTCCTACTTCGAGTGGGTCCAGAGCCGCGCGCAGTTCTACTGGGAGCTCGACGAAGTCGAGCGCCGGCTCGAGATCTACATGCGCCGCGCGATGGAGTCCGTGCTCGCGAAGGCGAAGGTGTACGACTCGAGCTACCGCGAAGCCGCGTTCATCCTGGCCGTGGAGCGCGTGGCGCAGGCCATCGAGCAGCGCGGCATCTTCCCGTAGAGCTATGGGCGAGAGCCTGGCGTTCCTCTACGACGGATGGCGCACGTGCAACACGCGGCTCGTCGACGGGCTGAGGGATCTTTCACCCGATCAGCTGCAGCTCGCGGCATCGCCGTCGGCCTGGCCGATCTGGGCGCTCGCTGCGCACACCGCGGGTGCCCGCGTCTACTGGCTGTGCGGCGTGTTCAAGGAAGCGGGTGCCGAGAGCACGCCCTTCCCCGATCCGCTCAGCGGGATCGGCTGGGAAGACGACCCCGCGACGCCGCGCCGGGCGGACGAGCTCGTGACCGCGCTCGAGACGTCGTGGCGGATCGTCGAGCGCTGCCTCGAAACGTGGCAGCCGGCCATGCTCGCGGACGAGTTCACCCGGGTCATCGCGGGCAAGACCCAGATCCACTCGCGCCAATCGGTGCTCATGCGGCTGATCACGCACGATGCCTTTCATTCCGGCGAGATCTCGTCGATCCTCGGCGCGCACGGCTTGCCGGAGATCGACCTGTGGCGCCCGTCGACCGTTATTGCATAAATATCCACCACCCTGCATAATCTTGCGATGGCTACTCGAGTCGCCATCGTCGGCGCGACCGGCTACGCGGGTGGCGAGCTCGCACGGCTGCTCCTGCGCCACCCGGGCGCGCGGATCGTCGCGGCGGTCGCCCGAAGCCACCAGGGCGAGCCCCTCCGCAGTGTCCAGCCCCACCTGCACGATGCCCCGGAGTCGCTCCTCGTCGGCGGCGATGTCGGGGACGCCGAGGTCGTCTTCACTGCGCTCCCGGCGGGAGAAGCGGCGAAGCAAGTGCCGCAGTGGCTCACGGACGGACGGCGGATCGTCGACATCGGCAGCGACTTCCGGCTCAAGGACCCGGCGGCCTACACGAAGTGGTACGGGTACACGCATCCGGCGCCGGAGCTCCTCGCCGAGTCCGTCTACGGCCTGACCGAGCTCGCACGCGCGGCGCTGCCGAAGGCGCGCATCGTCGCGAATCCGGGCTGCTATCCGACGGCCGCGCTGCTCGCGCTGGCCCCCGCCGCGACGCACCACTTGATCACAGCGGATGTGATCGTCGACGCGAAATCTGGCGTGTCCGGCGCCGGGCACGTCGTCGACGACGCGTACCTCTTTGGCACGATCGACGAAAGCGTGCGCGCGTACGGCGTCCCGAAGCACCGCCACTCGCCGGAGATCGCGCAGGGGCTCGCAGTCTTCGGAGGGACCCAGCCTCGGCTCACCTTCGCGCCGCATCTCGTCCCGATGACGCGCGGCCTCATCGCGACCTGCTATGCGCCGCTTCGGGACGGCGTCACAGCGGCCCAGGTCAGCGAGGCGTACGCCGAGCAGTACGCGGGTGAGCCATTCGTTCGAGTCACGTCGTCATTCCCTCCGACGAAGGCCACCCTCGGCAGCAACTGGTGCCTCGTTCACGCGGTCGTCGACGAGGACAACCGCCGCCTCGTGGCGGTCGGGGTGCTCGACAACCTGGTGAAGGGGGCGGCCGGCCAGGCCATCCAGAACTTCAACGTTCTCTGCGGCCTCCCCGAGACGCAGGGCCTCGAGGCGATGCCGCTGTGGCCGTGAGCACTGGCCAGGGCGTCACCTTCGCCCGCGGCTTCGTCGCCGGCGCGGTCGCCGCGGGCGTGAAACACGAGGGAGCGAGCCGTCTGGACGTCGCCGTGATCGCGTCGACCGCCGAGCACTGCCACGCCGCAGGCGTCTTCACGACGAATCAGGTCATCGCCGCGCCGTGCATCGTGACGAAGAAGCACCTGGGCCGCGGCCACCTTCGCGGGATCGTCGTGAACTCCGGCAACGCGAACGCCTGCACCGGTCCGCAGGGGGAGCGCGACGCGATCGCCATGGCGACCGCCGCCGGCGAGCTCCTGCATGTGGACGCCCACGATGTCGCCGTCGCGAGCACTGGAGTGATCGGCGTGCCGATGCCGATGGACCGCGTCGGGCCGGCGATCGGCCGGATCTCGCTTTCGGAAGGCGGCTGGGACGACGCGTCGCACGCGATCATGACCACCGACACCCGGCCGAAGGTGGCGCAGCGAGGGGTCGGGCTATCGGGCGGTGCCGTGCGGATCGGCGGGATCGCCAAGGGCGCCGGGATGATCCACCCGAACATGGCGACGCTGCTCTCGTTCGTGACGACGGACGCGCTCATCGACAGCGCCGCCCTCCGACCGATGCTCCGCTCAGCTGCCGACGAGAGCTTCAACGTGATCTCCGTCGACGGTGACACGAGCACGAACGACACGCTCCTCGTCCTCGCGAATGGCGCGTCGGGCGTGCGCGTCGGCACGCTCGACGGCCCCGCGTTCCTCGACGCCCTCACCGTGGTCTGCCTCGACCTTGCCCGTGCCGTCGTCGCGGACGGGGAAGGCGCCACGAAGGTGTTCGAGGTCCACGTCACCGGCGCTGCATCCGAAAGCGACGCGCGTGCCGCCGCGCGGACGGTCACGAACTCGAACCTCGTGAAGACCGCGATCCACGGAGCCGACCCGAACTGGGGACGCATCCTCGCGGCCGCCGGCCGCTCGGGCGCGAAGGTCGACGCAGCGAAGGCCTCGGTCCGGATCGGTGGCATCGCGGTGTACGAGAAGGGATCGCCGCGGACCTTCGATGGCGGCGCCGTGCGCGCGGTCTTCGAGAAGCCGGACATCGCGATCGAGCTCGATCTCGGGCTCGGGGAGGCTTCGTCGCGCGCCTGGGGAAGCGATCTCTCGGCGGAGTACGTGAGGATCAATGCCGACTACACCACCTAAGGGCCGCGGCCCCACGGCCGCGCGCGAGACGGTCGTGTTGAAGGTCGGCGGAAGCGTCGCCGGCGAGAACGACGCGGCACTCGATCTCATCGCTGCCCTTCACGATGCCGGCCGGCCGCTCATCGTCGTGCACGGAGGCGGGCCACTCGTCGGTGAGTGGGCGACGAAGCTTGGCCTCGAGACCACCTTCGAGCGTGGCCTGCGCGTCACGGATGAGCCGACTCGCGACGTCGCGCTGGCCGTGTTGGCGGGCCTGGTCAACAAAACGCTCGTCGCGCGTCTCATCGCCAAGGGCGTGCCGGCGACCGGTCTTGCCGGCATCGACGGCGGAATGCTGCGCGCCGAGCGCGATGACGCCGCGCTGGGCCTCGTCGGGCGCGTCGCGATGGTCGACAGCTCGCTCCTCGAGGAGCTGCTCGCCGCGCTGCGGGTGCCGGTCGTCGCGCCGGCCGCGCTCGACGCGGACGGCACGATCCTCAACGTGAATGGCGATACGGCGGCGGGCGCGATCGCGGCGGCCGTGGCGGCGCGGATCCTCGCGTTCATCACCGACGTGCCCGGCGTGCGTGGCAAGGACGGGCGCGTGATCGCGTCGCTCGATCGCGATCGCGCGAAAGCGCTGGTCGACGACGGAACGATCGAGGGCGGCATGCTCCCGAAGGTCGAGGCCTGCCTCGTCGCGGCACAGGCTGGGTGCCGGGCCGCCATCGTGTCGGCCCGGGACATCGACGCCGTCGAGGCGTTGCTCGCGGGCGAGAGCGCCGGCACCGTCTTCGAGGCCGCGGCATGAACGAGCTCAATCTCCGCAAGCAGCAGCGCCAGCGGACCCTGCTACGGCTCGTGCGGGAGAAGCGCCTCGCGACGCAACAGGACGTCGTGCGGGCGCTCCGCTCGGCCGGCTATGCGGCGACGCAGGCCACGGTGTCTCGCGACATCGTCGAGCTCGGCCTCGTCAAGGCCGCCCGCGACGGCGCGCACGTCTATGCGCCCCCGGTCGCGGTCCCGGCATCCGGAGGGATCGAACGGCTGCGCCGGTTCTGCGAGGAGTACCTGGTCCAGGGCGCGGTCGCAGGGAATCTCGTCGTGCTCCGGACGCCGCCCGGGACCGCGAACGCGCTCGCGATCGCGCTCGACACCTCGGGCTTCTCCGATGTGGTCGGGACGATCGCTGGCGACGACACCGTGTTCGTCGCCGCGCACGATCCCGCCCGCGCTCGCGGCATCAACAGGCGGCTCAACGAGATGGGAGTGGCAAGACAAGCGTGATAGAGAAGAAGCAGACCTCCGGCCAGACGATCGTCCTCGCGTACTCCGGCGGCCTCGACACCTCGGTCGCCGTCGCCTGGCTGCGCGAGACGTACGGCTTCGAGGTCGTGACGTGCACGGGGAACCTCGGGTCGGTGAAGGACCTACCCACGATCCAGCGCAAGGCGATCCAGAGCGGCGCGAAGAAGGCGATCGTTCACGACGCGCGCAAGCCGTTCGTGAAGTTCTTTCTCTGGCCGGCGCTGCAGGCCGGCGCGCTCTACGAGGGCCGCTATCCGCTCGCGACTGCGCTCGGGCGCCCACTCCTCGCGAAGCTGCTCGTGGACGCCGCGCGCGAAGAGGGCGCGCGCTTCGTGGCGCACGGCTCGACCGGCAAGGGCAACGATCAGGTGCGGTTCGATCTCGCGGTCGGCGCGCTCGCCCCGGAGATGACCGTCATCGCGCCGCTGCGCAGCGGCATGAACATGACCCGCGACGACGAGATCGACTACGCGAAGGCCCGGGGCATCCCGGTGCCGGTCACGAAGAAGAGCCCGTACAGCGTGGACGAGAACCTCTGGGGCCGGTCCATCGAGGCCGGCGTCCTGGAGGATCCGTGGGGCGCGCCTCCACGCGACGTCTTCCAGTGGACCGTCGATCCGGACGAGGCCCCTGCCCGTGCCAAAGAGATCGTGATCGGGTTCGAGCAAGGGATCCCGTCCACCATCGACGGGTCACAAATGGATGGCGTGGCGCTCATCGAGAAGCTCAACGACCTCGGCGGGAAGCACGGGGTCGGGCGGATCGACCAGATCGAGAACCGGCTCGTCGGCATCAAGTCGCGCGAGATCTATGAGGCGCCGGCGGCGGTCATCCTCCACCTCGCGCATCGGGCGCTCGAGGACATGGTTCTCTCGAAGGAATCGTTGCGGTCGAAGGCGCGGATGGCCGATGAGTACGCGGATCTCATCTACAACGGTCTCTGGTTCTCCGCGCACCACCAGGATCTCGCCGCGTTCGTCCGCAGCACGCAGCGGTTCGTGACGGGCGAGATCCGCGTCCGGCTCCATCGCGGCACCGCCGTCGTGGTGGGCCGCCGCTCCGAGCACTCGCTGTACTCGACGTCGCTCGCGACGTACGGGAAGGGCGACGCGTTCGACCACAAGGCGGCCGAGGGATTCATCGGGGTGTTCGGGCTGCCGCTCCGCAACCAGTCGAAGATCCAGGCCCTTTGGGGTCCCGACAGCGAAGCGACGCTCGCGATCCCAAAGACCGTTGCCACGCGCGGGAAGAGCGCGCCGAAGAGGACCGGCGGGTGACCGACCTGTGGAAGGGTCGCTTCGCCACCGGGCTCGACCCGAACATCCGCGCGTTCACCGCGTCGCTCGAGCTCGATAAGCGCATCGCGCTCCACGATGTCCGCGGAAGCATCGCGCACGCGCGCATGCTCGGTCGTCAGGGCATCGTCCCCGCGGAGGACGCGAGCGCCCTCGTCGCGGGACTCGAGGGGATCGCGGAGGAGCTCCAGGCCGGCTCGTTCCCCTGGCCGGTCGATGCGGAGGATGTGCACTCGGCCGTCGAGCAGGTCCTGACGGCGCGGCTCGGCGCAACGGCCGGCAAGCTGCACACCGGCCGCAGCCGCAACGACCAGATCGGGCTCGACCTTCGCCTGTTCGCGCTCGACGCGTTCGACGCCCTCGACCGTGCCCTGCGCGAGCTCGGTCAGGCGCTCATCGCGCGCGCCGGGCAGGAGGTGGAAACCGTCCTGCCGGGCTACACCCACCTGCAGCGGGCGCAGCCGGTGTCGCTCGCCCACCACCTCCTCGCGCATGTCGAGGCCTTCCGCCGCGATCGCATCCGCGTCGCGGAGGCGCGCCGTCGCGCGAGCGTGTCGCCCCTCGGCGCGGCGGCCCTCGCGGGCTCGCCGTATCCCGTCGACCCGGCGTCCGTCGCGGCGGAGCTGGGCCTCGACGGCGCGTTCCGCAACAGCATCGACGCGGTCTCGGATCGCGATTTCGTCGCGGAGCTTGCATTCGTTGCCGCGCTCTGCGCGGTGCACGCCTCGCGGCTCGGTGAGGAGCTCGTCCTGTGGTCGACCGCGGAGTTCGGATTCGTCGAGCTCAGCGACGAGCATGCGACCGGCTCGAGCATCATGCCGCAGAAGAAGAACCCTGACGTCGCCGAGCTCGTGCGCGGCCGCGCGGGTCGGATCATCGGCGATCTCGTCGCGGTCCTTACGACCTTGAAGGGACTGCCGCTCGCGTACGACGGCGACCTGCAGGAGCAGCGCGTGCCGCTCTACGACGCCGCGACCGCGGCGCCGGCGCTCGAGGCGCTCACGCTCGTCATCCGCGGCCTGCGGTTCGATCGCGACGCGATGCGGCAGGCGACCGAGCGCGGGATGCTCGCGGCCACGGATCTCGCCGACCACCTTGCCGCACGTGGCGTCCCGTTCCGCGAAGCGCACGAGATCGTCGGCCAGATCGTCCGCGACCGCCTCGGGGCGGGCAAAGATCTCGCCGGCCTCACCACTGCGGACCTGCGCGGGTACGACAAACGGTTCGGCGACGACGCAGCCGATGGCGCGACCGTCGCGCGATCGCTCGCCGCGCGCCGTTCACCCGGCGGCACCGCTCCGGAGCGGGTGCGCGAGGCGCTGGCGGAGGCGGAAGCCGCCTTCGGCAGGTGATCGTCCGGGCGGCACGCGACTCCGACCTCGGTCCGATGCGCGCGCTCATCGACCGCTACGCCGCTCTGGATCGGATGCTCGAGCGAAGCGACGCGTTCCTTCGCGCGAACCTCGCGGACTTCGTCGTGGCCGAAGACGATGGGACATTCCTGGGATGCGGCGCGCTCGCGGAGCTCACCACGGATCTTGCGGAGCTGCGGTCGCTCGCGGTCGCCCCCGATGCCGGGCGGCGCGGCGTCGGAAAGGCCATCGTCGCGGCCTGCGTCGAGCGCGCCCGCGAGCGCGGCCTGCGCCGGGTGTTCGCGCTCACGCTCGTTCCGGAGTTCTTCACGAAGTGTGGCTTCACGCTGACGAGCCTCGGGCGGCTGCCGGAGAAGAGCGCAGCCGAGTGTCCCGTCTGCCCGAAGCGCTTCGCCTGCGACGAGCACGCGATGCTTCTACACCTTGACGGCTCGGCACCGCCCGCGCTCAGTCCCGGAGAGCCGGTGGGTTACACGCGCCTGTTCCTCCACACTGAGCCATCGTGAGTGCCACCGTCCGCGCCGCGGTCGCCGCGTTCGACGCGGTCGCGATGGCCGTCTACGCGTATCTCCAGACCGGCGGCTTCGGCAATCCCGGCATCGACCTGATGCTCTGGGGGTCGGCCGCGGCCGCGGCCGTCGCGGCGTTCGTCGTGGCGACGAACGGCCCTTCGGTCCTGGGCTGGGTCGCGATCGGGTACATCCTGTTCGCCGGTCTCTTACTGACGGATGCGCCGCAGCTGCTGCTCGTCGCGCTCGCGCTCGCCCTCATGCCGGTGGTCCAGCGGCCGCGTAACTCGCTCGCGTTCGCGATCGTCGTGGCGACACTCTCGGCCTTCGTATGGCGGATCGCGATCGAGCTGCTCCTGCGGTCGGCCGCCTAACATCAGCGCGATGACCCATCGCCCGACGGTGCGAGCCGCCAGCGGTATCGTCGCCAGCGGGCATCACCTCGCGACCGCCGCCGGGATCGCCGCGCTGCGCGACGGCGGGTCCGCGGTCGATGCCGCGATCGCCGCCGCCGCCGTCTGTGCGGTGGTCCTCCCGCAGCGCACGGCCATCGGCGGCGACGTCTTCGCGCTCGTCTACGACGCGCGCGCACGGACGGTGACGGCATACAACGGCTCGGGCGCGGCCCCGGCGATGGTCGATTCCATGGCCTTCGTTCACGGCTTTGGCGATAGCGGCGTGCGGCTCGCCACCGTCCCAGGGTGCGTGGGCGCGTGGGGCGACATGCTCGCGGACCATGGCCGACTCGGCATCGATCGCGTGTTGTCGCCCGCCATCGGGTACGCGGCCGAAGGGTTCCCGGTGAGCGACGCGCTGTCCGACGCGATCGGCGAGGAGGCGGAGCGGATCGCCGCGGATCCCGCTTGCGCGCGCACCTACAGCCCGCGCGGCCGGCATCCGCGTCCCGGCGAGATGCTCCAACAGCCTGACCTCGCCGCGTCGCTGCGCGCGATCGCCGCGGATGGCGCCGACACGTTCTATCGCGGCGACCTCGCCGAGCGTCTTGCGGAGGGCATTGCCGCGCTGGGCGGCTGGATCACCGCCGACGATCTCGGCGCGCATCGCACCGACCGGCGCGAGCCGATCGAGACGGCCTACCGCGGGCTGCGCGTCGTCGGCCAGCCACCGGTGTCGCAGGGCCACGTGCTCCTGGAGGAGCTCGCCATCGCCGACGGGCTCGACCTTCGTTCGATGGGCTGGGGAAGCGCGGAGCAGATCCACACGATGGTCGAGATCAAGAAGCTGGCGTTCGCGGATCGGGACGCGATGGCCGGCGACCCACGCGCGGTGTCGTTCGAGGTGGAGGAGCTGCTCGCGGACGCGTTCATCGCCCAGCGCCGGCGCGGCATCGCCGGGCGTGCGGCCGAGCGCGTCGAGCCTGCGGCCCTCCCTGCGGACACGACGTACCTTGCGGTCGTCGACCGCGATGGCAACGCGGTGTCGCTCATCGAGAGCGTGTTCAGCGCGTTCGGCTCCGCGACAGTCGTCCCGGGGACCGGGATCCTCCTGAACAACCGGCTGTCGGGCTTCTCGCTCGACACGCGGTCGCCGAACGTGCTCGCTCCGGGCAAGCGTCCGGTCCACACCCTGAATACCGTCATGGTCCTGGACGGGTCCGCGCCGCGCTTCGTGTACGGCACGCCCGGCCGGCACGCCCAGGTGCAGACGAACTTCCAGCTCGCGGTCGGCCTCATCGATCACGAGCTCGACGTCCAGGACGCGATCGAGGCCCCGCGTTGGTTCCACGAGTCGGGCAGGACGCTGCAGCTCGAGTCCCGTTTCCCCGAGCAGGTGCGGAAGGGACTGGCAGCGAAGGGGCATGACCTGCAGGTGCTCGGCGAATGGGCGGAGATCACCGGCGGCGCGCAGGCTGTGGCCATCGACGCGAACGGCGTGTTCTCCGCCGGCGCGGACCCGCGGCGCGAGGGATACGCGGCCGGTTACTGAGCCATGAGCCGCTTCGCTCCAAGACGGTCCACGTTGGGACTGGTCGCGCTCACCGTCGTCGCGTCCCTGTTCGCCGCCTGCGAGCCGCAGCCGCCCGCGGCCGAGCCGGTCGCGCGCGCGTATGCCGCGGCCTGGACGAGGGGCGATTACCAGGCGATGTGGGCCCTCCTCACCGACGAGAGCAAGGCCCGGGTGGGTGAGGACGGGTTCATCGCGCGTCTGCCGCGCATCGCGGAGGAGATGACGCAGAAATCGCTCGAGGCGACGACCGGTGCGGCCGTGCACCCGGCGGGGCCGAACGGCTCGCCCGATCCCCGCAAGGCGACGGCGCCGCTGAGCGTGACGTTCCACACCCAGCGGGTCGGCGACGTCAAGCGGGACACGTTCCTCTCGCTCGTCATGGTCGGCGAGAAGGAGGCGGCCGCGTGGAAGATCGACTGGTCGCCCGAGGCCATCTTGCCGCGCCTTTCGACCGGCCGGCTCGTCCGCATGTCGCGCCTCGCGACCAGCCGCGGCCGGATCATCGCGCGCGACGGGACGGAGCTCGCGACGTTCACCGACGCCGCGGTCGTGGGCGTCGTGCCGGAGCAGATCAAGAACGAGCCGGGGATGCTGGCGAGCCTGTCGAGCGCGCTCAGCTTGAAGTCCGACGACATCAAGGCCAAGTACAACGCGTCATGGGTCCGACCCGACAGCTTCGTGCCGATCAAGACCCTCAGTGGCTCCGCGTTCACCGCGCTGCGGCCGCGGCTCTCGGTCATCGAGGGCGTGCAGCTCCAACCCCAGCGCGTCCGGAGCTACCCGACGGGGCTCGCGTCACAGCTGATCGGCTACATGGGCGAGGCGACCGACGCCGACGCACAGAAGCTCGGCGCGCGCGGCTTCGCGGCCGGCGATCTCATCGGCAAGACCGGCCTCGAACAGCAGCTCGACGACGTGCTCGGAGGAAGCTACGGCTGGCGCCTGCAGATCGTCGATCCGGACGAGCGGCCGGTCGAGATGCTCGCCGAGGCCGCCCCGGTCGCGGGACAGGATGCCGTGCTCGCGCTCGACCCTGTCCTCCAGGCCGCGGCCGAGAAGGCGCTGGGCGACCAGAAGGGCGCCATCGTCGCGGAGGACCCCTGGACCGGCGAAGTGCTCGTGCTGGCGAGCCGGCCGTCTTACGACCTCAACCTGTTCGTCAGCGGCGACAGTGCGGCGATCAGCGCTCTCAATGCGGATGCCAAGAAGCCGCTTCTCTCCCGCGCGACGTTCGGGCAATACCCCACGGGCTCATCCTTCAAGCCAATCACGGCTGCCGCAGCGCTCCGCAACGGCGTGTATCACGCCGGCGACCGGATCGATTGTCCCGCGTCGTGGAGCGGCTACGGCGTCGTGCAGCTGAACCACGAGACCGGGAACCTCGGGCTCATCGACATGCGTACAGCGCTCGCACGCTCGTGCAACACGTTCTTCTACGAGCTCGGCAAGCGGCTGAACGACATGAAGACCGATCTGCTGCCGAGCGAAGCGCTGAGCTTCGGCCTCGGGAAGGCGACCGACATCGACTTCGTTCTCGAAGCCCCGGGCATCGTGCCGAGCCCGGCGTGGAAACAGACAGCGTTCACGAATCCGCAGGACAAGATCTGGAACCCCGGCGACGCGACAAACCTTGCGATCGGTCAAGGCTTCCTGCTCGCGACGCCGCTCCAGATGGCCAACTACTCCGCCGCGGTCGCCAACGATGGGATCGTGTGGAAGCCGCGCATGGTGCTCGAGCTCCGCACGCGTGAGGGCGCGACCGTGAAGAAGTTCGACGCGACGCGCCTTGGCACGGCGAACACGACCCCGGCCGATCTTTCGCTCATCCGCGACGGGATGCGCGCCGTGGTGAGCGATCCGAACGGCACCGTGTACTTCAAGTTCCTTGGGTTCCCGACCGCGGTCGCCGGGAAGTCGGGCACCGCCGAAACACCCTCGGGTAACCCCGATGCGTGGTTCATCGGGTTCGGGCCGTACGA
>JALYLX010000123.1 GCA_030773995.1 Chloroflexota bacterium
ATATGAGCGTGATCGAGACGCCGCCGGAGGACCGCCTGCCGATCCAGACACGGGTCGCAGAGGCATCGGCGGGGCTGGTGCGCGACGCGCTCCTGCGCGAGCTCGATCGGGGTGGGCAGGTCTTCTATGTCCACAACCGGGTCGAGACGATCGAGGCCCAGGCGGAGCAGCTGCGCAAGCTCCTGCCCGACGCCCGACTCGTCGTCGGCCATGGGCAGATGCCCGAGGGCCAGCTCGAGCGCGTGATGCTCAAGTTCGCCGCCGGCGAAGCCGACGTCCTCGTGTGCACGACGATCATCGAGTCCGGCCTCGACATCCCGAACGCCAACACGATCGTGATCGATCGAGCGGATACGCTCGGCCTGGCGCAGCTCTACCAGCTTCGCGGCCGGGTCGGGAGATCCTCCAGGCGGGCCTATGCGTATCTCCTGTACCGGCGTCGAGAGCGAATGAGCGAAGAAGCCCGGAAGCGCCTCCAGGCGATCTTCAACGCATCCGAGCTCGGCGCCGGCTTCCAGATCGCGCTGTCCGACCTCGAGATCCGCGGCGCCGGCAACATCCTCGGCGCGGAGCAGCACGGGCACGTCGCGGCCGTCGGATTCGAGCTCTACGCCCAGCTGCTCGAGGAAGCGGTCAACGAGCAGCGCGGCACGAAGACAGGGGCCGCGGCGGTCTCCGAGACCGTGGTCGATCTCTCGCTGTCGACCGCGATCCCGGACGAGTACATCCCCGCGCGCGCCCGCAAGCTCGAGATGTATCGCCGCCTGGCCGAGCTCAGCGAGCTGGACGACCTCGTGGCATTGCGCGAGGAGCTGAAGGATCGCTACGGTGCTCCGCCCGAGCCGATGCGCAACCTCCTCTACGGTGTCGAGGTGAAGCTGCGGGCCGCGAAAGCGGGCGCGACGGAGGTCCGCGTGCGCGGCGCCGAGCTCCGTATCGTCATGGGCCGCGACCTCGGCGACGCGCAGCGGCGCGTCCTGCTGTCGGTCTTCCCGAAGGCCCAGCACGGCCAGCGGCAGGTCCGCGCCTCGATCGTCGAAGCGCGCGGCGACTGGCGCGACGCCCTCACCCGCGTGCTCGAGGGGCTCGCGGCGTGAGGATCGGCGTCGATCTCGACGACGTCGTCGCCGAATGCGCGGTGCCGTACCTCCGCGCCTTCGCGGACCGATACCGCCTCGAGCTACCTGACGAAGATCTTGGCTGGCAGACCCTCGCCCGGATCGAGGAGGTGAGCGGCGAGGAGAAGGACCGCTTCCGGATCGCTCTCTACGACGGGAAGTTCTTCAGTGAGCTCGAGCCGTACGAGGACTGTCCGGCGGTCGTCGAACGCATCGCCGATGCCGGTCACGAGATCTACTTCATCACCGCCCGCGCCGAGCGCCGCCGCGTCGTCACGGAGACGTGGCTGCGCGAGCAAGGTCTCATCCAGCACGCCCGCGCCGTGCACCTCAAGCCGCACGGCGACTTCGACCCCGGAGTGCCGCCGGGCCGTTACGACGCAACGAGCTCCGCCGCGTACAAGGTCCGGCTCGCCAAGGAGCTTGACCTCGACGCGTTCTGCGAGGACGACGTGCTCATCGCGACGTCGCTCGCCGAGGCAGGCATCACGGTCTGGCTGTTCGACCACACCTGGAACCGTGAGCTCGCGCACCCGAACATCATTCGCGTCGCGACGTGGACCGAGCTTGCGACGGAGCTCGGCGTCTGAGCGCCGTCACGACGTTTTACCTCGTCCGTCACGGCGAGAGCGAGGCCAACGCCGCCGCGGTCTTTGCCGGCCAGACGGACAGCCCGCTCACGCCGAAGGGTCGCGAGCAGGCGAAGGTGGTCGCGAGGGCCCTACGGCCGGTCCACTTCGATCGCATCGTCGCGAGCACACTGTCGCGGACGACGGACACCGCCGCTGAGATCGCGGCCGGGCGCGGCATCCCCGTCGAGACCTACGCCGATCTGCGGGAGATCGACCTTGGTGACGCGGCCGGGAAACCGTTCGACGAGCTGAAGGGACTGCCGAGCTACACGAGCGACGGGTTCACCCAGTGGCCCGGTGGCGAGTCCCTCGATCAGGTCGTCGCGCGTGCGATGGGTGTCATCGACCGTCTCGTCGCGGAGAGCCCGGGTAAGCGGATCTGCATCGTCGGCCACGGCGGCGTGACCCGGATCCTCGTGAGCGGGTTCATGGGCGTGCTGCCGAAGCTCATTCGCGTCCCTGCGGCGAACACGAACATCACGATCGTCACTCACGACGAGCGCGGCTACGTCGTGCAGGAGATGTTCAAGGACACCCACGTCGTGGAGATCGCGTGATCTTCACGACGGCGCGCGTGTCCGCGGCCGAGCTCGAGCACGTGACCGGCTGGGTGCTGAAGCCGGAGGGTCTCTGCCGTGGCGAGCGATGCGTGCCGCTCGCCAGCGCCTCGACCGACACGATCGATCTCGCCGACGTCTCGCGGGCCCTCGGGATGCCGATCGTCTCGGAGCCGCGCGCCGGTCTGTGGGCCCTCGGGCCGGAGGCCGGTGGCAAGACGCTCGCGAGCGCGACGCTGCCCGACGTCGAGCTCGCGGACCTCGACGGACGTCCCTTCAGGTTGTCCTCGCTGCGTGGCCGGAAGGCGCTCATCGTCGCCTGGGCCTCGTGGTGAGGCTGTCGCCTCGACCTGCCCGTGTGGCAGGAGCTACGGACTGACCTGTACCCACGGCTCGAGATCGTCACTGTCGCGCTCGACGCGCGCGGCGCCTCCGTCGCTCGGCCGTGGATCGAGAAGGCCCAGCCGACGCATCCGTCGCTCATCGACGAGGCGCACGTGCTCGCGCAGCTCGGGATCGTCAACGTCCCAAGCGCCGTGTGGATCAACGAGGCGGGCGTGATCGTGCGTCCGCCCGAGACCGCGCACCCGCGCCGGCCGGCGTTCAAGGATCAGATCGTCCCGGCCGATGCGACGCCTCGCGAGCGCGAGCGGATCGAGACATCCAAGGCCCTGAACGCCGACGCGGAGCGCTACGTCACCGCGCTGCGCGACTGGGTATCGAGCACGAACGGCGCGGCCAGCCGCTACGCACTGTCTTCGGATGAGGTCGTCCGCCGTAGCCGACCGCGGCCGCTGAGCGAGGCGACCGCGGCGGCGCACTTCGCGCTTGCTCAGCACCTGCACGCCGCTGGCGAGGCCGGGCTCGCGACAGAGCACTTCAAGGAAGCTCAGCGGCTCCATCCGACGAGCTGGACGTACCGGCGCGACGCGTGGGCGATCGCCGGCCCCGACCACCCGGCGATCTACGGGACGACGTGGCTCGACGAGGTGAAGCGCGAAGGCGTCGAGAACTATTACCCGCGGGTCGACCTCTAGGGCTTCCGCTAATCTCTCGCCAGTGGCAGCCATCGCACCCAAAGAGCTCGGCGCGCGCATCCGTGACATCCCGGACTTCCCGAAGCCGGGGATCCTGTTCAAGGACATCACGACGATGCTCAAGGACGGCGACTCCTTCAAGAGCGCTGTCGACGGGCTCCTCGCGAAGATCAAGGGCAAACCGATCGACGTCGTCGTCGGGATGGAGTCGCGTGGCTTCATCTTCGGCGCGCCGATCGCGTACGCGCTCGGCGTCGGCTTCGTTCCCGTTCGCAAGCTGGGGAAGCTGCCCGCGGACGTCGTGAGCGTCGAGTACGACCTCGAGTACGGCTCGGCCACGCTCGAGATGCACAAGGACGCCATGAAGCCGGGCGCGAAGGTCCTCATCGTCGACGACCTCCTCGCGACCGGTGGGACCGTCGCCGGTACGATCGAGCTCGTGAAGCAGCTGCAGGGTGAGATCGTCGCGCTCGCATTCCTCATCGAGCTAAAGGCCCTGCACGGCCGCGACCGGCTCCAGGGCTATGACATCGCGACGCTCATCGAGTTCTAGCGTCGCCCCGGCGGTCCACGCGATCCCGCTCATCGGAGCGACCGCGTACGCGGTCCTCGAGGACGAGATCACGGTCATCGACGCCGGCATGCGCGGCTCGCTCCCGCGGCTGCACGCGGCGATCCGCGCGCTCGGTCGCTCGCCCGCGGAGATCGCGCGCTTCGTGGTGACGCACGCGCATCCCGACCATATCGGCGGGGCCGGCGATGCGGACGTGCTGCTGCATCCGGCCGATCGCGACCGGACCCTGCGGTTCAACGCCGGCACGATCGCGAGACGTGTCGCGCAGCGGCGGCAGATCCGCACGATCGCGATCGCCGACGGCGACGTGCTCCCCGTCCTCGGCGGCCTGCGAGTCGTGCACACGCCGGGCCATACCCCGGGGAGCGTCTGCCTCTATGCGGGCCGCGACGGCCTTCTCTTCAGCGGCGACGCGCTGTGGCGCGATGCCGGCGGCGCGCTCCACCGGCCGAATCGCTACTGGAGCGAGGACCTCGTGGCAGCACGGACCTCGGTCTCGCGTCTCGCCGCGCTGGACGTCGGCACGATCCTGTTCGGACACCTGCCGCCGCTCCAGGGCGCCACCGGTGCGCTCCGCGAGCTCGCCTCGCGGTGGTCCTGACATGCGCCACGTCGCCGACGCGCTCACGGCGTTCCGCGCGATCTGCGGGCTGATCCTCCCCGTCTGGCCGAGTCTGCCCCTGCTCGTCGTCGCGATCGTCACCGACTGGCTCGATGGCCCGCTCGCGCGGCGTCGGCCGCCGGCGGGCCACGGCCCGCGCTTCGACCTCGAGGCCGATTCATTGCTCACCCTCGGCGCAGCCATCGCCGCCGTGCGTGTCGGTGCCCCGAGGGTCGCGATGCTCGCGCCGTTCGCGCGCTACGCGGTCGCGATCATCCGGACGGGACCGCTCACCCCTGACGAGGTGCGCTGGGACCGTCTCACCGGGGTGGCGCAGATGGCCGTGCTCGCCGCGGCGCTTGCCCCGATGCCGTTGCGCCCGCTCCGGATCCTCGCGCTGCCCGTCTCCGCCGCGCGCTGCGCCGCGATGCTGGTCCAGGCCGAGCGGTCGCGATAGACTGACGCTCCACAGCACAACCGGCGGAGCCCCGCTAGGTCGTAGCCCTCAGAACGGGAGGAGTCCATGACCGCGGCCCCGCTCATGCCCGAGATCGCGCTCGACCCCCGCGCTTCAGCCGAGGATGTCCGCGCGTTCTTCGAGCGAGACCGCATCCTCGCGGCATACGCGCTCGCCGATCTCGATCCCGAGAACGTCGACCGGTCCCGCTGGTGGGTCGCACGGCGCGGCGATCACGTCGTCGCCGCGGCCCTCCTCGTCGAAGTGCTTCCGTTCCGGCCATGCTTCGCGATGGGCGAGCCCGAGGCGCTCGCGGAGCTCTTCCGCAACGGGATGACCGAAACGCGACTGATCCTCGCGACGCCGCCGAGCGGCCGCCTGCCGATCGAAGCGAGCTACCGGTTCGAGCGGATCGACATCATGGATCGCATGGTCGCCAACGCCTCCACGTTCCGGCCCCGGGTCGGCCACACCGTCCAGCGTCTCGCCCTCGACCAGCTCGAGGACATGATCGACCTCTATGGGAACGCCTCGCGCTCCTACTTCACGCCGGCACGCCTGCAACGCGAGCTGTACTACGGCATCTACGTCGGGCGCCAGCTCGTCGCGGCCGCGGGCACGCACGTCCGCTCGCACGCCGCGGGTCTCGCCGCGGTGGGCAACGTCCTCACGCGTCTCGCGTATCGCAACCGTGGGATGGCGACGTCGGTGACCTCGGTCGTCACCGAGGCGGCGCTCGAGCTGCACCGCGATGTCGTCCTGAACGTGCGTCAAGGAAATGCACCCGCCGTCAGCGTCTACCGCCGCCTCGGCTACGACGTGCGTGGCCCGTTCGTCGAGGGGCCGGCCGTCCGCCGCGCCGTCTGGGAGCGGCTCACCAAGAATCTATTCGGGAGAACGTCATGAGCGTCGCCACCACGTCGCACTCGGATGTCGCGGACCTGTCGCTCGCGGATGCCGGCTCGCGCCGTATCGAGTGGGCCGGCCGTGAGATGCCGGTCCTCGCGAAGATCCGCGAGCGCCTCGCGAAGGAGCAGCCGTTCAAGGGGCTGCGGATCGGCGCCTGCCTCCACGTGACGACCGAGACCGCGAACCTCGCGATCGCCCTCCGCGACGCCGGTGCCTCCGTCGCGCTCTGCGCGTCGAATCCGCTCTCGACCCAGGACGACGCCGCGGCCGCGCTCGTGAAGAACGAGGGCATCGCCACCTTCGCGAAGAAGGGCGAGGACCGCGACACCTACTACCGCCACATCGAAGCGGTCCTCGACACCAAGCCCGAGATCACCATGGACGACGGCGCCGACGTCGTGACCCTCCTCCACACGACCCGGAAGGAGCTGCTCGCCAATGTGAAGGGCGGCACGGAGGAGACGACCACCGGCGTCATCCGTCTGCGGGCGATGGCCGCGGAGGGGGTCCTCGCGTACCCGATCGTCGCGGTGAACGAGGCGCGGACGAAGCACATGTTCGACAACCAGTACGGCACCGGGCAGTCCGCGATCGATGGCCTGCTGCGCGCGACGAACATCCTCATCGCCGGCAAGACCGCGGTCGTCGCCGGCTACGGGTGGGTCGGACGCGGCGTCGCCTCGCGGTTCCGGGGCATGGGCGCGAATGTGATCATCGTCGAGGTCGACCCGCTCCGCGGCCTCGAGGCCGCGATGGACGGCTACCGCGTGATGCCGATCGCGGAGGCGGCGACGCGCGGGGACATCTTCATCACCACGACGGGCAACCTGAACGTCATCGGCGCGGCGCACTTTCCGGCCATGAAGGACGGTGCGATCGTCGCGAACGCCGGCCACTTCAACGACGAGATCGAGATCCCGGCCCTCGAGAAGCAGTCGACCGGCAAGCGCACCATCCGCACGTTCGTCGAGGAGTACAGCCACCAGAACGGGAAGAAGATCTTTCTGCTCGCGGAGGGCCGGCTGCTCAACCACGCCGCGGCGGAAGCGAACCCGGCTGCCGTCATGGACATGAGCTTCGCGAACCAGGTCCTGTCCATCGAATACCTGCTGAAGAAGGGCACGTCGCTCAAGCCGGACGTGTACCCGGTGCCCGAGGACCTCGACGCGCTCATTGCCCGGTTGAAGCTGGAGGCGATGGGGATGAAGATCGACACGATGACCGAGGCCCAGAAGACGTACGCGAGCTCGTGGAAGGCGGGGACCTAGATGACGCTCAGCTTCATGCGCGCGGACAAGGCCCTCTTCTCGAGCGAATCGGTCACGGAGGGGCACCCCGACAAGCTCTGCGACCAGGTCTCCGACGCGGTGCTCGATGCACTCCTTGCGAAAGACCCGATGTCGCGGGTCGCGTGCGAGACCGCGACGACCACCGGCACCGTCCTGGTCGCCGGCGAGATCACGACGACCGCGTACGCCGATGTCATCGGGATCGTCCGCGATGTCGTGAAGGACATCGGATACACGAACGCGCACTACGGCTTCGACTTCGAGACGTGCGGCGTGCTCACCGCGATCAAGCCCCAATCGCCGGACATCGCGCAGGGCGTCGACCGCGCGCAGGATGACGGCGCCGAGCTCGGGGCCGGCGACCAAGGAATGATGTTCGGGTTCGCGGTCGACGAGACCCCGGACCTCATGCCCCTCCCGATCACCCTCGCCCACGCTGTGGCGAAGCAGCTGGCGAAGGCCCGCAAGTCGGGCGAGCTGAAGTACCTCAGGCCGGACGGGAAGAGCCAGATCACCGTCGAGTACCACAAGGGTGTCCCGAAGCGCGTGCACACCGTCGTCGTCGCCACCCAGCACGACGAAGGCGTCGACGTGGAGCAGCTGCGGCGGGACGTGAAGGAATCGATCGTCCGCGCGGCCATCCAGCCATTGGGGGAGCACCTGCTCGACGGCGAGACGCGGTACGTCATCAACGGCACGGGCAAGTTCGTCATCGGCGGCCCGATGGGGGACGCCGGCCTGACCGGGCGCAAGATCATCGTCGACACGTACGGCGGATACGCGCCGCACGGTGGCGGCGCGTTCAGCGGCAAAGACGCGACGAAGGTCGACCGCTCCGGCGCGTACGCGGCCCGCTACGTCGCGAAGAACATCGTGGCCGCGCGTCTCGCGAGCCGGTGCCAGATCCAGATCGCGTACGTCATCGGCGTCGCGAAGCCGGTGTCACTGAACGTCGAGACGTTCGGCACGGGGACGGTCGACGACGAGGTCATCCGCCGGCTCATCGACGAGCACTTCGACTTCCGGCCGCAGGAGATCATCGCCCGCTTCGATCTGCGCCGCCCGATCTACCGCCAGACCGCCGCGTATGGGCACTTCGGCAGGTCGGACCTCGACCTGCCATGGGAGAAGACGGACCTCGCCGAAACGTTCGCCAGGAGCGCCGGAGGCCGGAAAGCGGCCGTCTAGCCGTCTGGCCCCGCGCTTGCACCGTGGTTGGTGACACCTCGTAAGGAGGGCACTGCTATGGCACGCGAAGTCGTCATGCGCCCGACGCGAACGTCGTGGGGCGCGGTCCTCGATGGATGGCTCGCGACGGTGGGCGTCGCGGCGATCCTGACGCCGATCGTCGGCGTCCTGCTCACGAAGGGGTACCCCACGGGCGGATACGCCTCGACCGTGCCGATCCTCGTTGCGGTCGGTGTCTCATATCTCGTCGGCGGCTACGTCGCCGGCCGGATCGCGGGCTACCGCACCAGCTGGCACGGGATGATGGTCGCGTTCTTCGGCCTGTTCGTCGTGCTCGCGCTGCTCGTCGTCGACACGGCGTTCGCGCTCGGCGTCTTCGGGACGCCTGCCCGGCTCGTCCCGATCCTGCCGGTCGTGCTGGGGATCGCGCTCTTCGAGTCCGTTGAGACGTTCGCGTTCGGCGGCGCGCTCAGCATCCTCATCGCGATCTTCGCCGGCTGGCTCGGCGGGGTGATGGCGCCGTCGCGCGGCGCCGCGGTCGCGACGACCGCCGCAGTCCCGGTCAAGACGACCCCGGTCGTCGAGCGCAAGGTGACATCGAGCTCGGTCCGTAAGCCGCGCGAACGCTACCGCCTCCTGCCGAGCATCGGCCGGAAAGGCGGCGAGCGGGTCGACACGGTGGACACGGTCGCGCCGGTCGCGCCGGTGGAGCGCGCCGAGCGGATCGAGACGAGCTAGCGTCGGTCGCCAGCGGTCTTCGAAGGGGCGGGCACAATGCCCGCTCCTTTTGTCATCCCGCGCAATCCTGAACCGCGCGGTCTGGCCAGACGTATCCTCCAGCAGACCTGCGGAAGTTCGGGGGTGTTGTGCATGGCTCGTACGATCTCGCGCGCGCTGGCGATCTTTGCGGCCCTGGCGATCCTTCTCGCCGCGTGCACCGGAACGACGTCCGGCGGGCCGTCGGGCTCGGCCGCCATCGGCGCGAAAGCGGCCTACGGCGGGTCGGTGACCTTCGCGATGAACTCGGACATCAGCAACATGGACCCGATGCTGTCCGGCCTGTTCGTCGACCGGCACCTCATGTACGCGATGTACGACTCGCTCGTACGGGTCACGCCGAAGGGCGAGATCATCCCGTGGCTCTCCGCACTGCCGACCGTGTCGGCGGACGGCAAGTCCTTCACCTTCAAGCTGCGGACCGACGTCAAGTACCACGACGGCACGACGTTCGACGCGGAGTCGGTGAAATGGAACCTCGACCGCTACCGGCTCACGAAGGAGTCGCTGCGGCTCGGTGAGCTCGCTCCGGTCGACACCGTGACGGTCGTCGATCCAGCCACCGTGCGTGTCGACCTGAAGACCCCGTCGGCGCCGTTCCTGTCGGTCCTCGTCGACCGCTCCGGCATGATGCTGTCGCGGAAGACGGTCGAAGCCGGCGGTGCCGACTTCACACGGAAGGCGTTCAACGCGGGGAGCGGTCCGTTCATCCTCACCGAGGCGGTGAAGGACGACCACTACACCTTCAAGAAGAACCCCGACTGGTGGGGCAAGGCCGCGACCGGCGACAAGCTCCCGTACCTCGACACCGTGATCATCAAGCCGATCACCGATGGCGACGTTCGGCTCACGAACGTGCGCACCGGTCAGGTCCAGGCGACGAACGCGGTCACCGGCAAGGACGTACCGACCGTGAAAGCCGACTCGACGCTCGTGTATCAGGAGATCGCGGGCATCGGGTACAACAGCCTCGTCCCGAACCGCGCACCGACGTTCATCTTCAACGAGAAGCGCTACGTGCAAGCCGTATCCCTCGCGATGGACCGCGACGAGCTCCTGAACGCAGGCCCGGCGAAGGGCGTCGGTGTCGTCGCGTACGGCCCGATCGCACCCTCGCACTTCGCGTACGACCCGAGCTTCAAGCCGTTCGCGAAGCCCGACATCGCGCAGGCGAAGAAGCTCGTCGCCGATGTGGGCAAGGGCCCGCTGAAATTCGAGCTCTTGGTGTCATCCGGCGACGCAGCGACGCTGCAGTTCGCGCAGCTCCTCCAGTCGGAGCTGTTGAAGGCAGACATCACGATGGACATCAAGACGTTGCTGTTCAACGAGATCGTCACGCTGCAGCAGCAGCACAAGCAATCGGGCATGACGCTCATCGGATGGAGCGGCCGCATCGACCCGGACGGCAATGTGTACGACTTCAACTACACCGGCCGCCCGAACAACGACTCGGCCTACTCGAACAAGGACGTCGACGCGCTCCTCGATCAGACGCGCACCGCGTCCGACACGGCCAAGCGGAAGGACCTCTTCCTCAAGGCCCAGCAGATCTTCGTCGTCGATGACCCCTCGCGGATCTTCTACAGCTTCAACGCCGCGCAGCTGCTGACCGCGAAGTCCATTCAAGGGTTCCAGGACTTCCCGGACCAGCTCCCGCGGTTCGAGACCGTCTGGGTACAGAAGTAACCATCTCGGGACAGTGAGAGCGGAGGCGGCGGAGTGACGATGTACATCCTCCGCCGCCTCCTGCTCATGATCCCGGTCGCGCTCCTGGTCACCGTCGGCATCTTTGTGATCATCCGCATCGCCCCAGGCGATCCCGTCCTCACGTACGCCGGCGAGGACAAGGACCCCGCCACGATCGCGACGGTCCGCGCCGAGCTCGGCCTCGATCAGCCGCTGCCGATCCAGTACGCGGCCTGGCTCTCGCGGGCGGTGCAGGGCGACCTCGGCCGCTCGTTCCAAACGCACCAGCGGGTCCTCGAGGCGATCACCGAGCGGCTCCCGGTCACGCTGGAGCTCGGGCTCGCAGCCATCCTCATCTCCGTGACGGTCGCGCTCGTCGTCGGCACGCTGTCGGCGATCAAACGCAACTCGGCCCTCGATCTCCTGACCACCAGCGTGACCCTGGCCGGCGTGTCGTTCCCGAACTTCTATCTCGGCCTGCTGCTCATCCTGCTGTTCGCCTACGTCGTGCCCGGCCACATCTTGCCGCCGGGAGGGTGGACGCCCTTCTCGACCGATCCCGCTGACAACCTCCGGCGACTGATCCTGCCGGCCATCACCGTCGCCACCGCGAGCCTCGCGGTGAACCTGCGGCAGGTGCGGTCGAGCCTCCTTGACGTCTTCGGGCAGGACTACATGCGGACCGCGCGCGCGAAGGGCCTGCGGGAGCAGGCCGTCGTCGTCCGCCACGCGCTGAAGAACGCGCTCATCCCGGTCGTGACGATCATCGGTATCCAGGTCGGCGCGATCATCGAGGGCGCGATCATCACCGAAACGATCTTCTTCATCCCCGGGATCGGCCGCCTCGCGGTGCAGGCGATCCCGTCGCAGGATTATCCGATCGTCCAGGGCGTCGTGCTCATCTCGGCGCTGTCGTTCATGTTGAGCACCCTCGCGGTGGACATCCTCTATGCGTTCCTCGACCCGCGGATCTCGTTTTCGGCGGCCGAGGCGTGAGCGGCGCGACGCTCCCCTTCGTCCTCCGGGTCCAGCCGCAGGGCCGCACCTCCGCGGTCCGCTACTTCCTGCGGAGGAACCCGCGGATGCTCGTCGGGGTGGTGCTGCTCGCGATCCTCCTGTTCGTCGCGGTGTTCGCCCCGCTCATCGCCCCGTATGACCCGATCAAGGTCAATATCGTCGACCAGCTCCAGGCGCCGAGCCTCGATCACCTGCTCGGCACCGACGACCTCGGGCGCGACGTGTTCTCGCGCGTGCTGTGGGGATCGCGGGTGTCGCTCTCGGTCGGCGTGATCTCGGTGAGCATCGGCTTCCTCGTGGGCGTGAGCGTCGGACTGCTCGCCGGCTACCTTGGCGGCACGTTCGACCTCTTGGCGATGCGGGTGATCGACGCGCTGCTCGCGTTCCCGGCCCTCGTGCTGGCGATCGCCATCACCGCGTCGCTCGGGCCGCAGATCCAGAACGCGATGATCGCGATCGGCATCGTCGCGATCCCCGGGTACGCCCGGCTGACCCGCGGCCAGGTCCTCTCCGTCCGATCACGCGATTTCATCGTCGCGGCGCGCACCGTTGGTGTGCCGCCGCTGCGGATCGTGCTCCGGCACATCTTCCCGAACATCGCGAACCCGCTCGTGGTGCAGGCCACGCTCGCGACGGCGTTCGCGATCCTCGCCGAGGCGGCGCTCTCGTTCCTCGGGCTCGGTCCACAGCCGCCGTTCCCGTCGTGGGGCCAGGACATCAGCTACTCGCAGCGCTACCTCGCGAACATGAAGTGGTGGATGAGCGCAGGCCCGGGGATCGCGATCTTCATCGCGGTCTTCACGTTCAACTTCCTGGGTGACGCGCTGCGCGATGCGCTCGACCCGCGCCTTCGTCGCAGCGGCTAGCAGATGCGTGGCCGGATCGCGAGCACGGCGGTCTTCACGCTGGTCATGCCCACCTGGCGTTCGCGTACCTGCCCGCGCTTGTGCTCGCGCAGAGTGGCGGCGCGCGGGACCTCGGTCCCGCCACGCTGTTCGGGCTCGTCCCGATCGCGGTCGGCCTGACCGGCCTCCTCTGGTGCTTTGCCGACTTCATCGTCGAGGGCGAAGGCACGCCGGCGCCGTACGACGCTCCGCGCCATCTGGTCAGCGGGCGCCTCTATCGCTGGGTGCGGAATCCGATGTACGTCGCGGTGCTGGCGATCGTTCTCGGGGAGGCTGTGCTCTTCGGCTCGGTCGCGCTGCTGGGCTACGCCGTCGCGTTGGGGCTCCTCTTCCACGTCTTCGTCACCCTGTACGAAGAGCCCAGGCTGCGGGCGCGCTTCGGACCGTCATACGAGGCGTATCGCGCGGCCGTGCCGCGTTGGATCCCGCGAGGCCTAGTACCCCCGTACTAGCCGAAGCACCCCCGCCGGGGGACTGTGACCGCGGTACCCGCAGGCGTAATCCAGTGACGTCATGCAGGTCAGCCAGGTCGCATATGACCGATTCGTGCTCGAGCTCCCGGCCGCGGACAGCGAGTGGAAGCCGCTCGCGGACCCGGAGATCGTCGCCGAGACGGCCGCGTGGCTCTGGGATTTCGGACCGACGCCGCTCATCGGTGTCGTCGGGTACGACGGAGCCGTCCCCGCCTGGCTGGGCCGCTGGGAATCACGGCAGGTGAGCTGGGCGCCGGATGGCACCACGTCCGGCCGCGCGGTCATCCTCGCGAACCGAACCGACCTCGAACGCTTCCTCGTGCAGGGCGCCCCCCACGAGCACACGACCCTGCTCTGGCCGAGCATCCACGAAGCGAAGACGTTCGAGGCCCTCGCGGCCGGTGGCGCACAGTGGCTTCGGTCTGTGGACGCGCATGCGCGCATCCAGCGAGGCGGCGAAGTCTTCGAGGTCGTCCAGACCAACCCGCAATCGAACTAGACGGCGGCGCCCGTCCTCGACGTGCGCGCGATCGCGAACCCGATGAGCGCTCCAACGATCGTCACTGCGAAGGCGAACACGCCCGCGGGCGGGAGTGCCGAGTGCGCGACCGCGATCTCGACGATCGGGATCGGCAGGCCGACGCAGAGCGCGATGAGCCACCAGCGCTTCGGCGCCACAGCCGCCAGCGTCACCGACGCGATGAGCAGCAGACCGACCTCGATCCCGGTGTCGTCGGTCCGCAGGTCATACGACGCCAGGAACACCCCGACGACCAGCGCAAGCACGACCGCGATCGCGTCCCTCACTCGTCCTGCGTGACCTTCCGTTCGGCGGTCGCGCCGAGCTCGGTCGCGCGCTGATACGCGGCGTAGACCGCCTTCGATAGCACGGTCCGCAGCGAGCCCTTCTCGAGCTGGTAGATCGCCGCGGCGCTCGTGCCGCCGGGCGAGGTGACCATGTTGCGCAGCTCGGCGAGGTGCCGTCCGCTCTTTCGCGCGAAGAGGGCCGAGCCCTCGACAGTCCGTAGGACGAGCTCCTCGGCGACGCGGCGCGAGAACCCGAGATGCACACCTGCGTCGACGAGCGCTTCCATGAGTAGGAACACGTATGTCGGTCCCGTTGCGGACAGCGCGGTCGCCATGTCGATGTACGACTCGTCCTCGACCATGAGCTCCTCGCCGAGCGCGGCGACGATGCTCTTGGTGTGTTCGCGCTGCTCTGCGGTCACGGCGTGCGACGGATACCACGCGGTGACACCCATGCCGACTTGCGCCGGCGTGTTCGGCATCGCGCGGACGATCGTCGGGTGCGCGAGGCCGGTCTCGAGCGCGCGCATGTTCGCCCCGGCGACGATCGAGATCACGAGCTGATCCGCGCGCAGCTTGCCGTGCAATTCCTTCATTACGGTCGGAAGCACCTGCGGCTTCACCGACAGCACGACGACGTCGGCCTGCCTCGCCGCCTCCGCGTTCGACGCGAGGGCCGCAATGCCGAACCGTTTCGCGAGCTCCGCGCGCCGCTCGCGACGCGGGCCGGTGACCGAGATCCGCGACGGCGGGACGAGGTGCTTGTCGAGGACGCCGCGGATCATGGCCTCACCCATGACGCCGCCGCCGATGAACGCCATCCGATCCTTCGCCATTACGGGATTATGACGGCGAGGATCGCGTCGACGAGCCGCGAGGGGTCGGTGAGCATCGAGTAGTGATGGCCCTCCAGCTCCTGGACCGGCCAGCCCTTCGCCCGCGCGGTCGCGGCCGGCTCGGCGTACGGCGGCGAGAGCAGCAGGTACCCGCTCCCGTCCGGAGGCTCCCGGTACGGGATCGCCTCGGCGAAGTAGTCGCGGGGGAGCGGCGCCATGCTCTCGATCAAACGCCGTCTGGTGTCGGGATCCGGCAGCAGCTCCGCGAGGTCGGTGTCGTTTGCCCAGGCCGGGACGACGCCGGCGCCGCGCTCTGCGAGTGGCAGCCCGTCCGGCACGCCGGCGTCCTTGCGGAAGCCCGCGTCGACATAGACGCATGACGCGCCCTCGGCCCATCGCGCGACGTGGGCGAGGAGCGGACCGGCGCCGCTGTGGCCCACGATCACGGGGTGCGGGCGTTGGACCAGCCGCAGGATCGCGTTCACGTTCCGCTCCCAGTACGCGGCCGTCGGTGTCGACCGGAACACCGGCAACGTCACGTGATGTCCGCGCGCTCGCAGGAGACCGGCGACCGGCTGCCAGGTGGACGACCCGCCGTGCGGGCTGTGCACGAGGACGAGGTCGGTCACAGCTCCTTCGCGTACTCGACGGTCTTCTCGCGCCGGTAGCCGAGCGCCTCCCAAAATTGCATTGCCCAGGTGTTGTCGTCCCACACGATGAGGTTCAGCTTCGGGCAACCGAGGTCGCGCATCCGTCGCTCCATCTCCGCCACGAGGGTGGCGCCGATCCCACGGCGGCGTTCGTCGCGATGCACAGCGACGTGATAGAGCCAGCCTCGCCGGCCGTCCCAGCCACCGAGCGCGGAGCCGACGAGATGCCCGTCCTCCTCCGCGAGGAGCATCAGCCCCGGATTGCGCGCGGCGAAACGCGCGAGCGATGCGTCGTCGTCGCCGGGGCGGATCTTGATGCCGCACGTGAGCCAGAAGGTGCGAAGCCGATCACCGTCGCCCTCGCGGTACGTCCGAATGTCCACGACCCCATACTCGCACCGTGCGCTTCGGCCGATTCCAGATCGACATCTTCAGCGACGGCACGTTCAAGATCGACGGTGGCGCGATGTTCGGGGTTGTCCCGAAAGTGCTCTGGAGCACGCAGAAGGACGCCGACGAGCTCAATCGGGTCACGATGGACATGAACTGCGTTCTCATCCGCGACGCCGACCACGTCGTGCTCGTCGAGACCGGTGCGGGCTCGAAGCTGACCGAGAAGCAGCGCGGCATCTATGGCATCGAGCGGCCGCCGCAGCTCCTCGATGAGCTCGCGAAGCGTGGCGTGAAGCCAGAGGAGGTGACGCTCGTCGTGAACACCCATCTCCACTTCGACCATTCCGGCGGCAACACGCGCCGCGATGGCGAGGCGCTCGTCGCCACGTTCCCGCGCGCGAGCTACGTGTTCCAGAGGCTCGAGTGGGTGGATGCGAACAACGTGAACGAGCGGACCCGAGCCTCGTACTTCCCGGACGACTTCGCGCCCCTCGAGGCGGCCGGCAAGCTCGAGCTCATCGACGAGGCGGTCGAGATCCTGCCCGGGATCCGCCTCGATCGGGTGCAGGGCCACACCCGCGGCACGCAGACCGTGCGCGTGACCGGCGGCAAGCGGACCGCGTTCTTCTCGTCGGACTTCATGCCCGACCGCCACCATCTGCCGCTGCCCTGGATCCCGGCCCAGGACCTCTTCCCGCTCGACACGCTCGAAGCGAAGCGCACGATCCTCGCTCGGGCCGTCGAGGAGGAATGGGTCGTCGGCTTCACCCACGACCTGCCGCGCTTCGGCACCGTCTCGAGCGCGGACGGGAAATACCGGTTCACGGAGCTCGCGGACTGACCGTTCCCGACCGCGCGTCGACGCTCATCGTCGGCGGCGGCATCGTCGGCGTCGCGACGGCATTCTTCCTCGGCGAGCGGGGCGAGACCGATATCGTGCTCATCGAGCAGGGGGTGCTCGGCTCAGGGACGACCAAGGGCGGGCTCGGGGGCATCCGGCATCAGTTCGTGGACGAGCTCGACGTGCGTCTCTCGCAGATCGCTACGGAGTTCTGGCGCGACTTCGACTCTTTCACCAGCAGCGCGCATGACTTCGAGCAGAACGGCTACCTCTTCATCGCCGAGACCGACGAGGGCATGGCCGCGCTGCGCGAGCCGATGCCGCTGTACAAGCGCCTGGGCGTCGAGGTCGAGCTCGTCGGGCCGAAGCGGATCGCCACGCTCGTGCCCGGCATCCGCACCGACGATTTGAAGGGTGGACGGTTCGGCGCGCGCGACGGCTACGGCGCGCCACTCGACGCGCTCGCCGGCTTCGCCGCAGCGGCGGTCCTCGAAGGCGTGCGGCTCGTCGAACATGTGCGCGTCGATGCGCTCATCACCGAGAACGGCCGCGTTGCCGGGGCCCGCACGAGCGACGGCGAGATCCGCGCCGACCGCGTCCTGCTCGCGACGGGAGCATGGACCGCGCCCATCGCGGCGTCCGCGGGCGTGCGCGTCCCGATTTGGCCGTACGGGCGCTCGATCATGGAGGCGGCAGGGCCGTTCCCGAAGCTCGCCGCGATCCCGCTGGTGATCGAGTGGGAGTCGGGCCTCCATTTCCGTCCGAAAGGCGGCGCACAGCGCTTCGCGACGCCGAACCTCACCGCCGGCGGCGCGGTCGAGAAGGGACCTGCTTCAGCGCCGGAGTCGTTCGACGCGCCGGCGCTCGATCCGACCGACGTCCCGCCGCAGCTCGAGCCCTGGGTCAAGGCGCGGGGCGCACGGCGGATGGAGCCGTTCGCCGGCCTGAAGATCACCGACGGCTGGTCCTGCAACTACGAGATGACGCCCGACGACCATCCGATCGTCGGTGCGGTGCCTGGCACGCCGGGCCTGTACATCGCGGCTGGCTTCTCCGGTCATGGCTTCATGCACGCACCGGCGACGGCCCAGCTGATCGTCGAGGAGATGCTCGACGGCAAGGCCACGATGCTCGACATCGGCGATCTCTCGATCGAGCGCTTCCGCACCGGCCGCAAGCCCTTCACCGCGACCGTCCTGTGACCGTCCGGAGACTCAGCGGGATCGAGGGCGCACGCGAGGCCGTCGGAACCGCTGTGATCATCGACGTATTCCGGGCCTTCACCACGGCGGCGTTCTGCATCGCCGCCGGCGCCCGCGAGGTCGCGCTCGTCGCCGATCATGCGCACGCGTTGGCTCTCCAGGCGAATGACCCCGACCTCTTTCTGACCGGCGAGATCGGCGGGCGTCCGATCCCTGGGTTCGACATCGGCAACTCGCCATCGCGGATCGACGGGCTCGATCTCTCGGGGCGCCGCGTCGTCCAGCGCACGAGCTCTGGAACGCAGGGCGTCGCCGCCGCCGCGGGCGCCACCGAGATCGTGCTCGGAAGCCTCGTCATCGCCGGTGCGACGGTCCGATACCTGCATGGTCGCGACGCGGTGTCTCTCGTCGCGATGGGCACAGACGGCGGAGATGATCACGACGAAGACGAGATCTGCGCGGCGTATCTGGAGCAGCTGCTGCTCGATGCGGCGCCAGCGAAGCCGACGATCTCGCTCGCGTCAGCGGAGGACTGGCCCGACTGGTTCCCGCGTCGCGACGCGGAGCTGGCGCTCGAGGTCGACCGCTTCCGCTTTGCCCTGCCGGTGACGCGCGAGGACGGGCTGCTCATCGCCCGTCCGGTGTTCGTCTAGAGCGCCATGCGCGCGGCCTGTTCCTCACCGGCGACCGCCGGCAATGGTGGCCTATCAGCCATGGCTCGTCGACTGCGGCGTGCCGTAATTGCCGTTCGCGATCCACGTGCCGTCGTCGTTCTGGCCGTCGACGGCCATCCACGATGCCTGCGCGAACGAGAAGCGCTGGAACACGACTGACTCGTTCACCGGATACGTGTGACGAACGCCGTACACGACCTCGACGAGCGTCCCACGCAGGTGCACGGTCACGTAGCCATCGCCCAGGTAGGAGGTCGGCTCGAACTGGACGACCTGCGCACTCATGTCCTCGAAGTGGCGGTCGGTCAGCGATCCGCGGCTCGCGAGAGCCCGCAGCCATTCGAGCGCGCCTTTTCGCGCGTCCCAGTACGCGGTGCCCTGGAACCGCACGAAGGGCGAGGCCTGCGGGCCCGCTTCCTCGTCACGGAGATACGAGGCGACCTGGGCCGCGACCTCTCTGTCGAGCGCCGCCGGGTCGAACGGCGTCAGCGGCGCGAGCGCAGCCGGAGCCTCGGCGCCGTCGAGGATGAGGTACTGACCCTGGGCCAAGGCCCGGATCCGCCAGCGATGCGACTCGATGGTCCGCCCGGCGCCGGTCGCGGCCTCGTCGGTGAACGTGATCGTTCCTTCGACGAGGCCAACGCTCGCGGCCGCACCGAACGCCCCGTTCGACGGGCGGACCCACGCGTTCTCGAGCGTCGCCTCGCCAGGGTGGAACGTGCGGATCTCGTTCTCGCGACGGGTCGACACCAGCTCCCGCACGTAGTCGGCGAAGGGACCCGGGGCGAATGTCGTCGCGAACATCCATTCCTCGCTGCTGTTGTAGCGCTGGTCGCGCAGGTTCTGGAGGGTGGTGGTGAGCCCAAGGTCGCTCGTGAAGTGCGACACAAAGTCGCGCTCCGCGATCTTCAGCTGCTCGGCCGTGGCCGGCACGAGGGCCGGAGGGCGGGCGGCGGCGATGCCCGGATCCACACGCACGGCGACCGGCAGCTGCTGCGCCTGCATCGGAGCCCAGAGGATCCGTACCGGCGGACCCACCGGAGCGGGCGTGATCTGCGGCACGGCTGCCACGAGCGGCTCCGTGGCTGCCGCGGTGGGCGCGGTCGCGTTGCCATCGGCCGTGCAGGCCGCGGCCGCCCAGATCGCGAAGACGACCGCCAGCACTCTGCGCATCGCCTCATGGTCCCCGCGTCGGGTCGGTCGTGCGTCCGAGTTACAGGCGGGACGTACGAGTTACGCGGACGCGGCGTCCTCGAGCGGCGTGACCGGAACGACATGCCAAGTCGCCAAGCGCACGCCGAGCAGGATGATCGCGCCCCCGACCAGCTCGACCGGCGTCGGTCGCTCATTCAGCAGGAAGACGGCCTGGATCAACGCGAATACCGGTACGAGGTAGCTCACCATCGAAGCGAGCCCGGCACCGAATCGCCGCACCGCGTAGTAGAAGAGCACGAAGCCGACGATCGTCGCGAACACGACGAGATACGCGATGTCGAGCCACGCACTGACCGGCCAGGACGGCACATCCTGATAGCCGTGCTCGAGGAAGCCGAACGGGAAGAGCATCGCCGAGCCCGCAAGGCAGGCGACCGCGGTCACCCCGAGTGGCGATCCGGAGCGCGTCGTGATCGCGCCGAGGGTCGCGTACACGCTCCAGCACGCCGCGCCGCCGACCATGAACAGGTCGCCCACGAGCCGCTGCGACGAGAGCGTTGTTCCACCCTGCGCGCTCGCCACGACGACGATCGCACCCACTGTCGCGCACGCCACGCCCGCGACCTTGTTCCGCGTCAGCCGCTCACCGAGGAACGTGGCGATGAAGACGGTGAGGACCGGGTTGAGCGTCGGGACGAGGACCGCGCCGTCGGATGCCGGACCGAGGGTGAGGCCGACGAACACGAGCGCGTTGTACGCGAAGATGCCGAAGAACGAGGCAACGAGCAGCAGCTTCCATCGTGCCAGGCCGAGCGACGAATGCGTCGCGCGCGCGATCGCGAGCATGAGCAGGCCCGCGATCGCGAATCGGATCGCCGAGAGCTCGATCGGCGGGACCGCGCCGACGCCGAGCTTGCCCGCGGTCCAGCTGCCGCTCCAACAGAGCGCGACGGTGACGTACAGAAGGACCGTAAGCGCGGGAGCGGGCACCGCGCCCAACGGTAATGCGGAATAGCATCCGGACGTGACGGCGCGCGTCCTCATCACGGGCATCACCGGGTTCGTCGGCTCGCATCTCGCGGAGCGTCTCGTCGCCGACGGTCACGAGGTCCACGGCATCGCATTCGAAGCACCGCCGCACGCCAACCTCGCCGCGATCGCGTCGAAGGTCCGGATCCACCACGCGGACCTATCCGATGCAGACGGCCTACTCGCGGCGGTCACGGCGGCGCGACCCGATGTGGTCGTCCACCTGGCCGGCCGGGCGATCCCATCGCTGGCGCAAGGGGACGCGATCGGGACGGTCAAGGTGAACGTCGTCGGCACGGCGAACCTCCTGGCGGCGATGGAGCTCCTGGCGGGGACGCACCTCGTCTACGCATCGAGTGCCGACGTGTACGGCGTGCCGGATCGCGTGCCGGTGGACGAAGCTGCGCCGCTCCGTCCAACGAACGTCTACGCCGCGTCCAAGGCCGCGGCCGAGGCCCTCGTGCGCGAGTTCGGCGATCGCCCGGGCCACCCGACGGTGATCCTGCGGCCCGCGAACACGAACGGGCCACGGCAGCATCCCGGCCTTGCCGCATCGGGATTCGCGAAGCAGATCGCGGAGGCCGAGGCCGGCCTGGCCGAGCCCGTCATCAAGCACGGTCGCCTGGACGCGCGGCGGGACTTCCTCGACGTGCGCGACATCGCGGCGGCGTACGCGGCTGCGATCGCGCTCGCGCCAGAACGGACGGAGACGTTCAACGTCGGCAGCGGCGAGGCGGTCACGGTGGAGCGCATCCTGCGGACCCTCGTGCGGCTCGCGCGGATCCCGGTGCGTACGGAGCTCGACCCCGAGCGCGTGCGAGACGGCGATCCCGCCGTGCTCGCGCTCGACGCCGCGCGATTCCGCGCACGAACGGGCTGGGCGCCGGCGATCCCGCTCGAACGCTCGCTCGAGGACACGCTCGACCATTGGCGTTCGGTCACTGCGCGCGCGGCAGTGCCGGCGCGCTGACCGGTCATCCCGCGCACCCATCGGCCGACGCTCCTATCGTCACGTAGCAAGGGGGGCCTTCACCACATGCCCAAGATCGTTTTCGGTACCGATGGCTGGCGTGCTCGCATCGCCGAGGAATACACGTACGACGCGGTCCGCGTCTGCGCCAATGGCGTGGCGGAGTGGGTGAAGAGCACCGGCGAGCAGAAGCGCGGGGTGGTCATCGGTTTCGACCGGCGCTTTTCATCCGAATTCTTCGCGGACGCTGCCGCCGAGGTGGTCACCGCCCATGGCATCCCGGTCCACCTCGCGACGACAGCATCTCCGACGCAGTCGTTCTCGTGGGCGACGATGCGGAAGAAGGCGAAGGCCGGCATCGTCATCACCGCGAGCCACAACCCGTGGATGGACAACGGCTTCAAGGTCAAGGCCGAGACCGGCGCCGCTGCGGGCCCCGACATGTTGAAGGCCATCGAGGGCCACATTCATCCATTTGAAAACCAGCCAGACGGCATTCAACGTCGGAAGCTGGATGACGCTGAACGTGCCGGACTCATCGAACGCTTCGATCCGGCGCCCGACTACCTCTCGCACGTCGCGGAGCTCTTCGACCTGGAGGCGTTCAAAGCCGCGGGATACACCCTCGTGTGCGAGCCGCTGTACGGCTCGGCGGGTGGCTACTTCACCCGGTTGCTCGGTGGTGGCAAGACGAAGGTCATCGAGCTCCATAGCGAGCGCAACCCGTTCTTCGGCGGCGTGAACCCGGAGCCCATCCCGCCGAACATCAACGAGTTCCTCGCCAGGATCCGCCAGGAGAAAGCGAACGTCGGACTCGCGGTCGATGGCGACGCGGACCGCGCCGGTCTCGGCGACGAGAACGGGAAGTTCGTCACGACGCTCACCCTCTATGCGCTCCTGATGTGGTACCTGATCGAGATCCGCGGGCTGAAGCAGCCGGTGGTGAAGACCGTGAACATGACCTCGATGGCCGATCGCCTCGGCGAGAAGTTCGGGGTGAAGGTGTACGAGGTGCCGGTGGGCTTCAAGTACATCGGGCCGAAGATGCAGGAGACGGGGGCGATGATGGGCGGCGAGGAGTCCGGTGGCTTCGGCTTCGCGATGCATCTTCCCGAGCGCGACGGCATCGTCGCCGACCTCTTCTTTCTCGACTTCATGCTCAAGACCAAGAAGAAGCCCTCGCAGCTCATCGCCGAGCTGATGGATCTGGCCGGCCCCTCCTTCTATCTGCGCCGTGACCTGCGTCTCGACGCCGCGAGCTACGGCGAGGAGAAGCCGAAGATCATGGAGCGGCTGCGCGCGGCCAAACCACGCGAGCTCGCCGGGCACACGGTGAAGAAGGTCGTCGACCTCGACACCGGCGACGGCGTGAAGTTCTTCGTCGACGACGGCTCGTGGCTGCTCATGCGTCTCTCGGGTACGGAGCCGCTCGTGCGCGTCTATGCCGAGACGCGTGACGAGTCGGAGCTCGCGCCGATGCTCGACCTGGGACAGAAGATGGTGTTAGGGAGCACGTGATGGATACATCGGTCATCGAATCGGTCGAGCGCATCCGCGCGGCGGACCCCGGGAACATGCTCGACCGGATCAAGGATCTTCCGAAGCAGGTGCGCGATGCATGGACGATCGCGCGAGCCGCCCAGCTTCCGCCGGCGCACGGAGACGTGCGCAACATCACGGTCGCCGGCATGGGCGGCTCGGCGATCGGCGGCGACCTCGCTGCGGCGCTGCTCGCCGGCGAGCTCAAGGTCCCCATGAGCGTGCATCGCGACTACGGACTTCCCGGATATGTCGGGCGCGACTCGCTGGTGATCGCCTCGTCGTACTCGGGCAACACCGAGGAGTCGCTGTCGAGCTTCGAGGAAGCGCAGCGCCGTGGCGCGCGGGTGCTCGTGCTCACCACCGGCGGAAGGATCGCGGAGCTCGCGCGTGCGGCCAAGTACCCCGTCATCACCTTCTCGTACCCGGCGCAGCCGCGCGCTGCCCTGGGCTACTCCCTTGGACTCGTGCTCGGCGCGCTCACCCGGCTCGGTTTCGTTCGTGACCTGAGCGCCGACATCGACGCGGCGCTCGCCGACGTCGCGAAGCTCGAGGAGCGCGTGCACGAAGGCGCGCGAACGAACGACGCGAAGAAGATGGCGCTCGAGCTTGTGGGAAGGATCCCGTTCGCGTACGGCGCGGGAGTCATGGGCGTCATGGCCCGCCGCGTGAAGGGGCAGTGGAACGAGAACGCAAAGAACTGGTCGGCCTTCGACGTGATGAGCGAGCTCAACCACAACGCGGTGGTCGGCTTCGAGCACCCGGCGATTGCCAAAGAAGCGTTGACGGTGCTGCTGCTGCGAAGCGACCGCGACAACCCGCGCCACAAGCTGCGGTTCGAGGTGACCCGCGAGCTGCTCGATCGCGCGCGCATCCCGCACAAGACGCTCCAGTTCGCGGGCCGGAACATGCTCTCCGAGGTCCTGCAGATGGTCCTCTTCACCGATTACGTGTCCTTCTATATCGCGCTGTTGAACGGCGCCGATCCGTCTCCGGTGAAGTCGATCGACTACCTCAAGGATCGTCTCGCGAAAGGTTGAAACACCCTGGGGGCCCTACCCCATCAGGGGCCCCTGCCCCTGCCATCGCTGCGGAGCCCGCACAGTTTCGCTTTTCGTTCTGCCCTCGTGACGGGACGCCGCTCGTACAGACGCGCATCGACGGGCGCGACCGGCCAACGTGCCCCGTCTGCGGCTTCGCCGAATTCATGTACATGCAGGTCGGCGCGAACACGCTGGTCGAGCGCGACGGCGGCGTGCTTCTCGTTCGCCTGAACTACGGCCCGCGCGACGGCCGCTGGGCGCTTCCCGGCGGCCTCGTCGAGAACGACGAGACCATCGAGGGTGCCGCGCGCCGCGAGACGACCGAGGAGACCGGTTTCACCGTGGCGCTCGACGGCCTTCTCGCGACGTGGATGCGTCCGGGCTTTCCGATCCTCGTCGTCATCTACCGGGCGCACATCACCTCCGGGACGCTGCGCGTCGCACCAGACGAAGCGTCCGACGCCGCCTTTTTCCCCAAGGAGAAGCTTCCCTCGCTGGAGGATCTCGCCTGGCCCTCGACCGCCCACGGGCTCGAGGCTTGGCGCGCCTACGAGCCGCCACGGCCCTAATCGGCTGTAGCGGATTCCTTCAAATGCTCTAGCCGCAGCATCGGTCCGGTACCACTTCGAACCCTCGCCAGCCGACGGACCTCACCGGACGATCCGCGACCAGCATCCTCCCGTATGGCGGGATGGCGAAGTAGATGAAGATCTTCGGGCGGGGGGATGTCGGAGCGGTCGGCCGGTTCTCGATCGCTCTGGGCGCCATCCTCTTTGTCACCGCCCTTGTGGTCGCGGGGGTCAGCTCGCTCCTTCTCGAGCGGTACGTGCAGGACGAAACCTCACGCTTCACGACGGACGCGGTCGCTTCCCACTTCGGTCCCGTCTTCAAAGAGGACGTGTTCAAGCGCCCGCTGGCCGGCGACGAGCGCGAGCTGCTCGAAACGATCGTCGCCTTCCACTTCTCGATCTACAACGTCGTCCGCACGCAGTTCTTCGATCGAAGCGGCACGATCGTCTTCTCGTATGACGAGACAGAGATCGGCCGTCGCATCGACCCCGCTTCGAGTGAGGGTCTCGCGACGGCCCTCGCCGGCCGGTCCCACGCCGAGCGCGCCGACATCGTCGGTGACACGCGATACGCGAATCCCGCGACCGCCGGCGCGACCTACAGCCCGGCTCCAGGAGCCAGTCCCGCGAACGAGCACGAC
>JALYLX010000124.1 GCA_030773995.1 Chloroflexota bacterium
AGTCGAGGGCGCGCGGCGACCTGCGGGATCGCACGAGTGTCCATCGAACTGTCTCCCCCTTCTGACTTCACTAGCAGCAAGCTGCTAGCGTAACAGGCGAAGTCAAGGGCAGAATTGTGCGGTTCTCGTATACCGGACCCGCGGACGTGGCCCTTGGCCACAGGGATCACCTCGCCCAATCAGCGACCGGTTGATGCCAATCTTGATGCCAACGCCAGTGCCGGCTGGTGCCTCTCCTCGCCATTCTGTGCGGCCGCTCTGCCGGCACTCGAGGCAAGCCCAACGCTGAGGATCTAGCGCTCCTAGGGGACGAGCCCTGACCATAGGCGACGCGACGGTCCCTGCTGCCGAGACCTGCGTCACCGCGAGGATATCGATGGAGGCGTCGGAATGAGCGAACGAGGAATGCCCGCGTGGATCCCAAGCGCACGGTTTGAGGACGCGGTCCTGTACGCCACGCGGGCGCACGCGCTCCAAGCCCGTAAAGGAGGCACGATCCCCTACCTCACGCATCTCTTCGGGGTCGCCTCGCTCGTGGTGGAGGACGGTGGATCCGAGGACGAGACGATCGCGGCCCTCCTCCACGATGCCGGTGAAGACCAGGGCGGCGAGCCGCGGGTGCGGGACATCGCAGACCGGTTCGGGAAGAGCGTCGCCCAAATCGTCCGCGAGTGCAGCGACACGCTCGAGACGCCGAAGCCGCCCGCGGAAGTGCGTAAGCCGCGCTTCGTCGCAAGTCTGGCCACGGCGAGCCCCGGGGCGATCCGCGTATCGCTCGCGGACAAGCTACACAACGCGCGCTCGATGGCTGCGGATCACGCGGTCGTCGGCGAGGAGCTGTGGGAGCGGTTCAACGTCAAGACGCGGGCGTCGCACGAGAAGTACTACCGCGACCTTAGCGCGGCATTCCACGCGGCCGGAGCCAGCCAGTGGCTGCTGCGTCAGTTCAACGCAGCACTGGACGAGCTCTTCCCGGGTAGCCGACCGAGCTGACCCGCCGAAGCGCTTCGACTCAGGGTCAGCCGCCATGCCGACAGACGTGATCTAGCCCGCAGAACGCTGCGACGTGGAGGGCGCGCCCTTCGCGCTCGTCGTAATAGGCGGCCTCGAGCCGCCACTCGTACAAGGTGTGGAGGCACCGCGCGCAGCGGTTGTGGTTCTCGCAACGGCAGAACACCCTGACGACCAGGCGCGGCTGATGGCTCGGGAGGCACTCCCCCCGGTATGCGGTGCACACTTCGCAGCGGGCAAGGCCCACCGGGACGCCGTCCGGATTCGTGCCCGACAGGCGCACCAGGTCCGCGGCCGTTGCGGTCCGCCCGCGCATACGGTCGACCAGGTACCCGCCGGCGCTACGAGCTTGGCTGGCGGCGATGAATGCGCGCAGCCGCTGCTGCCGATCGCGAAGCTCCCAGGTGGCAGGGAACTCCTCAGGGCCTAGGAGGCGATCCGAAATGGGATCGGTGCAATGGGGAACCTCGGCCACCTCCTCCCCGTCGTCTGAGACGTACATGGCCGCATCTGGCCCGCCCGCAAGGCAGGTCCGGAGACGGTTGGCGGAGTGTTGGCGGCGCGCCAGAGTCACCAGCTCGGACCGTCCGAGGTCGCCCGGCAGGACAATGAAGTGATAGAGGCCCCCGACGAGCGCGGTCACGAGGTATGGGTAGCCATCGAATACCGGAGTGTCTCGTGCGAGCTCCACCGGAGTTCGCTTGTCGAGTTTCATGAATGCGTCCTCCTTGCGCGTTTCGCGGACGCACCAAGCGCGCGGGAAACAGAAAAGCCGCCATCACCTCAGGTGACGGGCGGCTTTCACTCCCGCGGAGACACTGTTCGAGGCCTGCGCCTCGCACATCCGGGCTTGCGCCCGATGGCACCGTGCCGTCTCCAGGCCGGTTGCCGGACCCTTGCGGGTCACTCCTGATGCACTTGGAATCATAAACGGCTTGGAGAAGATGACGCAACGCGCGGCTCGCGGTTGGCGTCGGACCCGGCTACGTCTCGGGCATGTCTCGAAACTCGGCGTCGGCGAGGACAGCGCCATTCGCCACCGAACCCGTTCGGGACCAGCGCGAGCAAGTCGACAAGCAGGGACGACGTGTCACGACTGTCGGTCGTAAGCCTGTCGGGCAACAGCGACTACGTAGTCGAGATGCTCTTGGTCCGTCAGGTCCACTCTCGTGTCGCCCATCCCGAAGTGCCCGATTGACTTGACGTCCTTGGTTAGGTCCTTGTTCACCTTCGCCACGTCCTGGTAGGCAATGGTCATGAACAGCGTGATCTTGCTTTGTTTCAACTCGACCGTCGTGAAGCTCCTCTTCCGGGAGTAATTGATGTAATCCTGCGCGAAGGTCCGAGACACGTCTGAGCCGAAAGCCAGAAGCCGCTGGTGGAGTTGCTCGTACAACGAGATGATCTGCTGAGGCTTGCCCTTCGTGTGCTGCTCAACGGTCCATGGCTTCTTGCCTAGGCCGCCCGCGGGAGCACGAGACGGGCCGGTACTTGGTTTCCTAGGCGAGTCGCCGACGGTGGGGCCGACGCGTATGAGACTCTCCTTGATCTTCGCCGCGGTGAGCGCCTTGTCTCCGATGTTCCCTTTCAGAAGGCGCAGGAAGCTGTCGGGCGGCTTCGCGTACAGGTCATTCACGGCCAGCCGAACTTTATTGTCGGTAATGATCGTCTCGCCCCAATTGTCGAGTTCCCCAGAGAGGACCCGGTCACGACTGAGACGTGCGAGTCCCGCCACCACTTCGGGTAGCTCATTGCGAAGGTCGATCTCATACAGAAGTTTCTGATCCATCCGAGCAACTGCGTGTGTCTTGTAGGTCCGGTACACGATCGCGTTGGTGAGTACGCACCAACGGACACCCTCGTTATTCGCGTAGTTCACCGTCTGCGAAATATGCTTGGGGTCATCGAGTAAGACTCCGAGTGCCTTGGCCTCGATGACGAGGACGGGCTTTGGCGCTTTTGGCGCTTTGAGTGCGTAGTCCAAGCGCGTGCCGTCGAAGACGGGATATCCCCGCTCCACCTCGCTGAAGTCGTCGACCTTCCAGCCGAGCGCCGCGAGCATCGGATCTATGAGCAGGGCCCGCGTGTTGTCCTCGTTCAATGTCTTGTGATGCTCGAAGTGGTCGAGTGCCTTCTTAACGGCCTCTTCGATGGACATCGGCATGTGCGAACTCTAGCAAGGAGACTGGCGCGTCCGCCGCAACGGTTGAGCGCTGATGGAAACTATGTCTTGGCGGTCCCGAGCTCCGCGCTGACGAAAACGATGTCATGGCGGGTACCCAACTAGTCCCAACCCAGCTGAAGGCAGATGCCAATCTTGATGCCAACGCCGAAGCCGGCCTGTTCCGCTCCATGCATCTAGGTGCCAGATTTCCAGAATCAATGCCACTCGACGCAGCCTGGTGCATCTGCCGAGTCAATTTTCAAGACCGCCGCAGCCTGCCATCAGCGTTTGCCGCAGGCAGTATCGGCGCAACCAGGAAGATGTAGATGTCCCAGACCACGTGGCTGACGATCAGAGCCGCCATAGGCATGCCCAAGGATGCAAGGAGCGACCAGTAGAGGCCGGCAACCGTTGCCGCGCCGATGAGCGCGGGATTCGCGGTCACTAGGTGTGCTCCGCCGTAGGCCGCCGCTGAAACCACAGCGCCCCGCCCCGGCCCCCAGCGGCTGGCAGCTGACCTCTGCAGGAGGCCGCGCCAGAACAGTTCCTCGGCAGGTCCGATGACCGCGGCGAGGCGCAGCCCAATCTCGCCATTCGACTCGAGCTCGCGGAGCTCGTAGATCTCCTCGATGTTCTTGTCACCTGAAGGCAGCACGCGACGGGCAAGGCGATCGCCCACCTGGAAGACCCCATAGAGTCCTGCCGCGACACCCACCCCAATGGCGACGTCCCGTGGCCGGAGGCGCGGCGTTCGCAGCGATCGGTCACCGGCCATCGCGACGGTTCCCAGGATCGCTCCCGCGGTGGTCATACGACCCCAGAACCGGTAGCGCGGGCCGCGGAACGTCAGCGCGAACGCCGGGTACGCGATGAGGAGGCCTAGCTCCGCCAGCCTCAACGGACGATGGCCGCCAGCACCAGTCCCAAGACCAGCAACAGACCGAAGGTAGCGTGGAGCTGCGCGGTCTCGAGGTCGATCATCGCGATCGCCCGCTGCTGACCGGTCGCACCGAGCTCCGACGCGCGTAGCGCGCGCACAAGTAGCGGCAGAGAGAGCACGGCAAGCAACGCGTACGCGGGCAGGATCGCCAGCACCACCGCGATGGCGAGCGTCATGTACGCCGCGACGACTAGGCCGACGTACCAGTAGTGCGCGACCCTTCGACCAAACCGGGTCGAAAGGGTCGCCGCGCCCATCCGAGCGTCTTCGCTGATGTCCCGCCATTCGTTCCCTTGCAGGATCGCGGCAACGAGTAATCCAACAGGGATCGCGAGAATCACGGACCGCGCGTCGAAGAAGCCGGCCACGACGTAGTGCGACCCGACGACCATAAGCACGCCCATCTGCAGGAACACGAGCGGCAACCCGAGCGCCTTGTACTTGTACTGGAACGGTGGCGCCGTGTACGTGTAGCCGCCGATGAGCCCGATGATGCCGAGCGCGATCACGGGCCAGCCGCGCTGGGTCACGAGGAAGAGTCCGATGAGCGCCGCAAGCGCGAACGCGAGGAACGCGATGCCGAACGCGTCACGCTCGGTGACCTTGCCTTCCACGATCGCGTGGCTCGCCCGCGGCGAGGTGATGGAGTCGATGCCCTTCCGCACGTCGTAGATCTCGTTGATCACGTTCGTCCCGATGTGAATCGCAACGCCCCCAGCCAGCGCTGCGAGGAACAGGTCCCAACGGAACGCGCCGTCGATCGCCGCGAGCGCACCACCAGCGCAGATCGGTACGACCGACGCGGTGAAGCTGAACGGCCGGATGATCTCGTACGCCCCTTTGAGCTTCCGCCATGCGCGGTCGGTCGCCGTGAGTTGCTGCGCGCTGAGCGCGGCCCGCTCGGTGCGCACGGCGACCTCGCCCGCGCGGCCATACGTGACCGCGGCGCGAAGGACGGCGGCGACCTGATCCTCATCCTGGACGATCGGCTGGAGCAGCGGCACCTGCATCCCGGCCTCGTGGTATTCCCATGCGCGCGCGGCCACCTCGTCCGCGGTACCGCAGAGCAGGTACGCGTCGAGGAGCTCGTCGGGGATGAGCGACTGGGCCCTGTGGAATTCCTCGGCCCGCCACGCGGCGGCGATCGCGTCGCGAAGCGCGGGCTCGAACCCGGCGCGCTTGAGCGTGACGTCCGAGAGGATCGACATCATGTAGATGACGAACGGCTCGCGCTTCGCGCGGTTGAGCGCTTCGCGGCGCGTCTTGTCGATGAGCGAAAGCAAGTAGCCCGAGGTCTCGATCGCCTTCGGGTCCCGGCCCGCGGCTTCGGCCGTCTTGAGCATCCTGCGGATGAGCAGTTTGAATCCCGGGATCGACTCGGCGGGCCGCGCGAGGTAGCCGTCGGCCTTCCGCCCGGCCAGCTGCATCATCGGCGTCCGATACGCGGCGATGAAGATCGGGACGCGATGCACCGGCGCGAACATCGCCTGCAACGGCGGGAGGCCGGATTTGCCCGACGGGAGCCGCTCGCCCTTCCAGAGCGCGCGGATCTTGTCGATTGCGTCACTCACGCGCTTGACACCCTCGTCCGGCGTGTACGGGATGCCCATCTGGCCTAAGCGGAATGGCAGGCCGGTGCCGAGCGCGAGCGCGATTCGCTCCGGCGCAATCTCGTCGAGGGCGCTGACGGTCATCGCTATCAGCGTGGCGTCTCGGGTGAACGGGTTGAGCGCACCTAAGCCGACGCGGATGTCAGAGACCTGCGCGGCGACCGCCGTCGCATACGTGACCGCGTCGCGCTCGAAGTAGCTGTCGTGGAACCACACCGATTCGATGCCGGCGCCGCGGGCGCGGTCGGCCCACTCGACGACGTCGGAAACGCTTCCGCGGGCGGCGAGGCCCACACCGACCCGCCGGGCTAGCTCAGCCACTCGCCATTCTCAATTGCTCAATTGTGAGGTGAACCGCAGCAACGAGCTAGATACCCAGGATCGCTGCGATCTCTCTAGCCTCTTCTCGTGCTCATCAAGGCCGCGGACGACAAGGCCAACGAGATCCAAACCCTTGAAGCGTTGCTGGAGCGGCCGGATGTCGCAAAAGCCACAGCGAAAAACATCGAGCTAGAGATCATCAAGATCCGGGCAGGCGCGAAGGCGGAACGCGACGCCGCGTACCAGATCGACTTCTACCTGCGAGATGGAACTAGCTTCGCTGTAATCCACGATCTGAGAATCGAGCACGGCGGCCGCGTCGCTCAGATTGACCACCTGCTCGTCAATCGAGGATGTGACGTGTGGGTGTGCGAGAGCAAGTCCTTCGCCGAGGGCGTGTCCATCAATGACTACGGGGAGTGGTCGTCGTATTTCCGCGGCCGAGCACGCGGCATCGCGTCGCCGATCGAACAGAACAAACAGCACATTTCAGTCCTGCGCGACGTGCTGAAGAGCGGGGTTGTCCCGCTCCCGAAACGACTAGGCATCACGATTCAACCGGACCTGCATGGCTTGATTCTGGTGTCGAGCTCCGCTCGAATTTCACGGCCACGCACCAGCCTCGCGATCGATGGACTCGACAGTGTCATCAAGTGCGACCAACTGACGACCACCATCGACAAGGGCATCGATGCACGGCTAGTGAAATCCGTCATGAAAGTCATCGGACCCGAAACCTTGGAGACACTCGCGAGAAACATTGCAGCATTGCACAAGCCGATTCGCGTCGACTGGCGCGCTCGCTTCGGTTTGAGTCCAGAACATGAGGCACACGACGAGTCGCTCACGCGGGCGATCGACTCCACGGGCGCAGCTGTCCGGAGTGACGCCAACGGTGACCAGTGCGGCTCATGCCAGGCGCCGCTGTCCGCCAAAGTGGCGGACTACTGCCGTGCCAACACGACCAAGTTCGTCGGCCGGCTCTTGTGCTGGGATTGTCAGCGCAAGGCTCGAGCAGTCCCGAACTAGTTCAGCGCGCCAGGCCTCCGGCGGCGGCGCCGCTGGCGGACTCGACGGCCGCAACGGCGAGCGATTCTGCAGTGACCAGCGCGGCCTCATGCGCGTAGTCGCCGACGCTTGCCTCGGTCATCTTGATGGAGTGGCCAGGCACGGGATCCGTCGAGACGGGGAAGCCGATCCCAGTCGTCGGGTACCGCTGCGAGATGTTCCCAAGGTCCGTCGACGCGGTCACGAGATTGCCGTGCCGCACGTCCCTCGCGCCGAGCCGCTCGAGCTCCTTCACGAGCATGTCGGTGAGCACCGGGTCGGGCGTCGTCGGCTCGTAGAGCCGCATCTCCTCGGTGACTTCGACCGTGCAGTCGTGCTGCATCGCAGCGCCCTCGCACAGCTTCTTGAACTTGGCGACCATCCCGTGGAGGAACTCGACGTCCGGCGAACGTAGGCCGATCACCGCCTCGGCGTACGACGGGATGATGTTCGCCGCCGCACCACCGTTCGTGATGATCCCGTGCACGCGCGCGTCGCTCGGGAGGTGCTGGCGCCAAGCGTCGATCGCGACGAACATCGAGATCGCCGCCGAAAGCGCGTTCCTCCCCTTGTCCGGCGACACGGCCGCGTGCGACGCGAGGCCGTGGAAGCCGATCTTCATATTCATGATGCCGAGCGTGGTCTGCCCGACGCCCCACCAGTTCCCGCCCGGATGCGACGAGAGCACCGCGACGCAGCCCTCAAACACGCCGGCGTCGAGGAGGTCGAGCTTCCCGCCGCCGCTCTCCTCCGCGGGCGTACCGATGAGCTCGATCCCGATCTTGAGGTCTTTCGCCTGCTCCGCGGCGAGCAAGAAGGCGCCGACGTTGCTCATCGCGATGAGGTTGTGCCCGCAGCCGTGGCCGACGTCCGGGAGCGCGTCGTACTCGGCGAGGAGCGCGACGAACGGACCTTTCGCGGGACCGATACGCGACCGAAACGCGGTCTCGAGTCCGCCGTACGGCCGCTCCATCTCGTGGCCGTATTTCTTCAGCAGCCGCTCGATCGAGGCGACGGCCTTGTGCTCCTGATATGCCAGCTCGGGGGTAGCGTGGATCTCGCGCGACAGCGCGACCAGGTCCGCCTTCAGGCTTTCGTCCATCCCCACGCCCCTGCTATACTGCCTTGTAGCGCGATTCCTCTCCCTTTTCATGATCGCCGGGCGAGACGCAGCCGATGCGCCCCCGGAGCTTCCTCCATCAGGTTCCTGAGACACGCGCACAGCACTAAAGGAGCGAACAAACCGCTTGGAAACCCCAGAGACCCCGATCCCCGCACAGCCTGACGACGCCCCCGCGTCCACTACCGCAGCCCCCAGCCCAACACCCGCCCCCTCCATTGACCGCCCGGTACGCCCCCGGAACGGCGGTAACGGCGCCCCGGTCGCAGATGCGCCGCCGCGCACGCAGCCGGAGCCCCAGCCGACCCGCAAGTTCTACGCGATCACCGAGCTCCTCGAGATGAACCCGAAGCAGATGCTCGAGGCGGCCAAGGAGTTCGGGGTCACCGACCTCACCGGCGCCACCACAAAAGACGACATCATCATGCGCATCCTCCAGGCGCAGACCGAGGCCCAGGGGAACATCTTCGCCCAGGGCATCCTCGAGATCGTCGAGGACGGCTTCGGCTTCCTCCGCCGCTCGAACCTCCTCCCCTCGCCCCAGGACGTGTACGTATCCTCGAGCCAGGTGCGGCGCATCGGCCTGCGCACCGGCGACTTCGTCACCGGCCAGACCCGGCCGCCGAAGGACTCGGAGAAGTACTTCTCGCTCCTGCGCGTCGAGGCCGTGAACGGCATCGACCCGGAGCTCGCCCGGCGCCGCCCGCACTTCGAGGACCTGACCCCGATCTTCCCCGAGGAGATGTTCCACCTCGAGACCGACAACGCGAACCTCAGCCAGCGGCTCATTGACCTGGTGAACCCGCTTGGCAAGGGGCAGCGTGCGCTCATCGTGTCGCCGCCGAAGGCCGGCAAGACGACGCTCCTCAAGGACATCGCGAACGGCATCGCCGGCAACCACGCCGACACCCACATCATGGTCGTGCTCGTCGGCGAGCGGCCCGAGGAAGTGACGGACATCCGTCGCTCGATCAAGGGCGAGGTCTTCTCGTCCACGTTCGACGAGCCGACCGAGAACCACACCCGCGTCGCCGAACTCGCGCTCGAGCGCGCGAAGCGTCTCGTCGAGGGTGGGCGCGACGTCGCGATCCTCCTCGACTCGATCACCCGCCTAGCCCGCGCGTACAACCTCGCCGTCCCGCCGTCCGGCCGCACACTATCCGGCGGTATGGACCCGGTCGCGCTCTACCCGCCGAAGCGGTTCTTCGGCGCGGCCCGCAACGTCGAATTCGGCGGCTCACTCTCGATCTTCGCCACGTGCCTCGTCGACACCGGCTCGCGGATGGACGACGTCATCTACGAAGAGTTCAAGGGCACCGGCAACTCGGAAATGATTCTCGACCGCAAGCTCCAGGAGCGGCGGACATTCCCGGCGATCAACATCCCGGCGTCCGGTACGCGGCGCGAGGAGCTGCTCCTCACGCCCGAGACGATGCGCCAGGTCATCCTCCTGCGGAAGATGCTCTCGGCCGTCGGCCAGATCGAAGGCACTGAGCTGCTCCTCCAGCGCCTGACGAAGACGAAGACGAACAAGGACTTCCTCGCGGCGATCACCAAGTCGATGGAATCCGACAAGAGCTAGAAATCAAGCGGCGGCCGCCTGTGCGTGCTGCGGCGACGCAACGCCGGGCAAACTTGCTACCGAGTCTGGTGCGGAGTTCCAGCTCTCGAGGAAGCCTCGGGATTCACCGCGGGAAGCGGAGTGCTCGTCATCAAGCGACCGACGTCCCACAGCTGGATCGGCTTTCCCTTGGCCCACGACAGTGCCGGCTCGCTGAAGACGCCGGTGGTGATCACCACCGCGCCATTCGCGTGCTCATGGTGCATCGCGTCGTAGAGATCCCCGAGCCGCGGTTCTCCTACCGGTCGCGCGCCGAACCACCGCTTGCATTGGACGACGAGCCGCTCGGTGTCGCGCTCCGCGATGAGATCGATCCCCGGGTCGGACAGTCCAGCGACCTCGAGCACCCGGTAGCCCTGTTCGCGCAACCGCTCCGCACACCAGTGATCGAAGAGCTCCGGCGAGCACTCGCGTAGCTCTCGGCGGGTAGGCCCGGCGTTCGCACCGGCGGCCCGACCGCGCGCCGCGCGACCCCATGCGAGCACGGCGGCAGCGGCGAGGACGAGTCCCCCGGCAACGCCGAGCCAAGCCACCGGACGGATGATCGGCGTGAGCAGGATCCCGTAGGGACCGGCGGCGTTCAGGAGAAGCAAGGCGTAGGTGGCGCTGCCGAGGCACGCAGCTGCCAGAAGCGTGAGGCGTAGTGCCGTCTTCGTCGCAGACAGGTCATCGAGCGAGAACTGTCGGCGCTTTCCGCGCGCACCCATCTCCGCGCACCGTACAGAGCCGCCAGCCGCGTTCAGAGCCCGACTTTCGTACCCAGTACTCACGGCTACAGTGCCTCGCGGAGGGCCGGATGCCTGCCGCTCGCCGCGGTCCCCTGCTCACGCTCCTGTGGCGCTATCACCGGTTCATGTATCAGCTGACTGGCGGCCGAATCGGTGCGCGGCTCGCGGGTTGGGAGATCCTTTTGCTCACAACACGCGGCCGGAAGAGCGGCGAGCCTCGGAGCGTGACGCTCAACTTCCTTCGCGACGGCACCGCCATGGTCGTCATCGCGTCGAACGCCGGGGACGATCGCGATCCGCTGTGGTGGCGCAATCTGAAATCGAACCCCGACGCCGAAGTCCGGGTCGGCACGAAGCGGTCACGCGTGCATGCGCGAGAAGCCGAAGCCACCGAGCGCGAACTGCTGTGGGACAAGGTCGTGGCACGCGACGTCAGTTATGCGGAGTACGAGCAGCGCACGAGGCGACGGATCCCCGTGGTGGTGCTGGAGCCGAGCGCTGGTTAGAGCGGGCTCAGACCTCGAACTTCGCGATCTGCAGCTGATCGCCGATCTCGCGCAGGATCCCCAGGCCGGCTTCGATCTCGGCGTCATCGCCGGTCATTCGCCCGAGCTCGCAACGCAACCGGCCAACGAGCGGCCGCGCGTGCATCGCCTCGGCGTTGGCGAGCACTCTGCGCACGAGGTCCGGTTCGCCACGGGTCAGGGCGATCGCGCGGTCGAGCGCGGCAACGACGAAGCGACCACCGCGGGGGCCGAACTTCGCGAGCGCCTGCTCGAGTGCGTCCAGCGGCAGCGGCCAGTCGCGATCTGCCGCAAGGCTCACCGCCCGCTCGAACAGCTCCGGTACGCGCTTTTCGCCGGCCGCGACCATGCGGACGAGCTCGCCCGGGGCCTCCGGCTTGAAGCGCTGGACGTCGCGGTACAGCGGAAAGACCGGGGAGTACGTGAAGCGCACCATGATCGCGTCGATCACGGCAGCGAAACGCTCCGCTGCGGCCTCGTCGCCGCGGGCGAGCGCGACATCGCGCGCCGCGACGAACCCGCGATTGGCGTAGCCAGCGGCGATCTCCCCCGTCTCGATCCAGAGTTGCCGCGCACGCTCGCCGGATGTCAGCGCGTCATCCCAGTCCCCGCGAAGGGCGAGCGCGTACGTCCGCCAGGCGACCAGATGGAGCGCCCAGGCAGGCACCTGTCCTGGCTGCACGAGGCTCAACCCTTCGCGCGATACGCGGACGGCTTCGTCGAGGTCGCCGAGCATCGTCGAGCTCCACGCGATGCCACTGATCGTGTCCATCTTCTCGCCGAGGCCGAGCCGGTCGCCGAGGGCAAGCCGAGATCGGTCGAGCTCCCGCGCACCGCTCCAATCGTTGCGATCCAGCGCCGCGGAGCTGAGCGCGTCGAGCGCGGCACTCTGCATCGCGATGTCATCAAGGGCGCGCGCAAGCTCGAGGCCCTGCATCGCGTGCCGTTCTGATTCCGCGGTCTCCGCCTCGGTCACGGTCCGGTCGAGCGATAGCCAGAACGCGTGGAATCCCTCGGCGATGTGGAACCGCGCCTTCGACCGCGGATCGGTCGCGAGCTCGAGCAGCGCCGCGCCGCGCGCACGCAGGAGGTCGAGCTCCGCTTCGCTCGGCCGGTCAGCGACAGCTCCTTGCATGCGGGTCAAGCCCTCGAGGATGCCGCCGATCAGGCGGAGCGCGCGGTCCGGATCGGCGTCGCTCGTCAGCTCGAGGGCCGCGCGATAGCCGCCGATGTTCTGCGCGGCATCCGCGTAGGCGTCGCCGAGCTTCTCGTAGAGTCCCGCGAGCTCCGCCGGCTCGGCGAGCTCGATCGCCGCGCGCAGGTGCCGCGACGCCTCGACGTTCGCCGCGCTCGCCAGCGCGACGTCGGCGGCGCGAACGAGCCAGCGGACCGCGTTGCGCCGCGTCTCGACCGTGTCCGGGTCATCGGCGCTCGCGGCGGTCGCGAGCGTCGCGGCCTCGCGGTAGTGGAGCGCGATGAGCTCGGCGACGGTGTCCCCGCGACCGGCCGCGCTGGCTTCGATCCAGCGCCCCGCCGCGGCATGCAGTCGGGCCCGGGTGGCCCGCGGCAGCGTCTGGTAGGCGACCTCGCGAATGAGGATATGGCGGAACACGTACCCGTCGGCGCCGCTCGGCCGGACGAGATCCTTGTCGATGAGCGAGCCGCAGATCTCGTCCGCGCGACCGGCGAGCTCCGTCGCGATCGCCTCCACGCCGCTCGGCCGGAACGACCGGCCGAACACCGCGCCGATCTGAACGAGCCGCCGCTCGTCCTCCGATAGACCGTCGAGCCGGGCGAGGACCGTGGCCTGCACCGTGTCGGGCAGCGTGTCGAGAGAGCCGCCACGCTCCATGAACGTTCGGACGAGCTCGCCCGCGTAGAACGGGTTGCCCTCAGCTCGAGCGACGATGCGCTCGACGACCTCGGGCTGCCGCGACTCAAGCAGGTGCTCGACGAGCTGGGCGACCGCGCCGTCGGCCAGCGGTTCCAGCGAGAGGGCGAGGTGGTTGCGTCGGCCCCCGCCCCACGTGGTCCGGCGATCGAGGAGCTCCGGACGGGTGAGCGCGATCATGAGCACCGGCGCGACGCCACGCGGCTGCATGACGAACTCGACGAGGTCGAGCAGGCTGTCGCTGGACCAGTGCAGGTCCTCGAACACGACGACGAGCGGCTGCTTTTGAGCGGCGACCTCGATCGCGGTGCGCCACGCCGCGAACAGCGCGGCGCGGTCCACGACATCGTGCTCGCCGACCCCGACGGTCGCCGCGAGCAAGGGTCCGATGCGCTCGCGGTCGGGTGCGTCATTCGCCTCGAGCCACGCGGCGATCGCGTCGCGCACGTCGGCCGGCGAAGCGTCCTCGCTCGCGCCGACGAGCCGGTAGAGGACCGCGCGAAGGGGCCAGTACGTGAGCCGCTGCCCGTACGGCAGGCACTGCGCGATCGCGACGTGCGCGTCGGGCGCGCGGGCCTCGAGCCGGTCCAAGAATTCTTCGAGGAGCCGCGACTTCCCGGTCCCGGCCGGCGCGATGACGCTCACCAGGAACGGGCGCTTGTCGTCGAGCACGCGGCCCGCGGCAAGCTCGAGCTGCGCGAGATCGCCCGACCGGCCGAAGAGCGGCATGCGGACCCGGGGGCCGGCCACGGCGCGGCCCGTTAGCGGGAATGCGCGGAGGGGCGCCCGCTTCCCCTTCGCGGCAAGCTCGACCACGGGCCCGAAGGCGAAGTGCCCCGCCGCGGCGCTCGCGGTCCGCTGGCCGCACACGATCGCCCAGGGCTCGGCGAGCTGCTGTAGGCGCGCGGCGGTGTTCACCGCGTCGCCGGTAACGAGGAAGTCGCCGGAGCTCCCGTCGCGCGTCGCGACCACCTCTCCGGTGTTGAGGCCGATGCGGATTGGAAGCCGGTCCCCGAGCGACGGGTCGGCGCGCACCCGATCGCGGAGCTGCTCGGCCGCGGCGATGGCCCGGACCGCGTCGTCGCCATGCGCCTGGGGCAGACCGAAAACCGCCATGACCGCGTCGCCGATGAACTTCTCAAGGGTGCCGCCGTGCTCTGCGACGACCTCTTTCGCGATCGCGTAGTAGCGGCCGAGGAGCGCGCGGAGGTCTTCGGGGTCGAGCTCCTCGCCGAGCGCGGTCGAGCCAGCGACGTCGGAGAACAGGATCGTGACGAGGCGGCGCTCTTCGGCCATGCACGACGGATTGTGCCGGACGCGCGTCCGGGCGCACGCGGCCGATAACGGTGGCGGCGCTACCGCGCCTAGGATGCGCCGGCGGCCGCCCGGCCGTGGCGAGAAGACTTCGGAGGGTCATCGTGCGCAGATCACCGTTCGCGTTGCTCATTGCCATCATCGTCGTCGTCGCGGCCGCGGGGCAGGCCATCGCCTCGAGCGCCATCGACGTGCAGGCGAACCAACCGCAGATCGCGGGTGACGGGACGTCGAACGACTCGGCGCGCTTCCCGACGAACAAACAGAACGAGCCGACCGTCGGCATCGCCCCGGACGGCACGCACGCGATCGCCGGCTCGAACGACGAGCAAAAGCAGCCGAAGTGCGGCGCCGCGATCCGGGCGTCGACGCCGAACGACTGCTCGTTCTTCCCGAACGTCGGCACAAGTGGCGTCTACACGTCGGACAACGCGGGTGCCACGTGGATGAACCGCGGGCTCCTCCCCGGCTACGCCGACACCGGCGCCGCAGTCGCGGCCTCGGCGGGCGCCCTTGCGACGTCCGCCCCCGCGGGCTCGCTCGTCTCGGACGGCGACCCGGTGGTCGTCTTCGGGCCGACGCTCACGAACGGCGTCTTCAGCTGGGCGGGCACCCGGGCGTACTACGCGAACCTCTCCGCGTTCAGTCGCGCCGGTCGGCCGGGGAACCAGTTCGCGGAGATGATCGGCGTGTCGATCTCCGACGACTACGGGGCCTCGTGGTACGACCCGATCGTCGCCGCTCAGTCACATGGCAACGTGTTCAACGACAAGGAGAGCATCTGGGCCGACCGCAACCCGAGCTCGCCCTTCTTCGGCCGGGTGTACCTCAGCTACACCGAGTTCCGGTCGATCCCGTCAACGGCCGAGCCGGTCGTCGTGGTGTACTCGACCGACGGCGGACTGACCTGGTCGAAGCAGAACCAGGTCTCGTCCGCGTACAACAACCGGTCGCGCGGCGGTCGCCAGGGCTCGGTCATCCGGACCGGCCCGGACGGGGCCGTGTACGTGATCTTCGAGGACGGCGACAACAAGGTCGGCAGCCAGCAGGTCCTCGTCATCTCGCATGACGGTGGCAAGACCTTCTCGAAGAAGATCTCCATCGGCGCGGTCACCGATCTGCCGGCGGCGATCCCTGGATCGAACTTCCGCACCGACAGCTTCGCGAGCGCCGGTGTCGACCAGACCAGCGGCACGCCGACGAGCGGCACGATCTACGTCGCCTGGGCCAACGCCACGACCGCCGGCGGCCGGATCGTCGTCGCGCACAGCATCGACAGCGGCCAAACGTGGTCCACGACGACGACGGTCTCCGGCAGCGAGGGCTACGCGTTCTTCCAGGGACTCGACGTGGCGCCGAACGGGCGCGTCGATGTCGGCTACCAGGCACTTGTGACCGCGCACCCCGGCACGTACGGGACGGGCAACGCGCTGATCGACAGCTACTACGTGTCGTGGATCAGCGGCACCGGGTGGTCCACGCCGGTCAAGGTGACGACGGCGTCATCCGACCCGGCGGCCTCGGCGCAGAACAACCTCGAGCTGCAGTTCTGGGGTGACTACAACACCCTCGCCTCGACGAACGCTACCGCGCTCTTCATCTACACCGACACCCGGAACGGCGTGGGCTGCTCGGACGTCGACAAGTACCAGCACAGCCTCGACGGCACCGGCGCGTCGTTCGCGAAGCCGGCGCCGGGGACCGTCTGCCCGGCGCAGTTCGGCAACAGCGACGTGTACGTGAGCAAGATCACGCCGTAACGGACGTGACCGATGACGAAATCCGAAGGGCCGCCCACACCGGGCGGCCCTTCTGTTTGCCGCCGCCAATATGATGTAAGGCGATGGCAAGAAGTAAGGAACCGACGCTGCGTAAGGTGTCTGAGCTGACGGGCGTCTACCGCGCGCGGCTCACGAGCAAAGGACAGGTCACGATCCCCGCGGCCGTGCGGGAGCAGCTTGGCCTGCGCACCGGGGACGAGGTCGCCTTCGAGCCGAAGACCCTGCGGTTCAGCGCGGTGCCGCGTCCGAAGCTCAGCGAGCTCTATGGGATCCTTGCACCGCGCCGGCCGATGCCGCCCTTCGATTGGAACCGCGAGCGCGCCGATGCGGCCGACGCGGCGGGGCGCTACGACACTGCGAAGACGGCGCGGATCATGAAACGCCTCAAGCCGTGACGACCGCCTGGCTCGATACCAGCGTGGTCGTGCGATTCCTCACGAGGACCCCAACCGCGCTCGCGGACCGCGCGGACCGAGTCCTGACGAAGGCGGAGGCAGGCGAGATCGCGCTCCGGGTGACGCCGATCGTGGTCGCCGAGATCGTGTGGGTGCTCGCGTCCAGATACCGCCACCCACCGAATGAGATCGCCGCGGCGCTGAGCGCCTTCCTGCGGGCCGAAGGGATCCTCGCCGACGAGCGGGACGGGTTGCTCGAGGCGCTCGACGTGATGGTCGAGCGACGCGTGTCCTTCCCCGATGCGTACGTGGCGGTGTCGGCTCGCCGCGCGGCCGAGCCGGTCTCTACGTTCGATCAAGACTTCACGCGGCTCGGCGTCGAGGTCCTGGCCGGCTGAGGCTCCGCCGCCTCGAACGTAGTCTTTCGGGAGCATGACGGACCGCGCGCTCCCGACCGGCACGCTCACGTTCTTCTTCAGCGACATCGAGGGCTCGACCCGCCTCGTCCAGCGACTCGGCGCCGGCTTCCGACCGCTCCTCGAGGAGCACGACCGGCTCGTCCGCGCCGCGTTCCAGCCAGCGGGCGGCGTGGAGGTCCGCACGGTGGGCGACGCGTTCTTCGTCGTGTTCCCGACGGCCGACGGCGCAGTCCGCGCGGCCGTCGCAGCGCAGCGCGGCCTGGCCGCGGCGAGCTGGCCGTTGGACGCCGATGTTCGCGTGCGCATCGGGCTCCATACCGGCGTCGGGGAGCTCGGCGGCGGCGACTACGTCGGCCTCGACGTCCACCTCGCCGCGCGCATCGCCGCGGCGGCCCATGGCGGGCAGATCGTCGTGTCCGACACCACGCGATCGCTCCTGCGCGACACCGCTGGGGTCACGCTCCGCGATCTCGGCGACCACCGGCTCAAGGACGTCGGCAGCCTGCGCCTCTGGCAGGTCTCGGCCGACGGCCTGGCGAGCGAGTTCCCGCCGCTGGCGTCGCTCGACCCGATCGTGAGCCTGCCCGCCGCGGCGACGGCGTTCATCGGCCGCGAGCGCGAGGTCGGCGAGGTGCGCGCGCTCGTGCGCGAGCACCGCCTCGTCACCCTCACCGGCCCGGGTGGCACGGGGAAGACGCGGCTCAGCGTCGAGGCGGCCGGCGGTCTTGGCGACGTCGTCCGCGACGGCGTGTACTTCGTGCCGCTCGCGGCGATCACCGACGCGACGCTCATCCCCGCGGCGATCGCCACGGCCATCGCGCTGTCAGAAGATCCGACGCGGCCCGTGCTCGACGCGGTCACCGCTCATCTCCGCGAGCGTTCCGCGCTGCTCGTGCTCGATAACTTCGAGCAGCTCGTCGCCGGCGCCGCGGTCGTCAGCGGGCTGCAGGCCGTGTCGCCAAAGCTCCGTTGCCTGGTGAGCTCGCGCGAGACGCTTCATCTGTATGGCGAGCAGGAATACCCGGTGCCGGTGCTCACGACCGACGACGCGGTCGAGCTCTTCGCGCAGCGCGCACGGGCGGCCCGTCCCAGCTTCGGGGTCACGCCGGCGAACGAAGCGGCCGTGCGCGCGATCTGCGAGCGCGTGGACCGCCTGCCGCTCGCCATCGAGCTGGCGGCCGCCCGCACGAAGCTCTTCGACCCGGCGCAGATCCTCACCCGACTCGACAAGAGCCTCGAGCTCCTCACGTCTGGCGCGCGCGACGTTCCGGAGCGACAACGCACGCTGCGCGGCGCGATCGCGTGGAGCCACGACCTGCTCACCGAGCCGGAGCGCCGGCTCTTCCGTCGCCTCTCAGTGTTCGTTGGACCGATCCCGCTCGAGATCGTCCCGCTGGTCGCCGACGAGTACGGCGACCTGGGAATCGACGCAATCGACGGCGTCGCGAATCTCGTCGACAAGAGCCTGCTGACGCGCGTCGAGGTGCTCGGCGAGCTCCGCCTCGCGATGCTCGAGACCATCCGCGGGTTCGGGCTGGAAGAGCTCGAGCGGTCGGGTGAAGCGGACGCGATCCGGGCGCGCCATGCGTCTTGCGTGATGCGGTACGGCGAGCGGCTCGAGCCGGCGATCATGGGCGAGGGTGTCGTCGACGCGCTTGCCGCGCTCGAGGTCGCGCATGACAACATCCGGGCGGCACTCGCATACGCGCTGGGGCACGACCGCGAGATCGGCCTGCGCCTCGCCGCGGCGGTCTGGCGATTCTGGCAGCAGCGATCGCGCTTGCGCGAGGGACGGGAATGGCTCGACCGGCTGCTCGCCGATCCAGGTGGGTCGCCGCTCGCTCGGGGGCGTGCCCTCACCGCCCAGGGCGGCGTCGCGTACTGGCAGGGCGACTTCGCCAAAGCCCGTGCGGCGTACGAGGAGAGCCTGCAGCTGTTCGAGTCGCTCGGCGACGAGCGCAACATTGCCGACGCGCGGTACAACCTCGCGTTCCTGGACAACATCGCCGGCGCGCCGGAGGCGGCGCGCGACAAGTTCGAGCGCTCACTCGCGATGTACCGCGCGCTCGACGACGCTATCGGCATCGCGAAGACCGGCGAGGGTCTCGCCGCGGTCCTGACCAAGCTCGGGGACTACGCGGTAGCGATGCCGCTCGAGGAGGAGACGATCGGCCGCTACCGAAAGCTTGGGAGCCGCTATCACGTCGGTGACGGCCGCACGCTACAGGCGCGCATCGCGATCGCCATGGGTGACCGCGCGAAGGCGCGGACCTGCCTGGATGAAGCGATCGAGATCATGACCGAGCTCGACAACCGTAGCGGGCTGGTGAACGCGCTCATCATGACCGCTCTCCTCGCCGCGGACGGCGGCGATGGGCGCCGTGCCGCACGGCTGTACGCCGCGGCGATGAAGATGCGCGCCGACTACGCGATCGGCGCGACCCCGCTCGAGCTCCTCGGCGTGCCCAACCCGGGAGAGCGCGCGAAAGCGCTGCTCGGCCAGGAGGCGTACGAGGCGGCGTACCGCGAAGGCACCGCCTTACCGTTCGACGCGGTCATCGCGGAAAGCCGAATGACAAGCTAGTGGTGAGGCGGCGTCGCTTGCGCTAGGACAAGCGTATGCCCGACGCTGCCATCGGGCACGAAGCGATCCCAGAGAGGCTCGAGCCCAGCCTCGGTGAGCCAAGTGAGATACGTCTCTCGGTCGGCATGGTCCCAGAACATCGCCGCCCGCCCCGAGGTACTCCTCAATTCCCGTCCAACGCTCCGAACCAACGATCGCGAGCAGGTAGCCGGCCGGGCGCAACCAACGACGGATCTTTGGCAATAGGTTCCGCTGGTCCTGGAGGGGTACATGGATCAGTGCGTAGAAGGAAATCACCGCATCAAAGGATGCCAGCTCGTGGTCCCAGGTGACCATGTCGGCTTGCTCGAACGTAGCTCCCGGTACGAGCTGGCGGGCTCGCTCGATCTGCACCGCGGAAATGTCCAGGCCGAGCACGTCGAAGTTCCGTTCGGTCAGCAGCTTGGTCGCCGGGACGCCGGCGCCGCATCCAAGATCGAGGACTCTGGCGCGGGGCGTCAGCAGCTGCGCCAAGGCATCGACCCATCCGGCGTAGTCGTCCGTACGCTCGTCGGGTTTTCCGGGATTGGACCTGCCTTCATCGTCGCGGTATGCGCGAGAGATGGCGTCGTAGCCGCGGCGAACAAGATCGCGTTGCCTCGCTCTCAGGTCCGCATTCGCGTCCGCCATCACTCCGCCGGCACATCCCCCGAGCTGGTCCGCAGGAGCTCCAGGAACCGCTCGCCGTAGCGTTCGAGTTTCACCGGGCCGACACCGGAGATCGCCAGCAGCCCGCGCTCTGTCGTCGGCACGGATGCGGCCATGGCCCGGAGCACCGCGTCGCTGAACACGATGTACGCCGGCACCTGCTCGGCGTCCGCGATCGCCTTCCGCAGGGCGCGCAGCTTCTCGAACAGCTCGAGGTTCGGCTCGGCGTCGATGTGGACCTTCGGCGCGGCGCTCCGGGCGATCGTTGACACCGCGGCCGATCCGAGCAGCGCGCCGAGGTCGCGCCCGAGGCACGCGTCGCAGCTGGTGCCGCAGCGGTCGATCTGCTCGTCGAAGTACGCCGCGAGCGACTGGTGGCGGCAGCGTCCGCTCTCGGCCAAGTTGAACAACCGGACCGTCTTCTCCTTCGTCGTCGCGCGCAGGGCTGGGTCCTCGATGTCATCGAGGAAGCGCTCGTAGGCGACGACATCGACCCACGAGTACATGAGGACGCAGTCGCTCTCGAGGCCATCGCGGCCGGCGCGCCCGATCTCCTGGTACCAGCCCTCGAGGCTCCGCGGGAGGTCGCGGTGGATCACGAAGCGCACGTTGCTCTTGTCGATGCCCATGCCGAACGCGACCGTCGCGACGATGACGTTCGCCTCGTCGCGCGCGAACGCGTTCTGATTGTCGGCGCGCTCCGCGTCGCTCAGGCCCGCGTGATACGCGCGGGCCTCAACGCCGTTCCGTCGAAGCCATACGGTCAGGTCGTCGACGCTCTTGCGGGAGAGGCAGTAGACGATCCCGCTCTCCCCGCGATGCTTTCGGATGAGGGCCAGGATGTCCTTCCTGGTCTCGCGACCGACACCCTTCTTCTGGGTGGTGATGATCAGGTTCGGCCGGAAGAACGAGCTCTTGAATCCGTCGGGCTTCCGCATGCCGAGCTGGCGGATGATGTCGCCGACGACCTGGCGCGTGGCCGTCGCGGTGAGGGCGAGGATCGGGATGTCGCCGAGCTGGGCCTTGAGGCCCGCGAGCTGGCGGTACGCGGGCCGGAAGTCGTGGCCCCAGTGGCTGATGCAGTGCGCCTCATCGACGACGACCAGGCCGATCCGGGCTGCCGCGAGGACGCCGCGCAGGCCCTCGCCGAGCCCCTCGGGTGCGACGTAGACGATGTCGAGCTCGCCGGCGCGGAGCGCCGCGAGCGTGCGCTGCCGCTCGTCCCAGGCCAAGGTCGAGTTCAGGAGCGCCGCGCGGAAGCCGGTGCGCACGAGCGCGTCGACCTGATCCTTCATCAAGGAGATGAGCGGCGACAGGACGAGCACCGTGCCGTCGAGGATCTTCGCCGGGATCTGGAACGTGAGGCTCTTCCCCGCGCCGGTCGGCATCAGGCCGATGCAGTCGCGGCCAGCGATGACCGCATCGATGATCTTGCGCTGCCCCGGCCGGAACTCGTGGAACCCGAAGACCGTCCGCAGCACGTCGTCGGGATCGGTGAACCGGCGGGCCGGGTCGAAGGTCGGCGCGGCGAGACGCATCAGCTCAGCTGAAGCTCCGCCGCAGCGCGGACTGGGCGGCGTTGTACCCCGACATCCCGTGCACGCCCGCGCCGGGCGGGGTCGCGGCCGAGCAGAGGTAGATATCGCGGTTCGGGGTCGCGTACGGATCGATCGACCACGTCGGCCGGGCAATGAACTGCAGCCGCGCATGCGACCCGGCCGAGATGTCTCCGCCGACGTAGTTCGCGTTGTGCGACTCGACGTCGCGCGTGTTCATGACGCTCCGCTTCAGGATGAGGTCGCGGAACCCGGGCGCGAATCGCTCGAGCTGGGCCTCGATCCGCCCGGTCATGTCCTCGGTCGAGCCGCTCGGCACGTGGCAGTACGTCCAAAGGGTGTGCATCCCGCGCGGCGCGCGCGTCGGATCGAACAGGCTCTGCTGCGCGACGAGCACGAACGGGGAGTCCGGATGCTCGCCGCGCGCGATCTGCCGCTCCCCCGCCGCGATCTCCTCGAACGTGCCACCGAGGTGCACCGTGCCGGCCTGCCGGCACGCATCGGCGCGCCACGGGACCGGACCGGCGAGCGCGTAGTCGGCCTTGAACACCCCGGGCCCGTACCGGTAGTCGCGGAGGACCCGCCGGTACGTCGTGTTCAGCTTGTTGCCGGCGATGTGCTCGAGCGCGCGCGGCGTCGTGTCGAACAGATAGGCGCGCGCCTTCCCGAGCTGGGTCCACGCGTCGATCGGATCGCTCGTGCGGATCTCGCCGCCGAGCGCATGCAGGTAGGAGGCGAGCGCGTCGGCGATCTTCTGCGAGCCGCCGCGCGGCATCGGCCAGCCCACCGCGTGCGCCGAGATCCCGAGCACGAGCGCGAACGCGGTCGTGAACGGCGCATTGAGCGGAAGGAACGAGTGCGCCGCGAGCCCGCCGAAGAGCGCGCGAGTCCCTGGCGTGGAGAACAGGCGCGCGCTCGTCGTCGCGGGGAGCATCGCCGGGATCCCGAACCGCGCGAGGAGGAACGGGTGCCGCGGGAGGTGAAGCATCGGCCGGTCGGTCTCGCCGTACAGCTCGTCCCAGCGCGGGACGAGTGCGCCGAGGAGCCGGCGGTACGCGCGCCCGTCGTCCCCGAAGCCGCGCACGGTCTCATCGAGCGAGCGGTGGAGGACCGCCGCGGTGCCGTCGTCGAGCGGATGCGCGAGCGGGACGTCTGGGTGGATCCACTCGAGCCCGTGCTCCTGCAGCGGGAGCGTGCGGAAGTACGGCGAGCCCGCGCCGAGCGGGTGGATCGCCGAGCAGAGGTCGTGGACGAAGCCCGGGAGCGTGAGCTCCGCGCTGCGCGACCCGCCGCCGACCGTCGGCTGGGCCTCGTGCACGCGGACCTTCAGGCCCGCGCGCGCGAGCTCGATCCCTGCCGCCAGGCCGTTGGGCCCGCTGCCGATGATGGCCGCGTCGATATCAGGCGAGCGCGAGCTCAGGCCGGTCCTCGGGCAGCCATACGACGGTGGTCACGATAGCGACCGGCACGATGCGCCGAGCGTCACCGCGTCGCGAGGCGCTTCGCCCACCGCCGCGGTGCGCTCAGACCCGAGCGGATCGCTGCGTTCTGCCAGATGTTCTTCGCGTTGCGCCACTGCCGCTTGCTATCGACGATGACGATCTTCGAGTGCACCGTCGCGTCCGGGGCACCGAAGTGACGCGCGAGGTTCGCGAGCGTCGCGCGCCAGATGTCGTTCTGCATGCGATCGCCGAGGACAGGCATCATCATCGCGAGCTCCCAGAAGGGATCGCTCGCCCGCGTGAGCTCCTGGGCCTGCGCGACGGTGAAGCCGTACTCGTCGGTGTACGCGCTGAACGTGAGCGGTCCGGCGATCGGGTGGCCCTCCGGCGACATGAAGCTGAACGAAACGTCGTCGGCGTAGATGACGAGGATGCCGGTCGCCATCGTGGGCGTGCCGGGGATCGAGGCGTTGATGAGGCCGACCTCGCCCGGCGCGATGCCGGTCGCGGGGAGGAACATCTTCTGGCCCTTCGGCCAGAACTCGCCGAACCGGGTCTTCCAGACGCGGATGACCTCCTCCGGTGTGACCGACGAGCCGACCTGCACGGAGAACGTCTTCTGGAACAGCCGGCCGAAGCCGCCGTTCGCGGCGTTCAGCCGGCGGCCCTGCACGTTCGCGTTGATCGCGCCGTCGCGATCGCTCGCCTCGAGGTTCTTGATCGGTTTCGCCCAGTTGCCGTCATCGCGTGACATGTCGAGCCTCCCTTACGACGCGTTGTGGATGCGGCGGCGCACCCAGCGGATCGGTGCGCCGGCCATGTAGAGCCCCGAGCGGATCGCCGCGTTCCGCCAGATGTTCTTCGCCTGCGACCAGTTGCGGTGACGGTCGACGCAGAGCCGTTCGACGGTGACGTCGCCACTCGCGCCGAAGTGCGCGCCGAGCGCGCCGAGGGTCTTCGTCCAGATCTGATCTTCGGCGCGGTGTCCGTAGAGCGGGAGCATGAGGTCGTACATCGGGTCGTTCGCGCGGATGAGGACCTGGACCTGCGCCCAGACGCCGTTCTCAGCGGCTTCAGCGCTGAACGTGATCATTCCCGCGGCCGGGTGTCCCTCGGCGTTCATGAACGCGAACGACTCATCGTCGGCGTAAATGACCTCGATGCCGGTCGAGAGCTGGACCCCGCCGAGCGAGGTCGCATTGATGAGCGCCACGCCACCGGGCTGGATCCCGGCGGACGGCGCGTAGAACCGATTGCCCTTCGGCCAGTAGCTCGCGTAGTTCGCCTTCCACTCGCTGATGACCTCGGCGGGGGTGAGCGCGTCGCGCTCGAGGCGGATCCGGTAGGTCTTCTGCCACAGCTGGCCGAAGCCCTGCACCGGGCCGACGAGCCGCCGGCCGGCCACGTTGCGGTTGACCGCACCAGCCGGCATGTCGCCGACGCTGAGCACGCCGGTCGGCGTCGCCCAGCTCGCGGCGTCGTCGCGGGCCTTCGAGGCGTCGAGCGGTGCCTCGCGCGTCACGAGATCCTCGGCTACGCCGTGATCGCCGCGAGCGCGGCGGCCTCGGTGTCATGGATCGTGATCGCCTCATCGAGCCGGGTGAGCTCGAAGATCTGCTTGTAGTGGTCGTTCAGTCCGGTGGCGAGGAGCTTCTGCTTCTGCCGGTTGGCCCGGACGAGGAGCGTCACGAGCAGCCCGATCCCACCACTGTTCATGTACTCGAGCCCCGAGAAGTCGAGGATGATCGCGCGGGTCTTCTCCCCCGCCTGGCTGTACGCGGCCATGAGCGGGCCCTCCGAGGCCGCCGTCACGTCCCCACGGACGCGGATCACGATGGTGCGCTCGTCGATACGGTCGGCCGCGGTGGTCGTCATCGCTGTGGTCATGTCGCCCCTCCTGCTTTCAACGCCGTCGTTTCGTCCGCGAAGATCGTCATGAAGTCCGCGAGCCGCGTGATCTCGAAGATCTCCTTGTAGTGGTCCGACAGACCGGAGGCGCTGATCTTGCGGCCGTCCTTCCGTGCACGGGCAAGGATCCCGACGATGAGCGCGATCCCGGTGCTCGACAGGAAGTCGACGCCCGCGAAGTTGAGCAGCACCGTCTTGGAACCGTGTGCCGCCGCGGCCGCGTACGCGTCGTTGAGCGCGTGCTCTGCGGTGGAGTCGATCTGCGCCGGCAGGTCCACGACGGCCGTCCCGTCGCGGTACCGCACGGTGCTCTCGGTGGTGGTCACTGCTCCGCTCCCTTCTCGTCGAGTCGCATGACGAGCTCGACGGTGTGATGCGTCTCGGTCGTGTGCGTGCGCAGGTCGTCGACCATGTTCTTGATGAGGAAGAGGCCCCAGCCGCGTGGCTTCTGCAGCCCCGCGAGCTTCGCCTCGAGGTCCGGTGTCTGGGCCTCCGGGATCTCCTTGCCGCCGCCGTTGTCGACGATCCGCACGGTGAGCTCGTGGTCGGTGGTGGTCACGCGCACGTGCACCGGCAGCTCAGGATTGCCGTGGTTGCCGTGCTCGATCGCGTTCATCGCCGCCTCGGAGACCGCGGTCTTCAGGCGGTCGAAGCGCTTCTGATCGAGGCCGACGCCGCGCACGACCTCGGCGACCCGCTCCATCACCCTGCGTTCGTTCCCCATCGCGCTCGGCTCGTGGAACTCCAGGAGCACGTGCTCGCCGGCGGGGCCGGCGGAGCGCGCGAGGGTGACGAGGGTGATGTCGTCCTCCTGTTCCCACGCCGGCCCGGTGAACGTCTCGAGCGCGCTGATGAGCCCGTCGATGAGCTCGTGGCCAATGCCGAGCTGGCCCATGAGCGCCCGCATCCGCGGGAACCCGAACATCGCGTGCGAGCGGTCGTGAGCCTCGGCGAGGCCGTCGCTATGGAGGAGGATCACGTCACCGGGGCCAAGGACCGCCTCCTTCTCCTGATAGGACATGCCCGGCATCGCGCCGAGCGGCATGCCGGTGGCCCGGAGCTCCTCGACCTTATCGCCGCGCCGCACGAACGGCAGATCGTGGCCGGCGTTCGCGTACGTGAGCGCGCCGGTCATCGGGTCGAGGACCGCGTAGAGGCAGGTGACGAACATGTTCGCCGGGATGTCGGCGTGCAGGAAGTCGTTCACCCGCGCGAGCACCGCGCCCGGCGCGACGAGCCGCGGCGCTTCGCTACGAAGGACGCTCCGGGTGGTCGCCATCACCAGCGCGGCGGGCACGCCGTGCCCGGTGACGTCGCCGACGACGAGGCCGATCCGCCCGCCGGACAGGTCGATGAAGTCGTAGAAGTCACCGCCGACCTGGGTGGCCGCGCGGTAGAACGCCGCGATCTGCCAGCCGGGAAGATCCGGGAGGGTCTTCGGGAGGAACTGCTGCTGAATGAGCTGCGCGACGCGGAGCTCCTGGTCGATGCGCTCACGGGCCCGGACCTCGGCCTCCTGCTCGCGCACGAGCTGGGCGACCCGTACCGCGGGCGAGGCCTGCGCGGCGAGCTTCTCGAGGAGCCGGCGGTCGTCGGTCGAGTAGTCCTGGTCGGAGAGCCGGCGGCCGAGGTTGAGGAGGCCGATGAGCTCGCCCTGGCTGATGAGCGGCACGACGAGCTTCACGCCGGCGGCGCGCAGCGCGCTGACCGCTGGCGACTCGAGCTGGAGCTCGTCGATCGGGACGGCACCGGAGCCGGCGTGGAAGTAGGCGAGGATCGGGTCGTTCGGCGCGATCTCGATCGGTGGCGTGTCGACGATCCGGGCGCCGGCCAGCGAATCCGCTTGCGGCGCGGAGGGCCGCCCGCCGCGGCCGGTGACCCTACGGAGCGTCCTGGTGAGCGTCATGTGGCTCCTTTCTATCCCGCCGCCGTCCGAGAATCGTTACGGTTCCGCTCGGAGCGGCGAGCCGCATCGGAGGTGTTCGATGGGTCCGCCCGCAGGCCGATAACGTTGTAGGCGAGCATCGGCTTGTGGAAGCCCTTCAGCTGGAGTGGCGGGAGCGCCTCCGCCTCGACGAGGCCCGGGACCATCCCGTGAGCACGCTCGCTGAGGAGGATCTGGCCGCCGAGCGCCTCGGCGCAAAGCCGCGCGGCGAGATTCACGACGCTGCCGACCGCGCCGTAATCGAATCGGCGGTCGAAGCCGATCCGTCCGAGCGTCGCGTAGCCGAACGCGATGCCGACGCCGAAGTCGAGATCGTGGCCAGACTTGCGCCAGTTGGGGACGAGCGCGCGCACGCTGTCGCGCATCGCCGTCGCCATCCGGACGGCTTGCGCCGTGGGCTCGGAGCACGGCACCGGGTCGTTGAAGAACGCGAGGATCGCGTCGCCAGCGAATCGCTCGAGCGTCGCGCCAAAGCGCAACACGAGCTCGCCGAGCGCGGCGTGATACTCCTGCAGGACGTCCATCACCTCCTCCGGCTCGGCGAGCTCGGAGAACGCGGTGAAGCCACGCAGGTCGCAGAACACGACGGCGATCTCGCGGCGATGGCTCTCCAGCAGTCGCTCGTCGCCCGCGACGACCTCCGCGACCTGGGGCGAAAGGAACCGACGGAGCCGCTCGACGCGCTGCAACTTTTCGACCTGCTCGGCGACCTCGCCGACGAGCGTGCGCGTCCAGTCGGTGAATTGCGTCGCTCGGGCTTCGACCTCCTTGTGCTTCTCCTTCAGCCGTAGGAGCGTGTGCGCGCGCGCGACGACCTGGTCCGGTGCGCCGTCCGCGCGGACGACGTCGTCGGCTCCGGCGTCGAGCGCGAGACGCAGCTCGTCCTCGTCGGCGCCGACGACCAGCACCGGGGTCCAGCCACCGGCGGCGCGTCGGCCCAGCGTGGCGCAGAACGTGGCCGCGTCGACGCCGCCGCCGAGCACGATCAGGTCATCGTCATCGACGTCGCCAGCGCTGGCCGAACGGACGTCCGCGATGCGCCCGAGCGCCTCGACCGCGTCGGTCGGGATCTCGCCGCGTATCGCGACGCGCCAGCGCCCGTCAACCATCAATGCGCCGGCACGCGCTGCGCCTCAGCACCACGCCCGCGCTCCGCGAGGTACGTCCACGCCCAGACCACGGTGAACACGAGGGCGATGATGACCGTCGTCCAGCCGATCGCGTTCGACAGTCCCTGGAGCTGGCCGAGCGTCGAAACGACCAGACCGACCGCCCACGCGACCGCGTTCGCCGCGGCGATGGCCCGTCGGGTCAACGGCTCGGCTGTGTCTCTGCTCAGGAAGTTCACGATCGCGTAGCCAAGGTACGCGCCACCGAGGAGCCGGCCCTCGTATTCCGCGACGGTAGTGATGGCGATCCCGAACAGCGACGCGAGGGCGTTCGGGACGAGGAGCGCGGCGAGCCCGTACAGGACCGAGACGATCGCGCTGGCGGTGGCGACGGTGCGGTAGCTCATCGGTGATCCCTCCCAGGACCTTGGCGATCCGGCCTGCTCACATCCTCGGCCACGGCCGTCCTGAAACCGTTACGGCGAATGGCACTCACGGCCGCTCCCGGAGCCACACACTCGCGTGAGTGGGCTGCATGGTCTTGCCGACCGCGTCCAAGAGGCCGGCCCGGATGGCCTCCAGGTCGACCTCGTCACGGAGCCGCACGCTGAAGTCGTCGACGGTACGGCCGGCGTCGAACCGCGCGCGGTAGAAGCGCCGGTCCACCCCGGCCTGGGCGCGCCGCCGCAGGGGCTGGAAGAGCGCGACGGTGCCCAGCGTCGACCCGGCGACCGCGAGCTCGGAGCCGCCGGTGACCGGATGGAGGAGGGCCTGCAGCGCGACGACGAGCGCAAAGAACGCGAGCGCGAGCCCGCCGGTCGTGAGCCCGTACACGAGCGTGCGATTGATGAGGAGGTCGATGTCGTAGAGGTGGTAGCGGAAGATCGCCACCGCGGCCGCGGCGGAGGTGACGATCGTCGCGCCGCTCGCGACGTACGTCGCGGACGTGATCGGCACCCCCAGGCCGACGATCACCGGGAACGCCGCGATCGCGACGGCACCGCCGTAGAGGAACCACTTGATCTGCTGCCGCTCCACGCCCGCCGCGCCCCGGTAGCGCACGAACAGCGACGCGACCGAGGCGACCCCGCACCCGCCGCCAATGAGGAACGACAGGCCCGCCAGCACGAGCGGCAGGGATCCCTCGACGCCGAACGGGTTCTGGATGTCCGGGAAGACGAGGAGCGGCCCCGGGATCGTCGCGGTCCCGACGACGAGGCCGACCATCGAAGCGACGGTGAGCACGACGACCGACCGCCAGCGCCGCGAGGGCAGGTGGCCATCCGGGAACAGCAGGAACACGAACGTGCCGGACGGGACGTAGTGCAGATTCGCCGCCCAGATGAAGGCCCACGCGAGGAGGACACCAGCGGGCTCGGGCGTCGGCCCGCGGTAGATGAGCACGCCCGCGATCGCCGCGGCGAGGTAGCCCAGGGAGTGGACGAACGCGATGGCAGTGAAAACCCACCCCAGTCGGTTCTTGGGGCGGCGGGTCACGATGAGCGCGCCGAGTAGGCCGAACGCCACGATCGACAGGGCGAAGATGTTGAGGAGGTCGAGATCGAGCTGGTACGGCATCGGCGGGCCGAAGAACTTGACGATCGCGCCGGTGACGATGACGAGGAGATCGAAGCCCAGCGCGGCCCACGCGAGGGCTGCGGCGGTGCGCCACGTGATGCCCGACCTCATCGCGGCTGGTCCCGCAGCCAGACCGATGCTGAGGTCGGCTGCAGCGTCTCGCCGACCGCGGCCAGCAGGCTCGCGCGGACCGCGCCAAGATCGACTTCGGTGGCGAGCTCGGTCGTGAAGCGATCCAGCGCCCGCGCCGCGTCGTACCGCGAGCGGTAGAAGCGACGGTCGACCCGCCGCTGGATGCCCGTGCGCAGGGGCTGCACGAGGGCCAGCGTCGCGAGCGTCGACCCCGCGACGGCGAGCTCACTCCCGGCCGTGATCGGCTGTAGCACGGACTGCAGGAGGAGCACGAGGAGCCAGTACGTCGCCGCCAGGGTCGCCGACAGCGCGCCGTACACGATCGTTCGCTCAATGACGACGTCCACGTCGTACAGGCGATAGCGGAGGATCGCGAGCGCCGCGGTGATCGGGATGAGCAGTACTCCGACCGCCGACACGGCGGCGTAGATCGGACCGATCTCCGGCACCGCGTACAAGAAGTTCCCGAAGACGAACGCCAGGATCGCGATGGCGCTTCCGTAGGCGACCCACTTCAGCTGCTGCCGCTCGATGCCCGACGCGCGTCGGAACCGAACGATGAGCGACGCCACGGCCGCGAGCGCGGCGGCGGACCACGCGACTGTGCCGATCGCGGAGACGACATTGAGCGGTTCGAGCGGGAACGGTGTGCCGAGCGGCGTGTCCATCCGAATGTCGGTCAGGACGAGCGGTGTGCGGTACGCGTCGGCGAGACCCTGAAGGACTCCGGCGATGAGCGAGATCCACGCGACGATCCACCAGCGGGGGCTGATCGGCCGACCGTCGGGGAAGACGAGGAGCGCGACAACGAGCGCACTCACGGGGAGGGCCCAGGTCCACGTGGAGAGCCACATGACGATGCCGGCCGCGGGCAGCGCGCCTGGCGCCGTGACCGTTCCGTACAACCCGTAGCTCGTGCTGCCGAGCAGGATCTCCGCCGAAAACCCGAGCAGTACGAACATCCAGCCGACGAGGTGTCGCGGATGCCAGCGGCCGATCAGCTCGCCCACGGCGACGAATGTGAGCAACGCGATCGGGTACGCGATGTCGAGGGCCTTCGTGCCGAGGCTTGAGCCAGGTGGTGGTGGCGTGTCCCGGCTGAGCCAGGCGAGCGCCGTCGCGGCCAGCGCGAGGACGACGGTCACCCAGACGATCGCGAGCCGCAGCGTCGCCAGGGTGCGGACCGTCATCGCAGCCACACCGACGCGTGCGTCGGCTGGACGGTCTCGCCGACCGCGGTGAGCAGGCTGGCGCGCACCGCGGCCAGCTCGACCTCACTGGCGAGCTCGGTCGCGAAGCGGTCCAGGGCACGCACCGCGTCGTACCGCGAGCGGTAGAAGCGCCGGTCGACGGTGGACTGCGCCCTGCGACGGACGGGCTGGAACAACGCGAAGCAGAAGAGGGTGGAGGCCGCGACGGCGATCTCCGAGCCGCCGGTGAGCGGTCGTAGCGCCGCTTGAAGGAGGACGATGCCGCCGAAGAACGCCGCGCCGATCGCGGCGCTCGTCAAGCCGTAGACGAGGGTGCGCTCGATGACGACGTCGATGTCGTACAGGTGGTAGCGGAGGATGGCGACCCCGGTCACGATGGGGATCGTCAGGAACACGAGGATCCCGAACAGCGAGACCGGGACGAAGAGCGAGCTGTTCGGCTGAAACAAGGCTAAATACGCGAACGGCACGTATGCGCCGAGCAGGCCCGCGACGTAGGCGAGCCATTTCAGCTGTTGGCGCTCGATCCCGCGCGCCCGACGGAACCGGACGAAGAGGCTCGCTGCGCCAAGGACGATCGCGACCGCGCCGCCAATGCTGCCGATCCAGCTGAATGCGGTCATGAAGTCGCCGAGAGTCCCGCCCGCCGCGTACGGGTTCGTGACGAAGGTCCACGGCGGATCGAAGGGGCCCGGCCGGAACGCGTAGCCGACCGTGAGGATCGCGATGTCGACAACGAGCCCGCCGACCGCGATCCGCCAGGGCGGTGATAGCGGGCGGCCGGTCGGATACAGCAGGAAGAGCGCGGCGAGGCTGCCGAGCCCCGGCGTCCAACCCCAGGTCGAGCTGGCCCAGAGCGCGAAGGACGCGCCGGGCAGCGGCGCAGCGAACGCGCTGTATACGGCGTACTCGTTGCCGAGTAGGGACGCCTCAAAACTCAGGCCGCCAACGATCAAGAGCCATCCCACGGCGTTCGACGGGAGGCGGCTCGCCACGAGGGCCCCGACGGTCGGGAAGGCGAGGAAGGTGAGAACGAACACGACCTCGAGCGAGGCCGTCCCGTAGTAGCTCTGGATCGGCGCATCGCGATTCGCGACGACGAGCGGGACGCTGCCGAGCCCGATGAGGACCGCGATGCCCCACATGGTCCACGCGATCACGGCCGCATGACGCGCGCTCATCGCGTCGGCTCGCGGAGCCAGACGCTCGCGTGCGCCGGCTGCACCGTGTCGTGCACTGCGTCGACGAGGTCGGCCCGCACCGCATCAAGGTCCACCTCGTCACGCAGCCGGACGCTGAACGCGTCGAGCGTGCGTGCGGCGTCGTACCGGGAGCGGTAGAAGCGGCGATCGACGACGCCCTGCATCCGCGCGCGCAGCGGCTGGGCGAGGGCCACGCTCGCGAGCGTCGAGATCGCCACCGCGATCTCCGATCCGCTCGTGAGCGGGCGGAGGACCGCCTGGAGCACGACGATGCCGGCGATGAACGCGATGGCGATGCCCGCGGTCGTCGCGCCGTACACGAGCGCGCGGTTGATGAGGACGTCGATGTCGTACAGGCGGTAGCGAAGCACGGCGATCCCGATCATCACCGGCGCGAGCGCGATGGCACTGATGAGAAAGACCGAGGCCCACTTGTTGTTCTGCGCGAACGTCCCGACGATCACGGCGATGCTGATGACGATGGCCTCGACCGCGAGCCACTTCAGCTGCTGCCGCTCGGTGCCGCGAGACCGCCGGTACCGGAGGAAGAGCGACGTGGCCGCGCCGACGCCGGCGACCCCGAGTCCGGCCATCGCCCAGTAGAACGCTGAGAGATCCGTGTCTCCGAACAGCGGAAAGGGGTTCTGCGCATATGGCGCGTTGTTCAACGGGCCGGCGTTGAACGCCAGGCCGAACGCCGCGATGGCCGCGCTGCCGCTCCCGAGCCACGCGACGCCGCGCCAGCGCGGCGAGAGGAAGCGGCCATCAGGAAAGAGGAGGAGCAGGAAGACCGCAACGAAGGTGACCTCGATCACCCAGATCCACGACACCAGCCATCCGGCGAAGACCGCACCGATCGTCGGCTCTGGCCGGCCGACGATCCCGAAGATCGAGTACTCCCCAAAGAGCACCTGCGTCGCGGCGACAGCGCCGACGGACAGGAGGAGCCAACCGATCGCGTTCTTCGGTCGCCGCCAGGCGAGGGCGGCGCCGACCCAGGTGAACGTGACCGCGAAGATCGCGGGGAATCCGCGGAACCCCCACGAGTCGGGCACCGCGACGCCGAGTGAGATCGCGAGGATGAAGAGGCCCACCGCGGTGGAGACCGCAGCCACCGCGACCAGCCCGATCACGACGATGTGGGTGCGGTTCATTCGGCACGCAGCCAGAGCGACGCGTGGACCGGCTGCACGGTGTCGCGCACTGCCTCGAGCAGGTCGGCGCGGACGGCGTCGAGCGCGACCTCGTCGCGCAGATGGACGCTGAACGCGTCGAGCGTCCGTGCCGCGTCGTACCGCGAGCGGTAGAAGCGGCGGTCCACCCCTCCCTGAATGCGACGCCGCAACGGCTGGAACAGCGCGAAGCAGGCGAGGGTGGAGGCAGCGACGGCGAGTTCCGACCCGCTCGTGAGCGGCCGGAGGATGGCCTGGAGGACGACGATGCCTGCCCTGTTCCCCGGGCGCTGCCACCCGATGACCGCGCCGACCGCCGCGGCCGACAGCGGCAGTGGAAGGATCGGCAGCGCGTCGCCCAGCGTCGCGCCGGCGGGCGCGCGTCCAGCCGGCACCAGTCCGATCAGCGTGAGGCCGATCGCGATCATCGCCATCGAGACGATCCAGACGCCGATCGCCAGCCGTCGGCTCACTCGCGGAGCCACACGCTCGCGTGGGCGGGCTGCACCGTGCGCTGTACCGCGTCGATCAGGTCACCGCGGACCGCGTCCAGATCGACCTCGTCGCGCAGTCGAGCGGCGAACGCGTCGAGGGTGCTCTGGGCGTCGTACTTCGCGCGAAAGAAGCGATGATCGACAGCAGACTGGATCCGCCGCCGCACCGGCTGGAACAGCGCGACCACGGCGAGAGTGGATATCGCGACGGCGATCCCGTTGCCCGCAGTGAACGGGGCGAGGAGCGACTCGAAGAGCGCGACGCCGCCGACGTACGTCGCCAGGAGGACCGCGGACACGGCCGCGTATACGAGCGTGCGCCGGATGAGGACATCGATGTCGTACAGGCGGTAGCGGAAGATCGCGACGGCGATCGCGACCGGCAGCGTGCCCAGCACCACGAGGGCCACCGGCCAGATCAGGTTGCCAAGGTCGCCGGGGACGAAATTGCTGAGCACAAGGAGCACGAGCGCGAGCGTGCCGCTGTAAGCAAGCCACTTGATCTGCTCACGCTCAGTGGCGGACGCGCGGCGGTAGCGGACGAACACTGACAACGGCCCAAGGAAGACGATCGGGAGTGTCGTCTTGTCCACAAACTCCGCCAGCGAGGTGATGACCTGACCGAGCGGCCCAGGGAGCGCGAACGGATTGGCGATCTCCAACTGGGGGACGTCCGACGTTTGTGGCCCCACCGGAACCGGCACAGCCTTGAAGAGATCGATGAGGGTGATGAACACCACGAACGCGATGAGTGCGCGCTCGACCAAGGTCCAGCGACCGCCGAGCCCGCGGCCCGAGGGGAAGAGCAGCAGCATGAGCACGGTGAGACCGATCGCCGGGGCGACGCAGGCCTGTGAGAGTCCGGCGGCGACCTCGCCGGCAGGAAGACTGCCGGGATCGAAGACCAGCGCGGCCGTCGCGTATTCCCCGCCGGCAAAGGCGATCGCGAAGCAGACACCCGAGCCGATCAGCAGCCAGCCCACAGCGTTGCGCGGGACCCGGACGATGAGCAGTGCCCCGACGAGCGCGAACGGAGAGAGGGAGATCGGGACGAACGCGAAGAAGCCGAAGTCTCCGATGTGGATGATGTTGAACATGACCACAGCGATCGAGAACGCGGCGACGAGACCAGCGACGACCCGCGTCATCGGGCGTCCCGGAGCCAGACGCTCGCGTGCGTCGGCTGCACCGTGTGCTGGACGGCGTCGACAAGGTCAGCGCGGACCGCGTCCAGATCGACCTCGTCGCGCAGTCGAGCGGCGAACGCGTCGAGCGTGCGCACCGCGTCGTAGCGCGAGCGGTAAAACCGGCGATCGACCACGGCTTGGATCCGGCGCCGAAGCGGCTGGAAGAGCGCGAAGGAGACGAGTGTCGACGCGGCGACCGCAAATTCGGACCCGCTCGTGAGCGGGCGGAGCACGGCTTGCAGCACGACGATGCCGGCGACGAACGCGACCGCGATCCCACCGGTCGTCGCGCCGTAGACGAGGGCGCGGTTGATGAGGATGTCGAGGTCGAGCAGGCGGTAACGCAGGATCGCGATGCCCATGCAGATCGGCAGCAGGAAGAACGCGACCGAGTAGAGCGCCGAGATCGCCGTTCCGCCCACCCCTGCGTCGTCGGTCGACACGCCGGCCGTCAGGGCCGCGACGGTCGCGGTCATGGCGACGATCAACGCGACGACAGGCAGCGTCAGCCACTTGATCTGCTCTCGCTCGGCTCCGCGTGACGCTCGGAAGCGCCTGATGAGCTGGGCGAACGCGACAAACGTACCGGCGATGAGCGGCATGCCACCGGTCCAGCCGTTTCCAACGCTCTGTGGGACCCACCCGAGCCCAACGGGGTTCGGCGCGCCGAGGAAATCCATCGGGCCTGGGGCGAACGCCCGCGCCGCGAACCCCAACGCGACGAGCGGCGGCACAACGAGCGCGGGTCGCCAGCGTTGGGACGCGAGCCGTCCGGTCGGGAACAGCAGGAACGCGAGGAGCATGAGCGCCGACGTCGGGCGGTCGGCCCAGTTGCGGAACCATGCGGCCCACTCACCGCCGGGAAGCGCGCCAGGCGCAACGACCGCATGGATCGCGTACCCACTGGCGGCGAGGTAGGTCGCCGTGGTGACCGCCAGCCAGCTGAAGATCCAGCCGATCGGATTGCCGGGTCGGCGGAGCGCGACGACGAGGCCGACGACGGCCATAGCGAGCAGCGATACGAGCTGGAAGACGTCGCCCGCCGCCAACGAGCGATCGGTCCCGTACGGCCCGCCGAGCGTCCCGCCACCCAGCGCGACGCCGGCGGCGGCCAACGCGAACGTCGCGATCGCAAGCCCGATGGCGGCGGCGCGGGCACGGTCCATCGTCACGTCACTCGGGGCGCAGCCAGACGCTCGCGTGGGCCGGCTGCATCGTGCGCTGGACGGCCTCGACAAGATCCGCGCGAACGGCGTCGAGGTCGACCTCGTCACCAAGCTGCACAGTGAAGGCATCGAGTGTTCGCGCGGCGTCATAACCGGAGCGGTAGAAGCGACGATCGACCGCGCTCTGCACGCGGCGACGGAGCGGCTGGAACAGCGCGAAGCTCGCGAGCGTCGAGACTGCGACGGCCACTTCGGAGCCGCTGATGAGCGGCCGCAGCAGCGCCTGGAGGACGACGATGCCGACGACGAACGTGAGCCCGACCGCGCCGGTCGTGACGCCGTACACGAGCGTCCGGTTGATCAGGTGGTCGATGTCGTACAGCCGGTAACGCAGGATCGCGACGCCGACCGACAGCGGGATGAGCAGGAACGAGAACGTGAACGTGAAGAAGAAGATCTCGCTGGCAATCACGGTACCGATGATTGCGAGCGGGAATAGCGCGAAAGCGAACAGCACAACGCCGACCGCGTAGAAGAACCATTTGATCTGCAGGCGTTCGATGCCACGCGAATGACGGAAGCGGATAACGACCGCAGCCCACGAGATCGCGAGAGACGCGAACCCGACAGGGGCGCCCAGCGTCACGTTGAAGAGGACGTCGAGCGGCTCGAGACCGGCCACAGCGAGTGGGTTTGGAGCGCTTGTGCCGAGGCTCGGCTGGAGGACCGGTCGTCCGAAGGCGGCCGCGACGAACTGAGCTATCGCCCACGCGCCGACGAGCCACCCAATGAGGCGCCAGCGTCGCGAGAGGAACCGACCGTCCGGGTAGAGCAGCGGCACGAACACGAGAAGGGCATACGCGTACGGAAAGGGGACCCATCCCGAAAACCAGCTCGCGATCACGCCACCACCTAGCTCCGGCTTGAGCACCAGCGCATAAATGGCGTACGCCGAAGAGCTGAACCACGCGAAGACCGAGAGACCCGCAATGAGCAGGATCGGTCCGATCGGATTCCCCGGCCGCCGCACCGTGACGAGAGCTCCGACAGTCGGCAGCGCGACGTACGCGAGATAGACAGCCGCCAGGAGCCAACGTGGTGCGTCTTCCGAAGCGATGCCCGACGAGCCGAGCGCGAGCAGGACCAGCGAGATCACAGCAAGTGCGACCGCGGCGAGCCAGGCCGCGACCGCGAATAGAACGCGGGGTCGCGGCCAGCTCATGGCTGTCCTCGAAGCCAGACGGACGCATGCGCCGGCTGCACCGTGTGATGCACCGCATCGATGAGGTCGGCGCGCACGGCATCGAGGTCGACCTCGTCGCGGAGTCGAGCGCTGAACGCGTCGAGCGTCCGCACCGCGTCGTACCGCGATCGATAGAAGCGACGATTCACCGCGTTCTGGATCCGCCGCCGCAGTGGCTGAACGAGTGCCAGCGTCGCGAGCGTCGACACCGCGACCGCGAGCTCCGAGCCGGCGGTGAACGGGCGGAGTAGAGCCTGCAGCAACACGACGATGGCAAAGTACGTCGCGGCCAGCGCTGCGGTCAGCGCTCCGTAGACGAGGCTCCGGTTGATGAGGACGTCGATGTCGTACAGCCGATACCGCAGCACGGCGATGGCGATCGCCGCCGGCATGCTGAGCTGGAGGATCGAGCCAATGACCTGGATCGGCTTTCCCGGGACGTAGGCGCTGAGGGGACCGACCAGAGCGACCGGCGCCGCCGCGTACGCCAGCCACTTCAGCTGCTGCCGCTCGACCCCGACCGAGCGCCGGAAACGCTGGATGAGCATGCCCGCGGCGGCGACGAGCATCGGGAAGGTGATGATCAGGGCAGCCGTACCGGCAGCGTCGACCGATGCCTGCGGCAGCGGCGTGAGCGGGTTGTCGATGAACCCAGCGAGCTGCAGCGGCCCGGGACGAAATGCGAACTGGATCGCCAGGAGGACCGTCACGATGGTCGCGGCGACCACGACCGCGCGGCGGGCCGGAGTCGAGATCCGGCCATCGGGGAAGATCACGAACAGGACCGGGTATGACCCGACATTGATCGTCCACATCCAGGAGCACAGCCACGCGGCGAACATGCCACCCGGCAGCGGGCTGGGCCGGCCGACGATCGCCTGCACCGCGTACTCGGCCGCGAAAGCGGTGATCGACCAGAGCACGGCATTGGCGAGAAGGAACCATCCGATCACGCTTGACGGACGGCGGAGGGTCACGATCGTGCCGATAGTCGTGAACCCGATCGCGTTGATCAGCCCGAAGCCGCGGTAGCCCCAGCTTCCTTCCCCGGTGGGCGTGTCGAGCGACAAGAGAAGCCAGGTGAGCGCGCTCGCACAGAGCGCCGCGCTACCTGCGGCGGACGCGATGGCGACCCGCCGAGCGGTCATCCGGGGAAGTGTGCACGGCACCCCGTCCGAGAAGCGTTACGGTCGTAACGCCTGTGGGACGCTCGACGCCTACAAACCTGTCGTGAGCAGCTCGATCCGCGAGGTCCCGGCCGAGGCCGAGCCGCCGATCGTCGTCGAGCATCGCGAGCAGCTCATCTACCTCCTCCGCGAGGCCGCCGAGCTCGAGCACACGATCCTTTGCGAGTACCTCTTCGCCGCGTTCACGATGAAGCAGCGGACCGACGAGGGCCTCACCGAGGCGCAGCTCGAGGCCGTGGACCGCTGGCGCACGACGATCCTCACCGTCGCCAAGCAGGAGATGCTGCACCTCACGCTCGTGCAGAACCTTCTGACGGCGATCGGCGCGGCCCCGCACCTCAGCCGGCCGAATCTGCCGACCGCGGCGAAGCACTTCCCCGCCGGCGTGCAGATCGCGCTCGTGCCGTTCGGCGAGCGCGCCCTCCGCCACTTCCTCTTCCTCGAGCGCCCCGAAGGCGTCGCCATCGACGATCCAGACGCGCAGACCGCGATCGACCGGGCGCGCCCGCTCATGGCCGACGACGACATCGTCCCGGCGCCGCAGGGGTTCGCCACGGTCGGGCACCTGTATCGCGCGATCGACGTCGGCTTCTCCTGGCTGACCTCGACCTTGGGCCCGGAGCGGCTGTTCATCGGGCCGGCGCCCGCCCAGACGAGCCCCGACGTGATGCACTGGGATGGGCTCGTCGCGGTGACCGATCTCGACACCGCCCACCAGGCGATCGACGTCGTGGTCGAGCAGGGCGAGGGCGCGACCGGCGATTGGCGCGAGGCCCACTTCGGAAAGTTCCTCGAGGTCTACGACGAGTACCTCGCGCTGCGCGCAGCCGATCCGTCGTTCGAGCCCGCGCGTCCGGTGCTGCCCGGCCACGTCCGCCCGCATCGGTACGGCGACCCGGTCCCGCTCATCGAGGATCCGCGCACGCGGCGCGTGGCCGACCTGTTCAACGTCGTGAACGAGATCGTGCTGCTCGCCCTCACCCGGTATTTCGCCCACACCGACGAAACGCCGGAGCAGCTCGCGAAGCTCGAGAACGTCGGCGTCGGGCTCATGTTCGCCGCGATCAAGCCGCTCGGTCAGCTCCTCACGACCCTGCCGTTCGGGCCAAGCGCGCCGGGTCGCACGGCGGGGCCGACGTTCGAGCTGTTTTACATCGGCGGCTACCTGCTGCCCCACCGCAGCGCGGCGTGGACGCTCATCGCGGAGCGGCTCCGCCAGGCGGCGGGGCTCGCGCGGCGACTGGAGACCGAAGGGCTCGCGCTCAAGGGCGTGATCGCGGGACTCGAGAAGTACGCCGGGCAGCTGGAGTCGGGTTAGCTCATCGGAGCCACACGCTCGCGTACGCCGGCTGCACGGTCTCGTTGACCGCGCCGAGCAGCTCGCCCTGGAGCGCGACGAGGTCGACCTCGTCACGAAGGCGCGCCGCGAACGCATCGAGGGTCCGTTCGGCGTCGTACTTCGCGCGGTAGAAGCGGCGGTCGACAGCTGACTGGACCCGCCGCCGAAGCGGCTGGAACAACGCGAGGCTCACCAGCGTGGACGCGGCGACCGCGAGCTCGTTGCCACGCGTGAACGGGCTGAGGATCGCCTCGACAGAGAGAACGACCGCGAAGAACGTGACCGCGAGACCGGCGGTGGTTGCCCCGTAAATAACGGTGCGCCGGATGAGAACGTCGATGTCGTACAGCCGGTACCGAAGGATCGCGACGCCCGCCGCGACCGCGGTCATCCCCACGCAGAACGCCGCGACGCCCCAGAAGAACCCACCGATGTTCGGGTCCGAGACGAGGAGCGACGTCACGAACGCGATCACGGTGAGGGCGAGGAAGTACACGAACCACTCGATCTGGCGTCGCTCGACCGGCGAGGCATACCGCAGCCGAATGAACGGCGCGGTGAGCGCGAACGGCGTCGCGAGCCCGAACAGCTCGTGCCCCGGGCCTGCGTACACGCGACCGAGGGTCGCCGCGATGAGCATGAATCCGGCGACCGGCCGCCACCGCGGCGAGGGCAGCCGGCCCGTCGGGTAGAGCAGCAGGATGAAGCCGAGGACGGTCACGACGAGATCGATCGGGTCCCCGATGTGGACGCTCTCCACGGCGGCGCGCTCGGCGGCCGAACCACTCACGTGGACATCGAGCGCGTACCCGGCAAGCCCAAGCGATGCCGCGAACCCCAGCGCGACCGCAAGGAACAGCCAGCCGATCGGATTGCGAGGGCGCTTCGCCGCGACGAGTGCCCCGACGGTGCTGTACGCCAGCATGATCGGGACGTAGAACGGCAGCTGTCCCAACAATGGGGGCTGGCCCTCTGCCAGCGGGACGCCGGCCGTGCGGATCGCGAAGAGCACGACGATCCCGTCGAGCGCGAGCGTGATCGCATAGAGCGCCGATGCCGCGACGCCCGCGAGCGTCACCGCAGCCACACGCTCGCGTACGCCGGTTGGACGGTGTCGTTGACCGCGCCAAGCAGCTCGCCCTGGAGCGCGACGAGGTCGACCTCGTCACGAAGGCGCGCGGCGAAGGCATCGAGGGTCCGCTCGGCGTCGTACTTCCCGCGGTAGAAGCGCCGGTCGACGGCGGCCTGGATCCGCCGCCGGACCGGCTGGAACAGCGCGACGACGGCGAGGGTCGAGATCGCGACCGCGACCCCGCTCCCCGCGGTGAGCGGCGCGAGGATCGCCTGGAGCAGCGCGACCCCACCGACGTACGTCGCGAGCAGCACGGCCGACACGGCGGCGTAGATCAGCGTGCGGCGGATCAGGACGTCGATGTCGTAGAGGCGGTAGCGGAAGATCGCGAGGGCGATCGCGATCGGGAGGAGACCGACCCCGAGCGTGACCGTCGCCTCGGCCAAGACCTTGATCGGCCCTGGGGGACCCACTGACGCGACAACGCCCAGCCCCGACGTGATCGCCGCGATGTACATGAGCCACTTGAGCTGCTGACGCTCGATCCCGCGGCTGCGAAGGAACCGGACCACGAGCACGACCGGCGCGATGAGCGCGAGCGCAGCGGTGGTACTGCTCGCGGACGCTGCGATCAGCAGCAGATCGCCGACCGGTCCGTGCACCGCAAATGGATTCGGGATCGATCGAGGCGGATCGCCTGGCTGTCGCGGCGCGAGGAGCGACTGGTCAGCGAAGGCGAGCCCCACGACGGTAGCCGCACCGAAGGCAACGAAAGCCCACAGCAACACAGCGAACGCCCGGCCTGGAGGGCGGCCGTCGGGGAAGCGGACCAGCGCGGAGACCACCAAGAGCAGCGCCGTGATCGCGGCGGGGTATCCGAACCACAACGCGAGGTCACCCCACGGCAACGCCGCGCCAGTCTGGAGGCTCGTGTATCCGTACGCGTTCGCCAGGCTCCCCAATTGGAAGAGCGCGCCGGCCGCGCCGAGGAGCCAGCCGATGGGATCACCCGCCCGCCGAAGCACGAGGAAGGATCCGACGATCGCCAACGAGAGCAACGGGAGCGTGGCGACGACGCTGCTGGCGGACCAGAAGTCCAGGAACCACAGGTCCGCGGTGAACGAGCCGATCGCCATGGCGCAGACGAGCGCGGCAAAAGCGGCTCTCACGAGGTAGCTTCGGCGCCGCGGCTTCACCGGAGCCACACGCTCGCGTGCGCCGGCTGCACGGTGTCGTTGACCGCGCCGAGCAGCTCGCCCCGGAGCGCGGCGAGATCGACCTCATCGCGCAGCCGTGCGGCGAAGGCATCGAGGGTCCGCTCGGCGTCGTACTTCGCGCGGTAGAAGCGCCGGTCGACGGTGGCCTGGATCCGCGTCCGGACTGGCTGGAAGAGCGCGACGACGGCGAGGGTCGAGATCGCGACCGCGACCCCGCTGCCGGCGGTGAGCGGCGCGAGGATCGTCTGCAGGAGGGCGACGCCAGCGACATACGTCGCGAGCAGCACGGCCGAGAGCACCGCGTAGATAAGGGTCCGCCGAATGAGGACATCGATGTCGTACAGGCGGTAGCGCGTGATCGCGATGCCGATCGCGATCGGGAGCAGGCCGATCCCGGCCAACGACGCGACCTGAGCGACGGCGGCGGCGGGTCCTGGGGGAGTGAGAAACCCGATGAGCAGCAGCCCGACGCTGACGGCGGCGGTGTACATGAGCCACCGGAGCTGTTCACGCTCGACCCCGCGGCTGCGGCGGAACCGGAACACGAGCGCGGCCGCCGCGATGAGCGCCAGCGCCGGGAAGATCCTGAGCATCGTGGATCCCGCGAGCAGCACGAGATCGCCGAGCGGTCCCTGCACGGCGAGGGATTCGGGATCCGGTGAGGTGGATCGGCGGCGTGCGGGCCGACCAACGGCTGCGGCACGGCGATCAGCCGGTCACCTAGAGCTCCGCCCACCAAGGCGATGACCACGCAGGCGACCGAGACCCACAACAGGATGGCGAACGCGCGATTGGGCGGGCGGCCGTCGGGAAAGAGGACCACGGCGGAGAGCACCAGGCCGAACAGGACGGTCACGGGGAACGATGACAGGAACCACACCGCCACCTGTCCTCCAGGCAGAGCGGTGCCAGGCTGCATGCTCGTGTACGCGTATGCGGCGAGCAGGAAGACCAGCTGAAAGAGCGCGCCGGCCACGCCGAGGAGCCAGCCGATGGGATCACCTGCCTGGCGGAGGACGAGGATGGATCCGACGATCGCGAACGCTAGCGTCGGGATCCCGAGGACGATGGTGGGGCCGAAGAAATCAAGGAACAGCAGATCCACCGCAAGCGAGCCGATCGCGATCGCGCAGACGAGCGTCACGAAGGCGGCTCTCACGACCTGGCCACCAGCGCGAGGTCGAATGCGAAGAGGGCGAGCGCCAGCGCCGATACGATGAGGGTCGCGACGCGCATCATCGGGTCAAGTCTGCGCAGGGGGCGTCCTCCAAACGTTACGCATGGGTCCGCGATGAGCCGCCTGACCATCCGTTTGCTCGGCGCACCACGCATCGAGGTGGGTCGGACGGTGGTGGAGACCGACACGCGGAAGGCGACCGCGCTGCTCTCCTATCTTGCCGTATCGGCGCAGCCGCAGCGCCGCGAGACCCTCGCCGCTCTGTTGTGGCCGGATAACGACGAGCACAAGGCTCGGGGCGCGCTGCGACGAACGCTGTCGGTGCTCCGCTCGGCGCTCGGCGATCGGTGGCTCGAGACCGGGGGGGAGACGATCGATCTGGACCGCAAGGCGCTCACCGTCGATGTGACCGAATTCCGGCGCGCCATCCGTGAGGGCCGACCAGAGGACGCGGTGCGTCTGTACCGCGGTGATTTCCTGCAGGGTTTCTCGCTTCGTGACAGCCCGCAGTTCGACGACTGGCAATCGGCCGAGTCCGACGGGCTCCGGGCGGAGTATGGCGAAGCGCTGTCCCACCTTGCCGCGAGTGCGGAGCGCGACGGCGATCTGGCCGCGGCCATCGGCCACGCGAAGCGCAGGCTCGCGATCGACGGGCTCCACGAGCCCGCGCACCGGGATCTCATCCGGCTGCTCGCGCGCTCGGGCGACCGCGGCGCGGCGCTGCGCCATTACCGCGAAGCGGTCCGCCTGCTCGACCGGGAGCTCGGGGTCGCGCCGGCTGCCGAGACGCGCGCGCTTCGCGACGCGATCGAAGCCGGGACACTCATTGATGAGCCGCCGGCCGAGGTCTCGACCGCCGCGGCGATCGGCGACGTCCACACGCTGCACGGCGACTACCGCCGCGCGATCGAGAGCTACGAGGCCGCGGCCGCGAAGGCGACGCCGGCGGGGCGAGCCGCGATCGAGCACAAGCTCGCGCAGGTCCATCATCGCCGCGGCGATTGGGCGAACGCGGAGCGGCACTACACCGCGGCGCGCAAGGCGAGCGCGACGATGGGCGAGCAGGCCCGGATCCTCGCCGACTGGAGCCTCGCGGCGCATCGGGCGGGCGACGGCGCCCGCGCGAAGCGGCTCGCGACGGAAGCCCTCGGTCTCGCGGAGCGATCCAAGGAGAAACGGGCCCTCGCTCAGGCGCACAACATCCTCGGGATCCTGGGCGCATCGGGTAGCCGCGCGCACCTCGAGACGAGCGTCAGCCTCGCCCGCGAGCTCGGGGATCGCGAGGCCCATGCGGCCGCACTGAACAACCTCGCGCTCGCCCTGAAGGACGCCGGCGACCTCGACCGCGCCCGCGAGCTCACCGAGCAGGCCCTCGCCGAATGCGAGGCGCTCGGCGACCGCCATCGCAGCGCCGCCCTGCACAACAACCTCGCCGACATCCTCCGCGCGCAGGGCCGCAAGGAGGAGTCGATGCGTCACCTGAAGCGCGCGGTCCGACTGTTCTCGGAGATCGGCGAGGCCGGCACGAGCGAGCCGGAGGTGTGGAAGCTCGTCGCCTGGTGAGACGCGCGGTCAGCGCACCGTGAGCGTCCCGGTCATCCCGGCTTGGGCATGCCCTGGGATCTGGCAGCGATATTCGTAGACGCCCGGCGCGGCGCTGAAGGTCACCGATCGCCGGCCGTCGAGCGGGACCCGAAGGTCCACCCCGAGGGCGTCAATCGTGAACGTGTGCCAGAACAGGTCGGCGTTCGTCATGTCGACGCGAATCTCGCCAGCGCGGGCAACAAGATCGCGCGTTGAGTACGCGGTGTCCTTCGTCCGAACGCGCAAGATCGACGGGCCCGCGGCGTCCGCAGCCACTTGTGCGCTCGCAGCGCTCGCCAGGAACACGACCGCACCGACGACCGCCACCGCGGCCAGGGCACGCCCGGTGCGCCGCTCCACCGCGGGTCGCCGCACGACGGCGAACAGCAGAGCAGCGAGGCCGGTCAGCGAGATGACCGCAAGCGAGAGCTGAAGCGCGACCGACGCGAGGCCCTCCCCGTTCGTCGCGTTGCTGACGCCGGCGCTCGCGGTGAAGAACAGGACGTCGGCGAAGAGCAGCCCGAGCAGGACCAGGCCGACGATGCCGGTGCGGCGCCAGAGGAGAAGGCCGAGCCCGACGAAGCACACGACCGCAAGGGCCGCGGCGTCGCGGTCGGCGTGGATCGCGGCGAAGAACAGCAGCGAGAGCGCCTCGCTCGCCGCGGCGACGCGGACGAGCCCCTGCGTGGACATCGACGACACCTCCGAAACCCTGCGTGAGTTCTCAGTTTCGGAGGTGAGCGTCCGGAAACCGTTACGGCCTAGGTGTGTACCCGCTCCCGCAGCAGCGCGAGCATCTCGTCGTTCGTCGGACCGGGTCGCGGCGGTCCGTTCGCCTTGCGGCGTTCGGCGACGATCGCGGCCGCCCGTTCGAGCAGGGCACGATCGCCAGGCAGCTTGTCGAGCGGATCCAGGAGCTGCGCGCGGCGGAAC